>JAJDNP010000140.1 GCA_022340645.1 Gammaproteobacteria bacterium | reverse complement strand
GGTTTAAAGGCAAAATCATTGCACAGGCCGATCACCTGGGTGATGTGCCGGCCAACGAAGCCCTGATTGGTACCGTGAAGGTAATGCTGGATGCCTACGATGATGGCAGAATTGATCGCCTGATTCTTGTCGGCAATGAATTTGTCAATACCATGTCGCAGAAACCCTACATTCAGCAGTTGATTCCTGCCAATGGCGAAATCGACAAGAAACTGGATCATCACTGGGACTATATGTATGAGCCGGATACGAAGCTGATTATTGATGCCTTAATGATGCGTTTTATAGAATCCCAGGTCTATCGCGGCGTGGTCGAAAATATTGCCTGTGAAATGGCTGCTCGAATGATCGCAATGAAAAGTGCGACTGATAATGCATCTGATATCATCAAGGAACTGCAGACTATTTACAATAAAGCCCGCCAGGCGGCGATTACGCAGGAGATCTCCGAAATTGTTGGAGGCGCGGCGGCAGTCTAGGCTGCCGGCATTCTTCACCTGGCACCGCAGGTATCTGCATAACATAAACAGAATACTAACAGAATTTAATATATTACGAGGATAACAACATGAGTACCGGAAACGTAGTAGAAATTATCGGCGCGGTAATTGACGTCGAATTTCCACGGGACTCCATTCCTAAAATTTATGACGCGCTTAAACTTGAAGAAACAGGTTTAACCATGGAAGTGCAGCAGCAGTTAGGTGATGGCGTGGTGCGTGCGATTGCGTTAGGTCCCAGTGAAGGCTTACGCCGAGGCATGGAAGTGAAAAATACTGGCGATGCGATTCGAGTACCCGTTGGTGAGAAAACCCTGGGACGTATCATGAATGTACTGGGCGACCCGATTGATAACAAGGGTGATATCGGTAATAAAGACTCAGCACCGATTCACCGCAAGCCGCCAACTTTTGAAGAACAGGCGCCAGCTACCGAGATCCTGGAAACAGGCATTAAGGTAATTGACCTGGTAATGCCTATAGCCAAGGGCGGTAAAATCGGCCTGTTCGGCGGCGCCGGTGTTGGTAAGACCGTGACGTTGATGGAGCTGATACGTAACATTGCGGTTGAACATTCCGGCTTCTCGGTATTTGCCGGTGTTGGTGAGCGTACCCGTGAGGGTAACGACTTCTACTACGAAATGCAGGAGGGCGGCGTACTGGACAAGGTGGCGCTGGTATATGGTCAGATGAATGAACCGCCGGGCAACCGTCTTCGCGTGGCATTAACCGGTCTGACCATGGCGGAGCATTTCCGTGATGAAGGCCGTGACGTGTTGATGTTCATTGATAACATCTACCGTTACACCCTGGCAGGTACCGAAGTATCCGCATTACTGGGACGTATGCCGTCGGCGGTAGGCTACCAGCCGACGCTGGCAGAAGAAATGGGTGTACTGCAGGAACGTATTACCTCAACCAAGACCGGTTCGATTACGTCTTTCCAGGCGGTTTACGTACCGGCTGACGACCTGACTGACCCATCACCGGCAACGACCTTCGCCCACCTGGATGCGACCCTGGTGCTGTCTCGTCAGGTTGCGGAACTGGGTATTTACCCGGCGGTAGACCCGCTGGATTCAACTTCGCGTATTCTTGACCCGCTGGTCATCGGCAGCGAGCATTATGATACAGCCCGTGGTGTGCAGGGGCTGCTGCAGCGTTACAAGGAACTGAAAGACATTATCGCCATCCTGGGTATGGATGAATTATCTGACGAAGATAAGCAGGCCGTTGCTCGTGCGCGTAAAATTCAACGCTTCCTGTCACAGCCTTTCTTCGTTGCTGAAATTTTCACCGGATCGCCGGGCAAATACGTTTCACTGAAAGACAACCTGGCAGCATTTAAAGCGATTCTTGCCGGAGAATATGATGATTTACCCGAGCAGGCGTTTTATATGGTTGGCGGCATTGAAGAAGTTGTTGAAAAAGCGAAAACATTGTAGCTGGTAGTTTGATCTTAAATAAATAATTGTAAGTTAGCGTAACGACGAATAGCAGAGATAAGCCCATGCCAATGACAATGCACGTAGACATCGTAAGTGCTGAAAAGGAAATTTATTCCGGCACGGTAACCCAGGTGTACGCACCCGCTGAACTGGGTGAAGTCGGCGTTATGCCTCGTCATGCCCCGATGCTGTCTACCCTGAAGGCAGGGGTTGTTCGGGTAATACCACTGGAAGGCGAAGAGCAAGCGTTTTATGTCAGCGGTGGCATCCTGGAGATTCAGCCGCATGTAGTGACGATTCTGTCGGATACCGCATTGCGTGCGGCGGATATCGATGAGGCAGCGGCACTGGAAGCAAAAACCCGTGCTGAAGCCACCATGAAAGAAAAAGCTTCCGAAATGGATTATGCTAAAGCCAAGTCTGAATTAATAGAAGCTGTGGCGCAAATTGAAGCATTGAAGAAAATTCGCAAGAAAAAATAAGCATAAAATATAATTACAGGCGTAATAGACTAAAATTAAAAGGTCGAACCCGAGAGGGTGCGGCCTTTTTTATATATAAAACAAAGGAATTTCACCACAGAGACACAGAGAGCACAGAGTTTATATTTTTATAAAACATAAAGAATCCTCTGTGCTCTCTGTGTCTCTGTGGTTAAGGCTTATAAAATATTAAAACGTAGAGATTATTAAGATGAATCTATCCGTCATTATCCTCGCTGCTGGCGCCGGTACCCGCATGCGCTCGACAAAGCCAAAGGTGTTGCACAGGCTTGCAGGAATACCCATGGTTGAGCATGTCTATAACACCAGCAAAAGTCTCGGCGCGAAACAGGTTCAGGTGGTATATGGCCATGGCGGTGAATTACTGAAACAGCAGTGCCAGCATTTCGATGTTGAGTGGTGCCTGCAGGATGAACAATTAGGCACAGCCCATGCCGTGCAGCAGGCCAGTCCTCACATTAGCGATGAAAATGTGGTGCTGATATTATACGGCGACGTTCCCCTGATAAAAGCAGAAACATTGGAAAAATTAGTTAATAATGTCAGCGCAAATAATGTATCTCTATTGACGGTTAACCTTGACAACCCGGCTGGCTATGGCCGCATCGTTCGTGAAAACGGAAAAGTAACTGCCATTGTGGAAGATAAAGATGCATCTCATGAGATCAGGGCGATTAAAGAAGTGAACACCGGTATAGTGGCTGTTAATGCAGCTTACCTCCACGAAAACCTGGCTAAAATCGATAATAACAATGCACAGGGTGAATACTATCTAACGGATATGATTGCCCTGGCCGTTAAAGATGGTAATGAAATAATTACCACGCAGGTAGATCATAGTTATGAAGTTGAAGGGGTTAATGACAGAAAACAACTAGCCCGTCTGGAAAGAATTTTTCAACAGGGTATTGCTGAAAAATTATTAACAGACGGCGTGACGCTGGCTGATCCAGCACGCATAGATGTTCGCGGTGATTTAAAAGTCGGCAATGACAGTTTTATTGATATTAACTGCGTGTTTGAAGGAGAAACAAATATCGGTTCCCATGTCAGCGTCGGTGCTGGCTGCGTAATCAAAAACAGCAGCATTGCCAGTGACTGCACTATCAAACCTTATTCTGTCATCGAAAATGCGATTATCGACAGGAAAACAGAAGTTGGGCCTTTCGCTCGCATTCGCCCAGGGACACACTTGCAGGAAAACAGCCGGGTAGGCAATTTTGTTGAAATAAAAAATACAACGCTGGGTGTCAACAGTAAAGCCAGCCACTTAACTTACCTTGGCGACAGTGAGATTGGTAAAAATGTCAATATTGGCGCGGGCACCATTACCTGCAATTATGACGGTGCGAATAAATTCAAAACCATTATTAAAGATGGCGCGTTTATTGGTTCAGACACACAACTGATTGCACCGGTAACCATTGGCGAAAATACCACGATTGGCGCAGGCTCAACGATTACCAGAGATACCGAAGACTATGGTTTAACATTAAGCCGCAGTCCGCAAAAGCATATAAAAGACTGGCAGCGCCCGGTCAAAAAAAAATAGCTGCATTAACCATTGCTGTCCCATTCAAATTACACGCGTGAATACTTGCTTGTACGCTCGAATGCCGCATCCATGCGGCATACGGTCTCGCACAACAGTTGCCAATCCATGTTTCTAACATTAAGTGGGACAGCAATGCTGCATTAACTTATATTTTCATGAGGATATGTCTTTAAGGCAATGCCAATGCCGCCCGTTAAAATCTCCTCCCTGAAGCTACCCTCAACCGGCGTTGTGCCGGAGATTTTTTTGCTGATTTCGCAAAATATTTTTGGAATCTCGCACTGTTATGGTGCGCATGCTAAATAGATAAAAGCATATGTTATTGTTTTTAATATATTTTAGCAGTTCGTAATTTATTAATGTAGAAATAATTCGATTGGATATATTGCGCGCAGCCCTCTAAAATTAGTCTCCAGCATTGGTTGTTGTAAAAGAGGTTTATGTTTTGGAAAGCGTTATGAAATCACAGATAAACTATATCCTTCCAGAAAGACGAGCAGTTGATAAGCGGCAAATTGCATTGCAGCATATTTGTTTGCAACTGGCTTCTTTGGGGCATCGCTGCCATTTGAGCACAGATCGCGGTTATCTGGCTGTTGCTGATAGTTTATTAAAGAATTATTCCGCGCAAAGACAATTACTTGCTGAATACCGTTGTCCAGCGGACCAGCGTATACAATACTTTTTGAATAACTATTTAAAACGCAATGGCATTGATACTGAAATTAAATTACCAGGTGAAACCTTTAATCTAAACGAAGATGGTATTGTGCGTGAACTGTCGCTGCCATTTAACAGTAACACGTACAAGTCAGATTTAATTGAATCATACCGTTTAATACAGGGCGTATTGCACAACCCAAAAAATGACCGACGCACCACCTCCGGTGTATTTCATATTGTTGAAGGTGGCTTACCGATACCGGCAGACAAAAAAGCCGTACCCGTCGATGTGTATGCCTGTCTGTTAGAGAAGGCACTGGATCCGCCAACAGAATTATTAGGTCTGCCTATTACCAGTGAACAACAAGACCCGGCCAATTTGTGGGTTTCATTATTATTACGACCTGTTGTCAGACCGGAAGTGGAAGGTGTGCTGCCTGAAAAGAGCATGGAAACAAGATTTTTCGCGCCCGGCTCACTGGTTTCGAACCTGGATTTTGTGGAATCGATTTTTGGTAATGGCGGAGATCCGTTTTTGCCGGAAAATGATGCTGCTCTGGACATTGATCACTGGACCGGACATAGCGGCTGCGTCATTCTCGCACCACAGCTCACGAAATTAACCAAAAAAGAGCTTGGTTTGCCGCACTACGATGATGCCAGCGAGCGTCAACGTAAAGATGGTATGTGCTGGCAGGATGACAATGAACTCTATAATGATGGCAATGCTTTCAAAATTGTATGCCGCGATATGGATGGGGTTATCGTTACGATTATTGCCGATAACTACTTCGGTTACAGTAAAAAAGAAATCAAATCACAAATCAGTTATTCGGCAAATTTATTTGGCGGTGTAGAAGAAGAACATTCCGGCGGCGCCGTCGCGTTTCCACGATTCAACCTGGGTACCTATTATCTTCCCAAAATCGAAGACGAGATGACGGGCCACACCTTTGCGCGCTTATGCAAGCAACTGGAAGGTGGCATCAGTGTTAAAGCCGAAGGTTATGCACTTGATAATATTTTTCCCGATATTGTTTATATTCCGGAAAATGCGCATATTGACATGCTGCAACAGACTATCAGCTGGGCACGGGATGGCAAAAGACAGCAACTGAAGCTGCTGGCAGATCGTACCTACATCTATCCAAGCGGCTTTCAGGTACATATGCAAAAACACCCGCATGCACCTAGCTGGCGGTTAATAGGCACGCTGGGCGAAGGAACGTTTTGTCATAAACCAAGCACGGTTTCAGGTGGCGGCAAATCTGAAATTTCAAAATCGATCCAGGATTCCATGATTTCGGGTCCGGTTTTCATAGGTGATTTTGAAAAAGACATGAACCAGGTGGAAGCAATTATCAATTATGACTATTCAACACGCCGCCGTGACAGTTCTAAAAACGATAACCGAGGTGTATTGAGTAATGAGCGCAGCCTCGGTTCGGTGATACGTCTATTAACACCGTCAGCGGAAATCTACACTGATGAGTACAATCAGTGGCTGGAAAGTATTCCTCAGCATATTCTGGCACTGGTTTATCTGATCAAGCGTTTCTATAAACCACAGTGGGGTAAAAACTGGCGAAGACATTTTTCAGTTGACGAGGTAAACGGTTACCCCGGGCATGAATTTAAATTTGATGGGCGAAAACTGATTACCAGCTATCTGCGTGTTGGCGTGCACATTGACGGTACCTGGCGTATTTATAAATTACGGCAGGATTTTGTGGCGGCAACAAAAGTACAGACTGAAGATGATATTACCGCTTCAACGGTCGTGCCGGTACATTATGTCGAAGGCAAGCTTAACAGCCGCTATAAAAATCCAAGCATCAAGCTGGTAAAAAATTGCGAAAACCGCTTGTTTCAGCGTCCTGATGATGCGATTGTGCGAGGCCTGGATAAACAGGCCGAATCAGATTTGGCAGAACCAGGAAATTTCATTTCAAACTTTGAACCGCTCACCGCTGCAGAGGCCCGTGAGCTGGTTGAAGATACTGTTAACTTCCAGAATTATACCCTGCCGATGCGGGAATTAATTCGCAAAGCAGCCGAGGCGGAGGAGGGTGAATATTTTGTATCTTCTGCTCACCCCCGCATTGTTGATGGCGAGCCCAGCAAAAATGTTCGCTATTTACAAAAACGCCCCGATTTAGCAAATCCAAGAAGCTTTTATCTTGCGCAGACGGGTGCACGCCTGTCTCGAGGTTTGTCACTTAGCGAGCCCGTCTATTTTCCAGTGAATGCAGTATTACAGGGACGCCGAAATAACCCGGAAGATAAAGCGGCTGGTATACGCCCGCTGGCTGTATATAATCCGATTCACTACCACGAATTGCCAGAATTATTTATGGATATAATCTGCAGCCTGACCGGCAAGTCACCGTCAACTACTGGTGCTGGGTCTGAAGGCGCTTTAACCAAAGGACCGTTTAATGCGCTGTCAACAACTGCGGACTTAAATAACGCGCTAGTATCTTTTATTTTATGTGATTATGCCGGATTTTCATCTGCGGCCGGCTATATTGGATCGCGACGCCGTATTGATCATGATGTCAGTATGCTTATTCCCGAGATCTGGTGCCGCCTGCCTATAGAACACCGTGATCCCAAATTTTTAATCGCAAATGGCCATTTGGAAAAAATAGAAGACTTTGAATATCAGGGAAAAACCGTCTATGCCAGCCGCCTTGGTTACCGTATTACTGAAAAATTTGTTCACGCGTTTTTTGGTAAGGTATTTGACAGTCCAACAATTGTTTTTGACGAAGAAATGTTACGTCCGGAAACGCAGGGTATGGATGCGTATGTTGACGGTATAAACAATATCGTGGAAGCGCAGCAGAAAGTCGCTTTAGCTTATATTGAAGATGGCTCAATAAACGATGCATGTCCGCCGTTGCAGGCCGTACTGAATATAATGGCAAATGGTCATCATGAAGGCAAAGGCATCGATGATCCAGCCATCCGATATATGTTCACGCTTGATTATCTGCTGCAAAGCGCCTGGTACCAGGAGCGCCTAACGATCAAGCAGCAACGTGACGCGGCATTATGGCAGATGAACAGGGACTATATCGAGCAAAAAATGGATGGAACCAACGAGTCAGAAACGGATCTCTGGGCAAGCCTGGAGGAACAAATGGAAAATGCAGAACAAATGCTGGAGTGGGTCAATAGTGACAGTTATTTTCAGCGTCTGCAGGGAACCATTGGTGCGGACTGGATACATAAAGGAGCATAATAATTTGCTCCTGACTGGATATGCTATCCGCAGATAGTTGAGTTTAATTGATTATTTATGACAATGCCCGAAGTGCTTGACAGGACCTCGGGCCGAAACTGTTATTAATAAAGCGCCTCAGGCATATAGCTGCCCTGTCAGCAAATGCTACGACAGGGCACATAAACATGTTATGAATTTAACCGGTGATTATCTGCGGATAACCGGGTTATTTTCTAGGCAGTACTACCAAACGATTTATCAATCGCACCGGCAGGCACTTCAAGTCCGGCAAGCCGACATCCTGCAGCAACGGGTCCACCGGGCATAATTTCATAAAGATACTTCATGCCGCCGCGAGAATGAAATTTCTCATCAAGCGCATCTTTTATCTGTCGCAGGTGTGGGAATTCTACTTTAGTGTAGTACTCCTGCAAGGCTCGAATTAATTCCCAGTGATCATTGCTAAGCGTTATGCCTTCAGCCTGGGCTGTTGCCTTAGCAGTTTCAATATCCCAGTCAGTGGGTGCATTAGGGAATGATTCAGGTGAAACGTTCATTAGCTACTCCTATGTTGTAATACCTGTGCAGACATTACATATGATATGCCTCTTATCATACAGGTAGTTGTTAATCATAATACTCTATCTTCATGCTGTTTTAATAGCATATATTGATTCTGATTATATTAGGGTTCTGACGAATTAAAAGTCAAGCGGCTATGTATATTTATTAACCCGGCGACATATATTGTCGCCGGTTTATAAGTAAAGATTTTGGCAGCTATATCAGTATGCATCTATAAGCTTGATTGTAAGCTTTTGAATATGATATACAATGATCGGTAGCCATATTGAGTAGGGTGAAATGTTTTAAATGTGATATTCACGAGTTCAAATCAGTAGTACCGAATAAACAAAGCTAGCGATTTTTATGACCTTGGCTATAACGATAAACAATTATCGTATTTGTTAATTTAAGGTAAGATTACTTTGGTGTCCACATAATATTAGTTTTTGTAGATATGTAGGATGAGCAGGATCATAACGAAGTTTGTTATCAATCGCACATGGCATTTCTGTTAGAGGTGTTAAATTTTAAGCTCCTGGTAAACAAGTCGTAAGTTATTAATGTACAAGAGATTTTTATTATTAGCCGCTTTACTGGAGATAATTACGCCAGTTAATGCTGCAAACGTGGTTATACATAAGAATGAAGCCAGTGGACTGCTGAGCTGGACTGCTGAGGATGACGGCTTCAAGATAGAGCTGATTCAGTTACTGCCCGATTTTATCCGTGCGATATATGCAAAACATAATTTTCCAGATGACGAAATTGAGCGTGCTGCGTCTTACTGCATATTTGGCACCATCCTGAATAATACTTCTGAAAAGATGATGAGTTATGATGTATCAAAATGGCGCTATAGAGTTAAGGATGGGAAAGGAGAGTATGGGCAAGAGCTGCCGGTTAAAACGAAAACACAGTGGTTAGCAGAGTGGAAAAAAGCGGGTATTCAATTTTCGTGGACATTATTGCCCGATAAAGGAGAATTCGCGATGGGCGACTGGCAACAGGGATTCACCACAATTAACCTGCCTCGAGAAAGCGTATTTGATCTTGTTTATAAATGGGAGCTGGATGGTATCGAGCACAGCGGGACCCTCGAAAACCTGAAATGCGCGCCGGAAAAGCTTCCTGTAGCTGATTAATATTTTCGAACAACATTTAAATATTGTAGCTGATGAATATAAATAAATTTTTATTAATAACGTTGCTGATTGTATGCTGCCCGGCAAATGCTGACTGGCAACAGCCAAAACTAAGTTATAATTTAACGCCTGTCAACAAAGTCACACCGGCAAGTGATTTTGAGTTAATGAACATGGATGAAGAAAAGAAAAAACTCTCAGATTTTCGGGGGAAAGTGGTGTTATTGAACTTCTGGGCAACCTGGTGTCCACCCTGTATTCGTGAAATGCCTTCCATGGAACGATTACATCAGGAGATTAATGCGGATGATTTTAAAGTTATCGCTGTCAATCAGATGGAAAATCCCGATGATGTGTTTGCATTTACCGGGCAACTGGATATTTACCCAACTTTTGATATTCTGTTTGATACCACCAGCAGTGTATCAGTGGCATACGCGGTACGAGGGTTACCAACAACATATCTGATCGATAAACAGGGTAGAATTCGTTATCGAGCCGTAGGTGGCCGAGAATTTAATCACCCGAAAGTAGTAAAAATAATTAAAGATTTAATTAACGAATAAACTGCGGAAGTAAAATTACAGGTATTGTTGCATCGTATAGACCAAATATTATTATCTGCATACTAGCGGCTGCGTCAAAGGAAAGCGCCAGTTTCTCTATTCCTTGAGCGTCAACTGTATTTAACTGATCAGTGATACGTTTGTTTCAGCCGTTCTTTTATTTATTCTAAATAGAACTTCGCAATACTCATTATTTTCTTCAACTGGTGTCGGGTCATCAGCACAGCTACAACCCGCAATTACACCTGTGTAAAACAGGCCCGCCTTAACTATTATTTCGCAGTCATCATTATCAATATTCAGAATCATAGCTGACAGTTTATCGGCGGTTGCATAGCTGCTGCTCGAAAGACCTTGCTGGAGCGGCAGTGTTGCTGCATCTAATGAGCAAATCTCTTTTAACAGGACGTCATTAAATGCATGAGTGTTCCATGCCTCTAATGATAATTTAAGATAGAGCATCAATTGCCCACCTTTAAAGAATAAAGCAGATCGTTTATATTTAGCTGAACCCGGGTTAGTGAAGAGCTGTCAATATTGAATTTAGCAATGTGCCCCATTGGTGCTGATCTTTAGTTAATAACTTGAATTTGCCTTTTATCGGCCTGTTTTTTAATATATTTTATGATTTGCATCAAGTATATATACAGCAGTTAATGAATATACTACTACTATTAAAAAAATGAGAGGTAATCAGGATGGAAGTTTTTGGAAATTTGTTCAATGATCTTACGGGGTTGCTAACTATTGGCATAGTCGTGTTTATGATTGCTATGCTGGCATTCCTGGCCGCCATGTTTATCAAAAAATCTGGTGGTGGTTAAGCCGTTTAATGACTATATGTCTGAGTATGGTATTCATAGCTATACCAATTTATATCCGCACCGGTTAATAATGCGACGGATATCAAACCAGCCGCACCAATAACAGCCATAATGACAGCGCTCAGGAAGGCGCTGCCAAATCCTTTAACTTCAAAATTTGGTACCAGAGCCGCTGCCAGCATTATCATTAGTGCATTAATAACAAGCGCAAATATGCCAAATGTTAATACTGAGAGAGGCGCGGTTAAAAACCATAACACAGGACGTACAAAAGCGTTTATCAAACCCAGTACTATTGCTGCAACAAGAAAAGCTAATAAGTTCTTTGCATTTATCCCTGGAACGATTAATACGGCAATACCAAGACCTATGACTGTTGCTAACAGGCTAATAATCAATACCAACATTGTGTAAAGCTCCTGGTTGTTAAGTTTGTATATGTAAAAGCCGGAAAAAAAGATTGCCACGAAAAATACTACACGAAGCTTAATTTATAACCTGCAGCATCAAGGTATTTGATTTCTTTTATTAAATCAGCAAGTGTCATGCTGTGCTCATCTAACCAGCCTGCCGGGAAACGCAAATTAATATTATTCTGGGTGACGGTTATATCTATATCAGGAACTGACTGGTCGGTTCGGCCGCGATGCAGTAAAACTGCGATACGTAAAAGTACGCACATGTTTTTGCCGGCTTTAACGAAAGGGTTCATCAGCTCTTTAAAAGCGCCCACACGAAATTTACTTCGATGGCATAAAACCAGGGCAGCAAGTAAAGCCTGTTCCTGCCGTGAGAAGCCCTGCATGTCAGCATTCGTTAATATATATGCGCCATGCTTGTGATAATTATTATGTGACACCTGAAGTCCAATTTCATGCAGCATAGCTGCCCATTTGAGCAATGGTTTAAGCTGGTTGTCATCAATAGACCACTGATTACAGGCGAAAGCACATAACTTTTCAACGGTATTGGTTACACGCTGAGCCTGCTCTATATCAACGCCCCAGCGCGACATGTATGCTTCAATCGTAGCATCACGTACATCGTTATGTGTAATGCGCCCGACGAGATCATAAAGCAGTCCTTCGCGCATACTTTGATCTGACACCTGCATCTGTTCAATGCTTAAGACTTTAAAAATAGCAAGCAACACTGAGAGGCCGCCGGCAATAACAGGTTTACGGCTTTCACTTAATCCGGGAAGCTCCAGCGCATCTACATATTTTGCTTTAATAAGCGCCTCGCGGAGTTGTTGCATTGAATCGTAACTGATGCCATTTATACACCAGCCCTGCTGATTCACGATATTGGCAATAGCTTTTATGGTGCCGGAACAGCCGATAGCTTCATCCCACTTGCCGGATGTAAAGTCAGCTGCCTGAGGGAACAGCGTTAGCGCAGCTTCCATCTCTGCAATTTTCATGTTTTTTCTGGTTATTTTTCCGCTGTTAAAAAATCGTTTGCTGGCGCTGACGCAGCCAGTATAGAGACTTTCTCGGCGTAACGGTGTCATTCCCTGGCCTATGATTAATTCTGTACTACCGCCGCCGATATCAACAACCAGGCGCTTGCCTTCTTTTGCTGCCAGGCCGTGGGCAACGCCTAGATATATCAGGCGGGCTTCCTCACGGCCTTCTATAATTTCAATAGGATGGCCTAATATATATTCGGCTTTGTCGACGAACTTTTGTGCATTTTTTGCAACGCGTAGCGTATTTGTACCAGCAATACGTACGGCGGATTGTGGCAGGTCACGAATACGCTGAGCAAAGGTTTCGAGGCATACAAATGCTCGGTGCTGGGCAGATTCATTTATAATGCCATTTTTATTGAGGCCGCCACCGAGGCGCACTGTTTCGCGTAAACGGTCAATGACGGATAAGGTGCCTGACTCCTCAAGACGAGCAACAATCATATGGAAGCTGTTTGAGCCAAGGTCAATTGCCGCAACAATTTCTGGCAGGTGCTGTGTTGTAGTGTTCATGAGGTTGATAATGCGGAATTTTGTAGCAATATATGCAATTACATTATGCGTTCAATTATAAAGACTATAGCTGATAAATAACATGCTCTCAGAGAATTATAAATTTCATTCAGCATATACAATTATTCTCGTGTTCTGGTACTTCGGGATAACAACGGGAGTTAATGCACAATCAGTCGATGATATATCGGGGCAGTCACCGCAACAGGTTCATCAGCAGACAATAAAACAAACAGAAAGATCATCAGATGATAAGGTTGATTATATAGAAGCTTTTCCTGAAGAAAGCGAAGAGCAGAGTCATCACATTTACAGAAAAGTTAATCCGGAAAACCCTTGTGATCGCGGGCTCGATGCCTATGATTATGAAAAAAAATGGTATGACGAATCACAAATATATATTAATACTAGGTTTTGTGAACCAGCATTATGGTTTGATAACTTTTTCGCAAGTAACCGAATCTTTGAAGAGGGTGTTGCAGGAACCTATGTGCGATGGCGAAATGAATTTACTTATGACGAAGAAGAATATGGCGACTTTAAAATGCGGCTTGATTTCAGTGTTGAATTGCCCAGTGTACAGAACAGGCTGCGTTTAACATTTTCAAGCGGTCAGGACGAGGATTTACGCGATATTGCACCTGGTAATGGTGAACAAACTGCGAATAGCCTTGGTTTACAACTGGATATAAAGAAAACTACTCGATCGAAATTTAATGTAGATATCGGACTGACGCCAAAAATACGCTTTCGCTACCGCTACACATATCCGATATATAAGAATGTAATTCTCCGTTTTACACAGGAATTGCAACGTGAAAAAGCTGTTAATAGCTCGCGCTCACTGTTTGATTATGAGCATTCATTCAAAGAAAACCTTGTATTTCGCTCATCAACTGAAGCAATACTTTCTGAAGAGTATGATGGTGTTGACTGGTTGCAGGCATTTGTACTCTATCAGCGAGTGAATAAAAAAACATCGTTGTCATACGAGACAAGCGTTAACGGTATAACCCAGCCCTGGCGTATTGCTACTAATTATCGCATTGGTTTTCGATTTAGAAAGAATTTCCATCGAGAATGGTTATTTTATGAAATTGCACCTGAATATACATGGCCAATTACGCTTGAAGCACAACGATCGTCTATCGAAATAGAACGTCGTTCAAAATGGCTGATATTTTTCCGCCTCGAAATCCATTTTGGAAATGCTCAGGATAAACGCTATCAGAGTTATCTCTGATAAAAGTATAGTAAGCTGTTATCTCATTAATCTAACATAGATTATGGTAGTGACGGCTTTATCAATAATAATGACTATGGCAAGTATACATGGATCCCGTTTATCAGGTTCTGCTGCTGGAGATGTCATACATCACGGGTGGAAACAACTTTTTAGAACTCATGAATATAAATAGCGTTAGATTGTGTTACCTGATACAGCAGGGAGGGTATGATCTTTCGCAGATAGATGAGCCGCAGCAGATTCAGTGGTTGTCTGAATTGCCCGCGAAGAAACAATCATCCATACAGCGATTAGTGCAGTACAGTGATCGCATAACATCTATTCTGGCTACAAGGCTGTTAATTCGTTGTGCACAAAATGAAGGTATAGATGCTTTTCGGCTGCGTGATGTACAGTATCCTGACCAGGGCAAGCCCTGCTGGCAAGGTAAAGCAGGCGATTTATTTGATTTCAACATTTCACATTCAGGTAAACTGATAATCGTGGCTGCGAGTAAAACCATGAAGGTGGGTGTTGATGCTGAAAAAATTAAAGCGCTGAAAAACCTGAATTTTAAAATGGTGATGTCTGTTGACGAGTTAATGCAGATCCAGCAAACGCCAGATTTGTTCTTCGAACTGTGGTCCCAAAAAGAAGCTGTTGTTAAAGCTGCCAATACGAGTGGCCTGGGACGTATGCGTGATGTTCAGCTGAAACAGGATTACGCGATGCTTGATGATATGAAGTGGTATTTAACGAACATCAAACTGAATGAATCGCTAACTGATCAATACGCAATACACCTGGCAACATCCAGGCCAGCTGATGAAGTTATTACAAATCAAATAGTATTAAGCGATTTAATACAAATATAATATAAAGGTCAAAAACCACTTTGCATCATGCACGAAAATTATTGTAACTGCGCAATGTACGTAGTTAGCAAAGTAAAGCTCTGATTGCGCTGTGTTTTTGTGGTTAAATATTCGGCCAGCATTTAATGAGGCAATACCGCAGCCTGCACGCAACGTATAATATCGTAATCGTACATGCCATCGAGCATGTCATATACTGGTTTTAGCTTTTTACTGCCATCATCATGGCTCAAGAGCGCTTCATGAATAGCGGTTATCTCGTCTGGGTTTAAATCGATAACTTCATTTAGTTTTATTTCACCTCGTTCGATACAGCTTGCAAGATGTGAATATATGGTTGATATCTTAAGCTTGCGCTTGCTTGCGACAGCATCTATATCAAGACCGCTGCGAAACAATAGCAGGCTTTCGCTTATCGTATCCGCGAGGTCATGTTTTTCAGTATCAATATGGTCATTGATGACATTAAGAAATGCATCTGCATATTTTTCAAGTTTACTTTTGCCAACACCACTAAGCTGTAAAAACTGCTGCCGATTGCTCGGCTGCCGCTCCACCATTTCAACCAGCGTGGCATCATGAAAGATAATATAAGGTGGCACCCCGTTTTCTTCAGCCAGCGTTTTGCGGCAATCACGCAAGGCTTGCCATAACTGCTTGTTAGATACTTGATCATTACGGTTTGGTCTTCGTCCTTTGCGTAAAGAGTTGGCGCTTTTGCTTTCCTTGCGTAACAACAAGGTTGTCTCGCCACGTAATACCGGTCTGCATTGCTCGGTAAGACGCAGGCTACCATGACCTTCCAGATCAACGGTTAGCAAATTGCGGCTTATGAGTTGACGAAAAATGCTTCGCCACTGCCCGGCATCAAATTCTTTACCCACGCTAAAGACCCCAAGATTGTCATGCCCGAATTGTTTAACTCGATCATTATCTTTGCCAGTTAACACATCAATAAGATAGTTAACGCCAAAACGCTGCCCGGTTCGATGGACACAGGACAGAGCTTTTTGCGCCACGAGAGTAGCATCCCAGGTTTCTGCCGGCGTTAAACAGTTATCACAGTTTCCGCAGGGCCGGCTAAGGACTTCACCGAAATAATCGAGTAAAGCCTGCCTTCTGCAGCTGGTGATTTCGGTAAAACCGAGCATGGTTTCGAGTTTATGGCGCTCTATACGTTTGTGCTGTTCATCGGCCTGTGATGCCGCCATCATTTGCTTTAGTGTGACTACGTCCTGCAGCCCATATGCCATCCAGGCATCCGCAGGTTGTCCATCGCGCCCCCCTCGTCCGGTCTCCTGGTAATAGGCCTCTATGCTTTTTGGTAAATTAAGATGTGCGACAAATCGTACATCAGGTTTGTCAATACCCATGCCAAAAGCAATGGTCGCGACGATAATGACAGCATCTTCGTTGAGAAAACGGTGCTGGTGTTTTTCCCGCAGTTGTGCTGGCAGGCCGGCATGATAAGGAAGTGCTGTAAACCCTTTTTCCGTTAACCATGAAGCGGTGCTCTCGACTTTTTTTCGAGACAGGCAGTAAACAATGCCGGAGTCATTTTCATGTTCATTGTGAATGAAACGCAACAGGGCAGAGCGGGCATTATTTTGTGTTTCGGTAACACGATAACAGATATTGGGGCGATCAAAACTGGAAATAAATTCGCGTGCCGTTTGCAGGGCAAGCCGTTGCTTAATTTCAGTACGTGTTCTTTCGTCAGCGGTTGCCGTTAATGCAATGCGAGGTACGTCTGGAAACTGTTCGTGCAGCAATGAAAGTTGAATATAATCCGGTCGAAAATCATGTCCCCACTGTGAAACACAGTGTGCTTCGTCGATGGCGAAAAGCGATATTTTTGCTTTCTTTAACAAGTTGAGAAAACGACTGGTCGTAAGTCTTTCTGGTGCAACGTAGAGCATATCCAGTTTGCCGCTGACCATGTCATGCTCTGTTTGCTGAATGGTATAAGCGTCAAGCGTGGAATTTAGAAAAGCCGCTTTAACACCAAGTTGTTTTAATGCGGCAACCTGATCGTGCATAAGCGCAATCAGGGGTGAAATAATAATGCCGGTACCATTTCGAACCAGGCAGGGAATCTGATAACACAGCGATTTACCGCCGCCTGTTGGCATTAGCACAACAGCGTCTTTACCGTTTATTAAAGTTTGAATAATTTCGCCCTGCTGTGAGCGAAAATCAGAATAACCGAATGTATTGCGTAAACAATTAAGAGCAGCTTCTTCCATGTCCGTTACTCTTGGAAAAATGTTGAATGTAAAAAAAGTTGAAATTAAAGGTAAATTTTACCTTTAATAGTGGCGGCAAAGAAATAAAAAAATACGAAGCTTATTAATTTTCGCTCAGCATCGCCAGCATGTCCACAGTGAGATGCAATATCTGCCTGCAGGATTGACGGCGGCCCCGTACCTGCGTCCGGCAACTCACGATGGGCATGCTGGCGATTTGTTCGACCTTCAACTGTTAGCTACAGCCTTTGGGGCGTGGCAAACCGGCAATCTTGTTGGCACACTTGATCAGTCCGGTTGGGAACAGGGAATATATGTATTTTTGATCACAACGATCCTTGCCGTACTTGCTCTTCATGATTTTTGAGAATGCGCGAGGCTCGCAGACACTGCCATTTTCGTGAAAATACTCACGTGCCTCATTGATAATGTTCCAGTGTTCTGGAGTGAGTTCATCTATTTTTTCATTTTTAGCTATTTCGAAGGCGAGCTCTTCACTCCACTCATCGAGATTTTCTAACCAGCCGGCTTCGCTTAGCTGTATGATTTTGCCGTTCACTTCTGCTTGCATAAAATATACCTACCAATTTTAAATAAATACCTAGTAATTCAGTCGGGTATTCTAGCGGATATCGAATAGATATAAAACGATTATATTTATATGGATATTGGTAGATACAAGTTGTTGAAATAATGAAATTATTTGGTTACCTTACCAGCTGCTTATCGACTTCTTCGCGCTTTTGTTTGCCTTCAAGCAGTTCTATCAGGCTCAGGGCGAAATCCATTGCCGTACCCGGGCCACGGGAAGTGATGACCTTGCCGTCAATTTCAACGGCTTTTTCTGAGATGTAAATGTTGTTATTCTCCAGTGCGGCTAACACGCCAGGATATGCAGTTGCGGTTTTCCCTTCCAGCACACCGGCCAGTGCCAGCGCCTTGGGGGCCGCGCATATGGCAGCAACATATTTGTTGTCTGACACCTGTTTTTTTATCAGTGACTGGAGTTGCTTATTGTCGCGTAAGTGATCTGCTCCTGGAAGGCCGCCGGGCAGGGCAATAAGATCGAATGACATATGCTGTACTTTATCTATGCTGGTATCTGGTATGATGGTTGTACCACGCGAGGCCTTTACCGGCTGATCATCCAGGCCGCAGGTAGTTACTTTTATTCCAGCACGGACGAGTAAATCAGTGATGGTTACAGCTTCGAGTTCTTCACAGCCTTGAGCAAGAGGGACCAGTACATGTGTCATGATGATTACCTCGACTATTATTTGATTGGCAGTCAGTTTGTATCTTCAGGAAGCGGATGCCCTGATATCCCCGTGTTTTTGCCAATCCTGTAATATATGTTTTGATTTCCTCGTACAATGGTTTGAGGAAAACCATTGTAAATCGTGAATCAGTAATAAACGTCCCTGTTATATTACTTAATGCCATGATTGCTATTAAGATTTATTTAAAATACCTAAACCTTTCAACAGTATCAACGCTTCATACAGCTGGAAGTCTTCAGTGGCTTTCAGCTTCACCTGGCTATCCTCCGCTTCCTCGGCCTTTCCTTCTTCGACAGCTTTTTTAATGGCTTCCTCAGACTTTGTTGGATTACTTATGTGGCCAGTTAAATCAGCTTCCTTAATACGCAATGAAGATATGTCTGCTGCATCCTTTACTTCGTATCTATCGAGGACGATATCCGGCGTAATGCCTTCACTCTGTATGGATTTGCCGCTCGGTGTAAAGTAACGTGCGGTAGTGATTTTGACAGCGCCACCACTACGCAATTCCTGAATCGTTTGTACCGAGCCTTTGCCGAATGACTTGGTTCCCATAATGACTGCACGTTTATGATCCTGTAATGCGCCGGCAACAATTTCCGAGGCTGAAGCCGAGCCGCCGTTTATCAATACGACGAGAGGCAGGCCGTTCATTATGTCACCCGGTTTTGCATTGAATTCAAAGTCAGAGTTTTCAATTCTGCCTTTAGTGAATACCAGTATGCCGTCGTCGATGAAAGCATCGGATACATCGGCCGCTGCATTCAGCACGCCACCGGGATTATTTCGTAAATCCAGTACCAGGCCTTTTAATTCTCCATTATTTTCTTTCTTAAGTTTGCTGACTTCATTAATCAGATCACGTGCAGTTTTTGACTGGAAATTACTAATCCGGACATAACCATAATCGGGTTCAAGTATGCGGCTTTTAACACTTTTTACGGAAATAATATCGCGAGTAACGGTGAATGGTAAGGGTTTATCTGAACCTTCGCGGATAACGGTTAATTTAATATCTGTACCCGGTTCACCGCGCATAATTTTGACCGCTTCGTTGAGCGTCATGCCTTTTACGGATTTATCATCAAGACGAATAATCAGGTCGCCAGCTTCCAGCCCCGCGCGATAAGCGGGGGTGTCATCGATGGGCGAAATGACTTTGACAAATCCATCTTCCATACCAACTTGAATGCCAAGACCGCCGAATTTGCCTGTGGTGCCAATCTTAAGTTCATTGTATTCATCCGGATTTAAATAGGTTGAATGTGGATCTAATCCGGATAGCATGCCGCGAATGGCGTTTTCCAATAGCGTTTTATCTTCGACTTCTTCAACGTAGTCGCTTTTTATACGTGCAAATATATCTGAAAAATTGCGCAACTCATTGAGTGGCAGCCCAACAGCTTCGGCTGGTTTTTTGTCGGCCATTACGCTGCTGGTTAATGAGACAGTCACACCAACAAAAATACCAAAGACCAGAACCAGAACGGTCTTATATTGATTACTCATAAATAACTCCAAAACATTTAATATATGTTGACCGGCTTTAATTCTTTATCGTTGACTTGTGGCTGACACGTAAAAAAACGACGAAGTGATTAAAAAACCATTTACTGCTAAATAATAGTTGTTAGAACATCTTAAAGCTAGCTCGTTCCACGATTAATTCTGCATATTATGCAAGATAAATGCCTGATCAGTCTATGATTAATGCAGGGTTAGTTAGTGGCTTGCGTGGCTGTAGACGAGCACCATAATGATGGGTCTACGGGTTTGCCACGGGAACGGATCTCAAAATAAACTCCACTCTGGGGCTGCCCCCCGCTGTCTCCGGCGGTTGCAATCACCTCTCCTGCGCTTACCCAGTCGCCAGTTTGCTTGAATAACGATTCACTATGGCCGTATAAGCTCATGTAGCCATCACCATGGTCGATAATGGTTATAAAGCCATAACCCTGTAACCAATCGGAAAAAGCGACACGACCATGGCTAATGACATGAATCGGCGTGCCGTAATTCGCTTTAATTAATACACCATTCCACTTCAGGTCACCCTGATTTTTAGCTTGTCCAAATTTTCCAAGAAAGGGACCATTTACGGGCCACGGTAGATTGCCTATTAGAGATTTAAAGGGCTGTTTTTCTAACGGATTCGTTGGTATATCCGCAAGTAGTTCACCTAAAGATTTAAGCAGGTTTTCTATACGGTTTCGGCTTTCTTCGAGGCTGGTTAAGGTATTTTCCTGGTTTTTAATCTTGTTGCTAAGTTCTGTGAGGAGGTTTTTGCGCTGTAGGCGTTGCTTTTGTAGTTCTGTTTTCTTGCTTTTTTGAGCAGTTAACAGCTCATTCTGTTTATTTAATGTTTGTTTGAGTTCCTCCTCAGTCTGTTTTTTTTGTTTCAAGGTATCCTGGAATAGACTGATTTGTTGCATCCGGGCATGATTTATATAGTTAAAATATTCCTGTGCTCTGCCTGCCTGTGCAGGATCTTGTTGATTTAATAGCATCTTTAGGTTTTGCTGGTGCCCCATGCTATAAGCAGAGCGGATCTGTTCTGACAAGATAACGCGCTGGTTATGCAGCTGCACATTAAGTTGATTTAATTCCTCTTCCAGGGTTTTTTTCTGAATTTTAATAGATTGCAGGCTGTCTTCTAATAAATTGAGTTTGACCGAATTATCACTAATTTCTGACTCAAGTGTTTTAAGTTCGGTAAGTACCGTACTGCGTTGCTTTTTGGTTCCTTTAAGGTACTGCTGTATTTTATCAATACTTTTATGCAGGTTTTCAAGCTTATTTTGAAATTGCGCTATATCTTCTTGTTTTGAAGCAAAAATATTGTTACTGCTTAATAAAAGGCATAAAAATAAAAATAATGAAAGCTTTTTGGTATATTGATTTTTTGCAAAGATAATATAAAAAAAGTCAGGAATGCACCAATTACAGATATTTTGCAGACTTATATTGCCGTATTTTGTGGCAACTTTTGACACGAAAAAGTTAGAAAACAGATCCTCTGCAAGATTTTCAAAAATTTGAAGCAAATGCCATTTAGCGTGCCCGGAAAACATGTTTGTTCAGGATTTTATTGAGAATTATTAAATATAACTAAGCATAGAGTGATAAATATTTACCCAAAATTCAAGATTTAGCTATTTCAATTCAAAAAAAAGTGTATTAATGTATGCTTTATTAATTATATTATTAAGCAATACTGTTAGTTATAGAGGCAAAAAAATGGTTACAATTACAGGTGACCCTGACTTAATGACACGCGAAGAAGACATAAGTCGAGCGTCACGTTCGCTTAAAGCAATGTCTCACCCCCTGCGTTTAAAAATTCTATGTACTTTAGGTGATCAGGAAGTGAGTGTACAGGATATCGTTGATGCTGTGGGTACTTCGCAGAGCAATATTTCGCAACATTTGGCAATTTTGCGTGATAAGGGTATTCTGGCTTCAAGGAAAGACGCTAATAAAGTATTTTATCGAATTGCTGATACTCGAACTTTACGTTTAATCGGTATGATGCAAGAAGTATTTTGTTCCGCAGGCCGTTCTATATAGATAATGCATGTTTGAGTTTCTGACTTCAGTACTATTGGAGCGCAATTGTTTTACCAGCGTTATTTTATGAACCTTTCCCTGATTTTAATGTTTTATATAACCAGTTTATATACCCCTTAAAGGCGTTTTCATAGGTATCATTGTGCAGCAAATTGCTGAATTTGTATTAAATAATCCGGTATTATTTATTGCCCTGTTCGTCGTTCTCGTTTTGCTGATAAAAGCAGAACTGGACCATCAGGCAAATAAAGGCCTGTTAGTTTCGCCGGCCTCGGCAATACGGTTAATCAATAATAACGACGATGCGCTGATTATCGATATCAGGGCGGCAGCTGATTATAAAAAAGGTCACATCAAGGGAGCAAAAAATGTGCAATTGAGTGATTTTGCTTCTACTATTGAATCTTACTCAGATTACAAAAATAAACCGGTATTGGTTTATTGTAATTCTGGTAATACCACAAGGCGAGCAGTCAAATTTTTGAAAAATGCCGGCTACGAAAAGATTAATGATCTCGAAGGCGGTATAGTGGCCTGGAAAGAAGCTAATATGCCCCTCTCTAAAAAATAATGCTAAACAAGACTGGTCCAGCAAATACTGGGGCTACCACACAGGATAAATTATGAGTGAAGAAAATCAACAGTTTGCCATTCAGAAGACCTACCTGAAGGATGTTTCATTTGAGTCGCCCAATTCACCTCAGTCTTTTACCGGTGAGGGCTGGCGACCAGAGATCAATGTGCAGTTAAACAGTAGTAATCACTCAATAGCGCAGGATACTTACGAGGTGGTGCTGGATATTACGGTAACAGCAAAACATAAAGAAAAAACAGCTTTTCTTGTCGAATTAAAGCAGGCGGGTATATTTACGATTGCCGGTTTCGCGGAAGAAAATCTTCGCGGAATGCTTGGTGCCTATTGTCCTGAAACCCTGTTCCCATTCGCCAGGGAAGCAATCTCTGAACTGATTGCCAAGGGCGGCTTTCCACAATTATTGCTTCAGCCTGTCAACTTTAACGCGATTTACACTCAGCAGCTTGAGCAGCAGGCAGCAGCGCAGTCTGAGCAGAAAACAGCGCACTAGTTGGAAGCTTACACATTAGTTATACAAATGATATGTATGACTGGCATTTGAATCCCTGATATCAGTTCATGAGCAAGCTAAATCAGAAAAACCCGATTGCTGTACTGGGTGCTGGTTCCTGGGGTACAGCGCTGGCAATTCACCTGGCTGATTCAAAGCATGATGTCCTGCTATGGGGGAATGAACCGGAACATATTAAGCTGATTTCAGATCAGCGCTGTAATCAGCAATATTTACCTGGTGTTAATTTTCCTGATTCGCTTCAGTTAACAGATAGCCTTGAATTAGCCTTAGCCTCCCCCTCCTGGATTTTAATTGCCATACCAAGTCATGCTTATCGTTCGTTTTTACACAACAATGCACATTTATTTTCTGACAAGGTTGGCGTTGCCTGGGCAAGCAAAGGTCTGGAAGTTGGCACTGGCAAGCTGATCCACCAGGTAGTAGCTGAAGAATTGCCACAATGTAAAAAACTGGCGGTGATGTCCGGTCCGACTTTTGCCGGTGAGGTTGCCAGGAAATTACCTACAGCTATTACGGTTGCGTCTAAATCTGAGAGTTTTTCCCGTCAGATTAGTGATGATTTGCACAGCGGGCGGTTTAGAGTGTATTTAAGTTCAGATCTTATTGGTGTTGAACTAGGTGGTGCATTTAAAAATGTGCTGGCAATCGCCGCTGGTGCAGTTGATGGGCTGGGTTTTGGTGCAAATACACGCGCAGCACTGATTACCCGCGGTCTTGCTGAAATGATGCGTCTTGGCGAAGCGATGGGTGGGTACAGGGAAACTTTTATGGGTTTAGCTGGTGTTGGCGACTTAATTTTGACCTGTACGGATAACCAGTCACGTAATCGTCGAACCGGGATGTTGCTTGCACAGGGACAGACATTGGAACAGGTTCGCAAAGAAATTGGCCAGGAGATCGAAGGTATAAAAACAGCAAGGGAAGTTGTGAATCTGGCGAGACGGTATAATGTAGAAGTACCGATAAGTGAACAGGTTTACCGGGTTTTGTATGAAAATTGCTCGCTAGAAGAAGCCGTGCATGTGTTGCTGAGTCGAAAAACTTCACAGGAAACTTATTAACTGAATCATATCCGCTGGAGAGCCGGCAACAGCGCAAGTTTTCCTAAATTAAATTCCCAAATTGATTTTGCCGAAATGCTTCATAGGTTACGATGGCAACTGTGTTGGCCAGATTCAAACTGCGACTGTGTTCCAGCATGGGCACTCGGAGAATGTGATTTTTCTCCAGCTGGTTTAAATATTCATCGGGCAGGCCGCGTGTTTCTGGTCCAAAAACAAGATAATCTCCCGTCTGAAACTTTGCCTGGTGATAATACTTCGTACCTTTGGTTGAAATTGCATAAATATTTTGCGTTGGTTTTAAATCATCAATCGCCCGATAGGTTTTGACTTCCGCCCACTCGTGATAATCCAGTCCAGCCCGCCGCAGCTGCTTGTCTTCAAGTTCAAAGCCTAGAGGTTCAATTAAATGCAGGTAACAGCCTGTGTTGGCGCACAGGCGGATAATATTGCCGGTATTAGGTGGAATTTCTGGCTGATAAAGCACGATGTTAAACATGCTTAGTATTTAATCATGCTTTTGCTGCCTTTCATCAGAAATGTCGGGTTTAATTTAACCAGTTTCGTTCTGGCATGATAAAAATGGCAACATTTCTGCTATATAAGGAGGGATATTAATGCATCTCGAGATGGATGGGGAAATCAATGCCTGAACGTGAACAGCAAAAATTATCTGTAAATCCGAATACTTCTGCAGAAAATAAAGCCAGCATATTGCTGGTTGATGACGACCCTTTGATAACTGAGGGTCTGGGTTTTGTGTTGCGTAAGCATTATCAGCTTATCACTGCCGATTCCCGTCATCAGGCAATGGAGAAGATTAATCAGCTGGAGAACTTGCCGAGTTTAGCCCTGATTGACCTCGGTCTGCCGCCCTGTCCGCATAAACCAGATGAAGGCTTTGCATTAATTCGCGAACTGCTGTCATTGCAGTCAAATATCAAGGTGCTGGTACTATCCGGACAGGATAATGATGTAAACATACAGCACGCTCTTGCAATTGGTGCAGTGGATTTTATCGCTAAACCCGCTGAGCCGGATTTACTGTTAAGCCGGCTAAAACATCACCAGAGGTTGCATGAAATTGATCAACAGCGTGATGCACAAAAAACTGTGTCTATCATTGGCGACAGTGTCGCCATGCAAATGGTGAAAAATCAGATTTCTCAATTTGCGGATTCACCATTCCCGGTTTTGATCGAGGGCGCTTCAGGGACCGGTAAAGAGCTGGTTGCCAAGGCATTACATGAAAATAGTAAACGCAGTGAAGAACCATATCTGGCTATAAACTGTGCAGCCATTGCGCCTGACCTGCTGGAAGCGCAATTATTCGGTCATGCAAAAGGTGCATTTACTGGTGCGGTAAATGCACATAAAGGATTTTTTATAGAAGTTGGCAAAGGCTCGCTGTTTCTTGATGAGCTTGGTGAGCTGCCAATGTCATTACAGAGCAAGTTATTGCGCGTCATTGAAAGTGGTGCGTTTTATCGTATTGGCGAGACCAGTGAACAGCATTCACAGGCAAGAATAATTGCGGCAACCAATAAAAATTTAACAGAAGAAGTCAGAAATGGAAATTTCAGGAATGATTTGTATCATCGTTTAAGCATTTTAAATATTCAGTTGCCGCCATTAAATGCCCGAGATGATGATGTTTTTCTATTATTAAACACCTTTATTGAATCTTATGCTGATACCGTATCACCCTTTATATTAGATGACGGAGCCCGTGAACTTTGGCAGCAATATGATTATCCAGGTAATGTGCGCGAGCTGAGAAATATCGTTATTCGACTGGGCACGAAATATCCGGGGCGAAGCGTGAATAAGGAACAGCTTAGCGCAGAACTGGAAACACTGTTATCTGCAAATTCCCTGGCTGACAATGCAACATCGGTAAGTGATGAGACCATAAAACAGCAAATACAGGCAGATGAATTTAATCTGGATAAATTGATCGGCGAAATTGAAAGCCGCAGCATTCGTATCGCGCTGGAGATGAACGGTAATAACGTTAGTAAAGCGGCGAAAGCATTAAAAATAAATCGAACAACATTATATAGTCGTGTACAGAAGCTGGGAACGGATGTTTAATGTATCAGGAGCATTTCGGCCTAACCCGTCCGCCTTTCAAAATTACGCCGGATACCAGTCTATTTTTTGAAGGTAGTCAGCGGGGCGCTGCTTTAGATGCTTTAATCTACGCTATCAAGAGTGGCGAAGGGATCATCAAGGTTGTTGGTGAAGTCGGCAGTGGTAAAACCATGCTGTGCCGTATGCTCGAGCTTCGCCTGTCCAGTGACGTGGATATCATTTATATCTCGAATCCCAGTTTATCACCGGATAATATTCTTCACGTAATTGCACATGAACTTAATCTTGATGTTAGCAACGAGATGAACAAAGTTGATGTGATGCAAAAGATACAGTCACACCTGCTAGAAAAGCATGCCAGCAATCGGCAGGTTGTGCTGTTTGTTGAAGAAGCGCAGAGTATGCCGGACGAAACGCTGGAAGAAATCCGTTTGTTGAGTAACCTGGAAACCGATGAAAATAAATTATTACAGATGGTGCTGTTTGGCCAGACAGAACTGGATGAAAAACTATCATCACCATATATACGTCAGTTAAAAGAACGTATTACATACAGCTTTAATTTATTACCTTTTCTGCCTGATGATATTTTGCAGTATCTAAATTTCCGGTTACGCGCGGTTGGTTACAAAGGGCCGGATCTTTTTAATAAAAAAACGGCGGGTGTGGTAAAAAAATATTCTGACGGCTTAACCCGCCGTATCAATATTATTGCTGATAAATCGTTATTAGCAGCCTTTTCTGAAGGCAGTCATACCGTCACACCGTCACATATAAAGTCAGCGGCACAGGACAGTGATTTCAGGAAGATGATGAATGCGAAAAAAGCAATGCTGTCGACCGTTGCCGTTATCCTGATACCCTGTGCATTGATCGCTGGATATTACATCGGGCAACAAAACCCTCTCGATCAAAACAGGGTCTCAATCTCATCACAGATGCCATTGGCTGAAGCTGGGCAGGTAACAACAGAAAGTAATGATTCAATAGTTGATGGCAGTTCACCAGCCCCAGCTGGTGCAACAGGCCTGATAGCGGAACGATTAGATTATACAAAGCAATGGTTAGCTAAAGCACAGAAAAATCATTACAGTATTCAGCTGTTTATGGCCCTGAAGAGTGAAGCGGATAATGTCGAAGAATTTCTGCGGAATGCCCCTGAAATGCTTGATTTTAGCGGGATTTACATCTATGAAACAGTAGTAAATGGGCGTCTGTGGTATAGCGTGCTGTACAATGATTTTGCCACACAGGATAACGCCATCGAAAACCTGGAACAGCTGCCTTCGTCACTTAAAGCGAACGATCCTTATTTACGCCGTGTAAGTGCATTGAAAAAAGATAGTGCACGGATCAAGTTATACGCGGAGCAGGCAGTGCGTTCTGAATAACAACCTGACTACATATCTGTTTTAATTAACGGGTTAATAATGGCAACAAATAATATAATCAATCCGTTTTTACAGAGTTGCTTAATTACTGTGGCTGCATTGATTATTGCTGCCTGTGGCGCATCAAACCCACCAGTGCAATCTGAAGGACATATTAAGTCAGGTTCAGCAAGTAAAAGCAATATTCCTTTACCGGTGACACAGGTGCCAGCACTGCCACGCCCAGGCGAGAGAAAAAAACAGGAAACCTATACGGTAGTAGTTAATGAAGTACCCATTCGTGAACTATTATTTGCTATGGCGCGAGATGCTGATTTAAACCTGGATATTGATAATGATATCTCAGGAAAAATCACCATGAACGCCATCGATCAAACGTTGCCAAGTATATTAGATCGCATTGAGTCACAGTCCAGTATCACTTATTTTATTGAAGGCGATACCTTAAAAGTGATGGCGGATAAACCCTATCTTTATACTTACAACGTTAATTATTTAAATATAAATAGATCGAGCAGCGGCAAAGTTAGTATATCAACTGAAATTGGCACGACAGGTAGCGGAACGCAAGCTGGCGGTAGTGGCGGCGGTTCTGGTGGCTCGAGTGGAGATAATAAAGCCAATTCAGAAATTGAAAACAAAACCAATAACGAGTTCTGGGCGACAATTACACAAAACATTGCTGGCATTCTCGACGAAGACATCAAGCCGGGTGCAGGTTCCCAGTTGTCAACAGGCAAAAATATTATTGTCAACCGTGAAAGCGGCGTTATTGCAGTTCGTACCACAGCAAAGCAGCATAAAATAATCAGAAAATTTATTGACCGCGTTGTAGGTAATGTACAGCGCCAGGTTTTAATTGAAGCGACTATCGCCGAAGTCAGGTTGAGTGATGTCTATAAAGCAGGGGTAGACTGGTCGCTGGTAAGTGAAACCACGGTAGTAAATGGACAAACAGTATTAACCAAGGGCGGACTGCAAAACGTCATCGGCGGCAATTTGGGCTCATCACCGTTTTTTCAGTTGGCAACGGCAGGCACTGTTAACGGCAATCCGTTAAACATTACTTTAAAAGCACTGGAGACTTTTGGCGATGTCAAAGTGTTATCCAGCCCTAAGGTGATGGCGCTAAATAATCAAACTGCCATACTTAAAGTAGTAGATAATGAAATTTATTTTACTACTGATGTTAGCACTGTTCCAGGAGGTCCAAACACAGACGCGGTCACCAACGTTGATACTACCCTTAATACAGTTCCGGTTGGTATCGTTATGTCAGTGACGCCATATATCGATGAAAATAATGTTGTTACCATGAACGTGCGACCGACTATATCATCAATTAGTGGATATGTTGATGACCCTAATCCATTGCTCGCCGATAGCGGTACGGTAAGCAAGATACCCAAGATTCAGGTGCGAGAAATAGAAACCATGCTGAAAATCGATGATAGAGAAACAGCGGTTATTGGCGGACTGATGCAGGATCAGGTAAATAAATCAAATTCCGGTGTGCCTATATTATCCAGTATCCCTTTTTTAGGCGCACTTTTTTCATATACTGAAGATGAATATGTAAAATCAGAACTTGTAATTTTTATTCGTCCAGTCGTTATCGAGCATGCCAGCCTGGATGGTGATCTGGCGGACTACAAAAAATACTTGTTGGAGGACATGCAACGGGATAAATCTGATCGACTTTCTTATCAGTAAGGGCCGTTTAAGGTAAAGGTCATGAGTTTATTACTTGATGCATTAAAGAAAGCCGCAGATGACAAGCAAAAAATATCTCGCGGCGAATCCACAGACACTAAAGCAGACTTGCGAAAAGTGAAAAGTGTTAATTTATCAGTTCGTGATGATGTTCTGGCGCTGACGAAAGAGCTAAACCTGCAGCCAAAGGAGCATGATGAAAGCACATCTGAAATATTGTCATTGAATGAAAATGCAGATGTGGCAGAATTAACGCTTGATATTGATCAAAACCTTAGTTACGCATCTACGTCTACTGATATAGAGGATAACGGCATATCAGGTATTGATGCAGGAAAGGAACATCCTGAGGAATTAAATATGGATATAAATGTTAATGACCATGGAAGTGCAAAAAATCCGGAAAAGACAAAAATCAGGATATCTGATGATGCGTTATTAATGTTGGTGGATAAAACTAACCGTGACGTAAAACAAGAAAAAACCACTTTTGTCATCGGCCTGTTAATTACCAGCCTGATTATTCTTATATCTGGAGGCGTTTATTATTATCTGGATACCAGTACGGAGATCGCTGCAATTGAGCGCAAACACCAGATTGCAATGCGGTCAATGCAGTCAAAAACCAGCCAGGTAAATCTACCTGCAAATCGGGAAATTATTCGCAATCTGGTGGGTGATGCTGAGCTGAAAGAGAAAGTACAGCTCGCCAAACAGCATATCGCCAGTAAAAAGAATTCAGCTAAAAATAACTCTGAGCATACGCAGTCAAAATCAACAGTTAAGTCAAAAGTGTCGAGTACTATTACAGAAGCAGCCGCTTCTGAGATATCGATAAAAAAATCCAGTAAAACAGATCCGCTGAGTGAAAAACTCAATGCTGCATGGCTGGCGTACGAAAGCGGAAACTACAATGAAGCGAAAAAGTTATACAGGGATGCGTTGAAAGTCGAGTCTGGCAGCAGGGATGCATTGCTTGGGCTGGGAGCAATTGCAGTTAGAGAAAAAGACAGTATGGCGGCAAGAAATTCTTATTCATTAGTGTTGAAACAGGACCCGAATGACCCAATCGCTACAGCTGCTTTAGCTGGTTTGTACAGTGAAGAATCGTCCCCTGAATCAAGTGAAGAATACCTGCTATCCATGTTAAGGAGAAATCCAGAAGCGCCGCAACTGAATTTTTCGCTGGCTAATATTTATGCGCAGCAGAATAAATGGAAATCAGCGCAGCAGTATTATTTCAATGCCTGGAAGTACGACATTGATAATGCCGATTACATTTTTAATCTTGCTGTGAGCATGGATCAGTTAGGTAAACGACAGCAGGCGATAAAATTTTACAAAGATAGCCTGGTGAAATCCGCTAACAAACAGGTTAGTTTTTCACGCGGGATAGTAGAAAAGCGAATCATGGAATTATCGGAGCTGTAGTTAAATGAATGCTCGCCTGTCTACAGTAAAAGAAAAACTTGGGCTGCAATTACTCAAGAAGGGGCTCATATCAGCCGATCAGCTCGAGATTGGATTAACAGAGCAGAAAAAAAATGGTCGTTTGCTGGGCGAGGTTCTGGTTTCATTAGGCTTCGTATCTGAGTCTGTAATGCGTGATGCCCTGAGCCAGGTGTTAGGTATAGCCAGTGTTGATCTTGTCAGTGTTGTTCCAGATAAAAGAGCTTTAGACCTGATTGAAAAGGAAGTTGCCGCGCGCTATACAATTGTGCCTGTCAGTTTTGATGAAGAAACGCAGCGCTTGAATATCGCAATGAAAAATGCCGCAGACTTAATGACGATTGACCGTGTGCATGCATTGGTCGGCAGGAAAATTGAAATATGCCCCATGGTTGCTGGGGAAGGCGAAATTAAAAAAGCCATTGATCAGTTTTATGGTTATGAATTGTCTGTCGATGGTATTCTGCATGAAATTGAGACGGGTGAAATTGATTATCGAAGTCTGGATGCCACGGAGGATGAATATAGCCAGCCTTTAGTTCGCCTGGTTGATGCTATTCTGGCCGATGCCGTAAAACGTGAAGCATCGGATATTCATTTTGAGCCTGAAGAAGGGTTCTTAAGACTGCGTTATCGTATTGACGGTGTGCTCAGGCAAATTCGCAGCTTGCATAAAGACTACTGGTCGGCCATAGTGGTGCGGCTAAAAGTAATGTGCACGATGAACATAGCTGAAAACCGCATCCCGCAGGATGGCAGATTAAGTTTGCAGGTTCAGGGGCATCGTGTAGATTTTCGTGTCTCATCGCAGCCCACAACACACGGTGAAAATATTGTTTTGCGTGTGCTGGACCGTGCCAAAGGTATTGTGCCGATGGACCAGCTGGGAATTCATGAAGATACACTGAATGAATTAAAGATGATGATGGCGAGGCCGGAGGGCATTATCCTTGTCACCGGTCCAACAGGTAGCGGCAAAACAACGACACTGTATTCATTATTGAACTACGTTAAGTCGGAACAGGTAAACATTATGACATTGGAGGACCCTGTGGAATATCCAATGGATATGATCAGGCAAACCTCGGTTAATGAAGTTGCGCGAATGGATTTTGCAAATGGTATTCGTTCAATGATGCGCCAGGACCCGGATATTATCCTTGTTGGTGAGATTCGTGATGAAGATACTGCTGATATGGCATTTCGCGCTGCCATGACAGGGCACCAGGTTTTATCGACATTGCATACGAATTCATCAGTAGGGGCGATTCCTCGATTACTGGATATCGGCATATTACCAGACATCATGACAGGTAATATTATTGGAATTATCAGTCAGCGGCTGATTCGACTACTATGCCCGCATTGCAAAGTTAAAATAACGCCAAGTGAAATCGAATGCAAATTATTAAATATTCAAGTCGATAGCGAAAAACATAATATTTATGATGCAAAAGGCTGTAGCCGTTGTGAAAACACCGGCTATAAAGGACGTGTCGCTATCATAGAAGCTTTACGAATCAATAATGAGTTAGATGAGCAAATTGCGCAACGGGCAACCCTGGGCCAGTTAAAGGCTGCAGCTAAAAATACAGGGTACATGACTCTGGCCGATAATGCGATTCGATGTGTTATTGAAGGGAAAACATCGATAAACGAAGT
>JAJDNP010000126.1 GCA_022340645.1 Gammaproteobacteria bacterium | reverse complement strand
AAATAATTTTCCGGCATTGGATTGATTGCTATACTGGCTTCAAGATAATTTCTGGCTTTACCCCAAAGTGTACGGGTAATACACATTTTACCCAGAGCAAGCAACAGGTATGCATTATGCTGGTGATCTTTGAGCCAGCTTTCCGCCATTTCAAGATGATTATTATCAACAATGAAGTCCAGCTCAGAATATAAAATGATGGTGCTTTCCTGCCAGTTTTTATTTAAATACATGCGCAATACATTTTCAGCTTCACCTGCTGCGTCAAGGTAAATTAACTGTTTGGCATAATGTTCGACAACATCGGGCAAGGCTTTTAGATGATGAGGAGTATCTTTCCAGAACTGAGTTAATGTCTGGATGCCGGTATTTCCATGTTTAATTCTTTTTGCGAGATTTGATAACTGCCCTTTGCAGACACTGATTTCAAAAGAAAGAAAACTTTCAGCGGACAGGCTGCCATATTTTTTAAGTTGCGGAAGAATATTATTCAGCTTGTTCCAGTCCTGTAAATGTTTATACGTATTGGCCAGCAAAGTTAATACGTAGGTATGGTTGTCAGAAAGTTCGTTAAGCTGAGTAAGTGTCGCCAGGGCCTGTTCATTTTGATTATGTGCCAGTTGCAGTTCAGCCTTGGTAAGACCGATAGCCACATCAGCATTTGGCGTATCTATATGAGCCAGTCTTAAATATTCATCACGGCGGTCATGCGCACCAAGCTGCTGCGCGGCACGAGCCGCTGTCAAATAAACCAGCAGACGGTTATCACTGTATTTAACGTATTGCAATAATATCTTTTCAGACTGTTTAAACCTTCCCTCGGCATATTCAATGAGTCCCTTGGACAATGCCAGTCGTGCTTTTTCCGCCAGGCGTTTCTGCCGTTGACCGCCAAAGTAAACAAAGAGAGTTGCTGCTGCCTGGATGATTTTTATAAAAATTAATACGACAAACAAACAGCATAGAAAGGCCGCAGTAAAAACAACCAGGTTGGTTTCAAATGTAAGGCCAGCAAAACTGAAACTGATATGGCCTAGATCGTTCTGTTTATACATTGTGAAACCAGCTATAGTAAGAGCCGATATCAACAAGGTATATAAGAGCCGATTTATGTTCATCGTTGTTATTCTGTTACTTTAACCAATATAAGTATAGGTTATCGCAAATCAGAAAATATTTATAGCATCCCGGGTAGTAATTAGCGGGAGTCATTAACTTTAGTGCGGTGATGAAAAATATTGCTCTAATGCAGCTAATACGGCTTCATCAGTCGCGTTCTGCGCGGATATAATGGTTTTAAAGCCATATTTGCTGGCCTCTGCCGCAGTCCGACTGGAAGGCAGCACTAACGGGATATCAATTATTGCATCAATGCCGTGCATCAAGGTAACAAGATTCTCCAGGCCCTCATTACTGCTGACCGCAATCGCGTCAAGACTATCAAGCTGCGTTTTTGTTAATGGATGTAACGGCGGTAATGTTCGTTTATAGATTTCTACATAACGTATTTTGGCGCCTCGATGTTTTAATGTATCACCGAGTAAAGCACGTCCGCCAATACCGCGAAAAATTAAGATTTGCTTTCCCTGAATACTGGCCGGCTGAAATTCCGCTATCTCTAACAATGATTCGGTATTATGTTCTGGGGCTTCAATATCAACATGGATGTTTTTCTGTTTCAGCGATTTAGAGGTCTTGCTGCCTATAGAAACGACAGTTAATTGTTCCGGCAAATCAGGAAAATAGCGCAGACCTTGTTCAACGGCTGTTCTACTGATAAAAATTGCCATAGAGTATTCATGTAATTGTTCGCGTAATTCTTCCAGTTTGATAATTTCTTCCCTGGTCAGAGTTTGTATGTGAATAACCGGGTAATGAATGACTGAACCGCCAGCCTGCTCTATTAGATGGCACAGATGTTTTTCACGACCTGCGGGTCTGGTAACAAGTATGGTTTTACTGAATAGCTTAGCCGTTGCGTTTGTTGGTATCATTTTACAGCTGCAGAATAGAGCCCTGCCAGGGAATTAGACAGGAGTTTAACACAGTGCAGACCATGTTTTGGACGGGCTGCACCGCGCCAGGATTATGAGGACTTGATTGTCTTACGTATAAAAGGTAAATGCCGACGGCTAACCTCCAGCAAATCATCTATTTCAGTGAAGCTGACACAAGCATGACCTTCAGTATTTTTCACCAGGCCGTTTAGCATTGGTTGTGCAACCAGCGCATTGCGATGGATACGAATAAACCGTGATGGAAATTCCTCTTCCAGGGTTTTTAAGGATTCTTCGATTAGATATTCGTGATCTGCCGTACGCAAAGTAACATATTTCTGATCAGCTTTGAAATAAAAGATTTCTTCTATCGGGATTAGTTCCAGTGAGCCTCTGCTTTTGACACAGATTTTATGTCGTGAACCACTGGCTTCGTTTTCATACAGCTGGCTCAATTGAGACTTGTTAATGCGTTTTGCTGCTTCGAGAGCAGCTTCCAGTCGGCTTTGCTTTATGGGTTTTAGCAAATAGTCGATGGCATGTGCTTCAAACGCGTTTAGCGCATGGTCGCTGAAAGCTGTGGTAAAGATTATGGCGGGCGGTTTGCTCATGCGGTTGATATAACTTGCCGCTTCGATGCCATCCATGCCGGGCATACGAATATCCATTAAAACAACATCGGGATTAAAAGTCTGGGTTTTTCGAAGAGCATCTTCACCATTTTCTGCCTCACCAATGATCTGGTATTCAGAAGTGGTGGATAACATTTTTCTTAAACGCTGTCTGGCAAGTTGTTCATCATCAACTATCAAAACGTTCATGCATAACATCCAAAGGAATCATAAGTGATACAGTGTAATTTGCTTTGGTGTCATTTATGATGAACTTGCCAGTGTTACCATAGACAAGTTTCAGGCGTTGCTTAATATTATCCTGCGCCATTTGATTACCCTTTCTGAATGCCGAAGACTGTTTTTCGGACATCAGCGGATTGCTGACAGATAATATTAGTTTGTTGTCTATTTGTAGTGCAGAAATGTGAATTTTTCCACCTTTTTCGATCGGTTCTATTCCATGATAGATGGCATTTTCAACCAGTGGCTGAAGACAAAGTGCCGGAACCTCGGTATCAAGTAAATTATCATCGATCTGCCATACGGTTTGCAGTCGCTCACCCAGGCGTAATGATTCTATTGACAGATAACTTTTAGCCAGTTCGATTTCATCACGCAGCGGGTTCATGTTTTGCTCGTTCAAACTGGAGCGAAACAGGTCAGAAAGATCTTCGATGGCTTTTTCAGCTGATTCTGGTGAAACAGCAATCAGGCTGGCAATGGTGTTCATACTATTGAACAGAAAATGGGGCCGTATTCGGGCGCGCAGTGCCTGTATCTCCGCATGGCTTTGTGCCGCAAGATTGAGCCGCCATTGCTGCTGGATGTAAAAATAACGCAGTAAAAGAAAATAAATGAAGGCACTGATTGTCATTACCCGCAATATAAAAAGCGTGTTCAGGGTATTTTCATTAAACTCAAAAGTGGTATTAATCAGCAATGTAACCAACAGGCTGATACTCATCATCAAAAGATAGCAGATAAACAGGGATAGGTTTTGTGGTTGCCTGTGCAGCCAGTTACGTATCAGGCAGAGGACGGCCGCATCTAATAGCGCAATCCACAGCATTAAAAAGGAGGATAGTGCGAGATAATCCCAGAACTGTGAACTGCTGGAAGAAGCTGCCAGCGCCAGTATGATAGCAAGAATTTCTGTGAGTAATACCACAGCAAATATATTGCGTACATCACATAAGTCAGGAAGCAACGGCGGTACTAGCTGAGGAGTACTGTTTGATGTATTATTCACTGAATTTTCAGTCATTTACATTAAATAGACGAGCCGTCACGGAAAGCAAGCCTGAGCCTGGTCAATAACAAATTTATTTTGTCAACAAGCTTCAACTAAAGAATAATGCTTCGCGCGTTTGATATACTGCCAGCAACTTTTTCAATATATATATCATAAACAGTCATGAGTGATAAAAAGCAACAATCTGATTTATTGAGCAGCTCAACTCCGAATTCGGCGACTAATCCTGCATGGGGCGGTCGATTTAGCGAACAGACGGATGCCTTTGTTGAAGCATTCACCGCTTCAGTCCAGTTTGACCAACGCATGTACAGGCAGGATATCGCCGGTTCGCGAGCGCACGCAAAAATGCTGAACAAAATTAAGGTGCTTTGTGATGAGGATTTAACCGCGATACTAACAGGACTGGATACGGTTGAGCAGGAAATTCATGATGGCAAATTTAACTGGTCGGTTGCGCGTGAAGATGTACATATGAACATTGAAGGCCGCCTGACGGAGCTGGTCGGTGATGCAGGTAAACGTCTGCATACCGGGCGTTCAAGGAATGACCAGGTGGCAACAGATATCCGCTTATACTTGCGTGAGCAAATTGATTCTATCGTTGAAGAAATAAAACGGCTGCAGCAGGGCGTGCTGGATATCGCCGAGCAAGAGGCCGCAACCATTATGCCTGGTTTCACCCATTTGCAGGTCGCCCAGCCGATAACATTTGGTCATCATATGATGGCCTGGTATGAGATGTTAAAGCGAGATGCCATGCGCTTTGTTGATTGTCAGCAGAGAATGAACATGTCGCCGCTGGGTGCTGCTGCCCTCGCCGGTACAAGTTATCCGATCGACCGAGAATACACGGCCAGCGTCCTCGGCTTTACTGCACCAACACAGAATTCTCTGGATTCGGTCAGTGACCGGGATTTTGCCATCGAATTTTGTTCTGCGGCAGCGATACTGCTTACCCATCTGTCACGCATGTCCGAAGAGCTGATTATCTGGTCTTCAGCCCAGTTCAATTTTATTGAACTGCCGGATCGTTTCTGTACCGGCTCTTCAATTATGCCGCAAAAGAAAAATCCTGATGTGCCGGAACTGGTGCGAGGCAAAACCGGGCGAGTCAATGGCAATTTAATCAGCTTGCTGACACTAATGAAATCACAACCACTGGCCTACAACAAGGATAACCAGGAAGACAAAGAGCCGCTGTTCGATACCGTTGATACCGTAGCAGGCTGTTTGCGAGCTTTTGCCGACATGGTGCCGGCAATAAAATGCAAACATACGAATATGTATAATGCGGCCAAGCAGGGTTTTTCTACAGCAACTGATCTGGCGGATTACCTGGTTCGAAAAAAGTTGCCATTTCGTGATGCTCATGAAATTGTCGGTAAAGCCGTAGCCATGGGAGTTAGCTGTGGTAAAGATTTAAGTGAGCTTACACTTGAAGAGTTACAACAGTTTTCAGACAAGATTGAAAAAGACGTGTTTGAAGTACTCACACTTGAAGGCTCTGTAGAAGCGCGCAACCACATTGGCGGTACGGCACCGGAGCAGGTGAAGAAAGCTATCGCTTTAGCACGGCAATCGTGATGCTCGGTTTACTATGTGAAATAAAGTCAATTGCGATATTGATAACAAATGTGCCTCAGGCTTGTATATGCACCATTGATACGTGAACGTGTAATTCCTGGCAGCGTATATAAACGCTTTTTAATGAGATCCACTTTCTTCGAGAAGC
>JAJDNP010000115.1 GCA_022340645.1 Gammaproteobacteria bacterium | reverse complement strand
ACGTACACATAACTCACTGTTATACATGAAAGAGATAACTGTTTATGTCATCCGAAACATGAACTGGCAACGGTCGCCCGAGACACGCTGTAAATACCTCCTTGTACGCTCGAATGCCGCATCCATGCGGCATACGGTCTCACACAACAGTTCCCAATCCATGTTTCTAACATTAAGTGGGACAGCAATGCGGCTGGGTACACTGTTCCCGCTTGAACCAATGCCAGTCAGTTAAGAATGTAGGCGCGAATTTATACGCACAGCAGTGCCAACGTATGCGCGCATCGTGCGAATAAATTCGCACCTACAACAGAAAAATGAGCTTAATTTACTGGCATTGCCGCTCGAACAATTGTTATTAAGGTTAGAAACAGCGAGTATACGCAGCCACGACACTGGTTGGTGAACAAGCAGTCACTTGAAGAATCAGACAGGATGTGCCGGATAATATGGTTACGAAAACCGGAGGGAGTCACAATTATTTCGAATATTAGAGAAGCCGTGATCTGCTCCTGGTTTTGTGACAAAAATGACATCTTGATGACTAATTATGACTAATGCCTGACACTTTTTGCACGGACCATTGTACACACTAAACCGGATGTCAGGACAATGAGCAATTTAAAGTGGCAGTCAAAAACATCCGAAATGCGTAAATATAAGGTTTTTGATTAGCTATAAAGTATATAACTGCATTCCATGGCACCTCTATTTCACCAGTAAAATATCTGGCATACGTTTTGCAATTATTGAAATCACTAACATAAGTTTTAGAAGGTGATAGCAATGAGATCAAAAAAAGATAATGTGCAGGAAACAATAGTTATCGAGGCAGCAGCATGGACAATTGTCTTAGGTATTGTTTACCTTGTTTCACAACTAATCCTCTAAGATTGAAAAAAATGCCTCCCGTAGAGCAAAGCTTCCCGCATGCGCTATTCAGAGACTTTTCAATAGATGGCTGCTTTTAGTCAACATGGCTATTTCTTAATCTTCCTTAATACAGTAACAAACAGGAGGCATGATGAGCTTAACTGATACTAAAACCATAAAACAACTGAATAAATATTACATTGGAAGTCTGCCTGCTGATGGGATCAGGTTCACGAGGTCATTATTCAGTAAAGGCAAATTCGCACCTGACTATAAAGCCAGGTGTATCATGAAAATTCTTTATTTAGAGGATACGCTGGATTGTAAATACATTACGTCTGATGGCTGGAATGCTATCTACTCCAGATTTTAGTTGGAATATTACCCTGCTCATGAAAGCATGCCTATGCCTGTCTCAAAGGCAGGTATAAGGAGGTGTAATCCTGTTTAGCTGATGTGGAGGAAATCGCATTGAGGTTGCCTGCTACAATCTTGCTAATCATAACCGGCTGTTCACAGTCGTTGTTCCCATCGCAGATGATAATGTGGCCCTCACTATGCCGTGAACCCTTCCATGGGGTTCAATCCTTGCAATCAGGCTGGAATGCCCGTGGCGATAATATGCAATTTTCCAGCAAATAATTTCATTTACGCCAGTTCATTATGCGTGTCATTACACATTGGATTATCACCTGACCTGCGGCAGCCGCATATCCACACTGGCTGCTTATCTTCGATAACGAGATCTGCCGGTGTGAAATCTGTCCCCTTGTGCGAATCATCACAAAACGGCTGGGTTTTACAACGGCTGCAGGCGCACCACCAGTACGTGGCTGCAGCCAGTTCAAGATTGCATGCCTGAGTTTGTGTCTTAACAGCTTCAGTCATGGTTTTTTCCTGTGAAAACATACTTATTGATTGGCATTAGTTCTGTTCAGAACTGATTGCAAATTTTCCATTGCCCAGTCCCGCCTGAACAATTGCCATTACAGTTAGAATCAGCGGGTATTCCCAGCCACCACCTCCATTGGTGAACAGCCAGCCGTTAGAAGAATGGGCCCAGGTTGCACCCAGTAATACGGGTATCACGAGGGCAGAAAACAGGCGGGTTTTTATACCGAGAACGAGGGCGATCCCGGCAACTACTTCAATACCGAAAACAGCGTATGCAAGCATGCCAGGCAAGCCGATTGAAACAAAAAACTGCGCCGTACCGGGCAGGGTGAATACCATAAGTTTCAGGTAAAGGCTGTGTGCCAGCAGCACCATGCCAAGGGTAACCCTGAGAATAAAGGTTGCCGTTGGCGGGTCGCTCAGCTGATTTAACAGTTCATTGCGCATCGCCGAATTGTGAGTGAGTGTATTCATGTTACCTCCAGAGGTTGATTACGTAGTTGATTACAGGATGTAGGCACAAGTATGGGTATTGCAAACAGGAAAGTAAATTGACAATATAGGCAAACCATGTTTGCAAATATGCAAGCTTCAGGCATTGATAACCATTGCGTACCGGAGAACAGGTGGACTGGAATGCTTTAAAAATATTCCTGGCAATAGCGGAGTGCGGTTCGCTGGCTGGTGCTGCCAAAACGCTAGGGGTGAACCACTCTACCGTTTTCCGTCGTTTGAATTCCCTGGAAGATGATATCTGCGGACGGCTATTTGAACGTTTAAGCTATGGTTATGAACTGACGGCAATGGGTGAAGAGCTGCTGGAGAAAGCAAAAAAAGTTGAGTCACTATTTGACGACATGGAACGATATATCGTCGGTAAAGATATTAAGCCCAGAGGCGTGGTAAAAATAACCGCGCCTAACAACATTGCCTATCGATACCTGCCGCGTTACCTGGCAGGTTTCAGGCAAAGTTATCCCGAAATACAGCTTGAGTTACTGGTCAGTAATCTTGAATTCAATATGACTAACCGGCAGGCAGACATTGCGGTAAGAGCTACCCCTAAACCGCCTGAACATCTGGTTGGCAAAATGGTGCGGTCTATTCGTTGGAGTGTTTATTCAAGCGAAAAATACAGGGATACACACGGATGGCCGGCAGACATTGAGCAGCTAAATGATCATTTGCTCATTGGCGCCAGTGGCGCTATGCGAAATCTGCCGGCTTTTGTCTGGCTGGAAAAATATCTGTCTCAGCAAACAGGGATACGCTGCGATGAGCTGATAGCAATGGCTTCTTTCGCTGAAACTGGCCAGGGCCTGGCGTTTTTACCGAATGACCAGCAACGGCCGGGGCTGAATAAGCTTTTTGAATTTGAACCGGGGGGCATCAGTGATTTATGGCTGCTGACACATCCGGATCTACGATACGTGGAAAGGATAAAACTGCTTATGCAGCATCTTGCGAAATGTTTTGCAGAAGAAAAAGAGCTGTAGTTATTTTACAGGCGGTCGGATAATGTTCGCTGATAACGCTGTCCGTGAACAGGCATACTCCGGCCTTTCTTGTTCAATATCAAAAGGTTAGGGGTTACAAGAAAATGCCGGTCTTAACGACCCTGGTGAATACGTGTATCTCGTCAAGGTCCAATATTATTCAAAATATTAAAAACTATTTTTCAATTTAGCTATCTAGTAGTACATGTGACCCTGGTATAAATTACCAGTATCAACCTGCGGAGGCGCTTATGAAAAAGCTTTCTTTTATCAAGAAAACCAACGGAAGCCACTGGGTTGGAGACGGTTTCCCGGTGCGGAACATTTTCTCGTATAACGATATAGCCGAGGAGATGTCCCCATTCCTGCTGATGGATTATGCAGGACCGGCAACGTTTGAACCGACCGCCCAGCGGCGGGGTGTGGGAGCCCATCCCCACCGAGGATTCGAGACCGTTACCATCGTCTACGACGGCGGCGTTTCCCATCGTGACTCGGCGGGCGGCGGCGGCACGATTGACAAGGGTGACGTTCAGTGGATGACGGCAGCCTCGGGTTTGCTGCACGAAGAGTACCACAGTCCCGAATACGCCGGGCGCGGCGGCCCGTTCGAGATGATTCAGCTCTGGGTCAATCTGCCGGCCAGGGACAAGACGGTAGAACCGGGTTACCAGGCTATCACCGACGCGCAGATTCCCCGTGTACCTCTGCCTGGGGACGCCGGAACCGTGCGCGTGATCGCCGGCCGGTACGGGGAAACCAGCGGGCCAGCACACACCTTCAGCCCGATGAACGTCTGGGATATGCGCCTGCAGGGTGGACGGTCGCTGTCACTCGATCTACAGCATGGACATACGGCAGCACTCTTCGTACTGCACGGCGCGATTCGCATCGGCGCGCACACGATCCAGGAGGCTGAAATGGCGGTGATGGAACGCGAAGGTGCGCAGCTTGTCTTCGATACGACCGGCGATAGCGTCGTATTACTGCTGAGCGGTGAACCGCTGAACGAACCGATAGTGGGTCACGGACCTTTCGTGATGAATACCCGGGAAGAGATTATGCAGGCCATGCGCGATTACAACGATGGCAAATTCGGCCGCATGACAGCTACCCGATAGTCTGTGCTTCATCCCGAGAATTAACGGGTGTCCAGGAATGTGGGAATGTGGCTTAAAAATAAATCACACAGAGGCGCAAAGACGCAGAGATAAATACATAAACATTAATCTTCTCTGCGTCTTTGCGAGAACAATAAAATTATAGACACCGATTTATTATTCGCTTTACTTCATAGACATCAGCAGAGATTGTAAGTCACAGCAGTAGATGCAGGCAATCGGTATACAATTGCATACCTTGTAACTTTACAATCTCACAAAGTAGGGTACCGCGACGATTACCGCACCGACGATTACCAGTGCATACACGTTCGTTATGAAATAAGGAAAGATGAACAGCGTGATGCCTGTTACCAATGGAACAGCCGCACGCTGTTTTTTTCCATAAATAAAATAGCCCAGGCCAATCGAGCCGAACAGCATGCCCCAGATGAGTTGCGAGGTATCCATTTCAATTTCCGGTTTTATGGTTCACGGTGCCGGCTATCTGGCTGCTGTTTGAAAATACCAGACAATGCATTAGCTTCATTATCGGCAATAAAATGCAGGTGTATTTTCTCATCTTTCTCCGGGATATTTTCAAAGATAGAATATGCAAGACTTTCCATATCAATATCATTGTCACGCTTTAAGACCAGTCGAAACCGGTTAAATTTCATGGCGTTCCTTTCTTCTTTACCAGTGCGAACAACAAGCGGTAATAGCTTATGCAGGTTTGACATGTCTATGTCCTTCAGCACGTAGATAAGCAATCGATTACCGACCAGAATTCTATCGAAGTTGAGCTGTTTGCCGGCTAACTGGTTTTTTTGTTCAACATCAATTTCGTCGAACACATTCTCCGGGCATGTGCATCCAAGGTTGTTTTTGATAAAATATTTTATCACGGGATGTTGATCAAATTGCATAATTAAACCTTTAACCTGTTTGTAACGCACTGGAAAAAAACATCTGTGAAAATACGGCATCACTGTAAAACCCTGGCAACATACCTGGTCACCAGTTATTCAGCCAATCATTATCGCCTGCTCAAATCATTATAGCTGCGAGATATGAAAACTTTCTATATTTAACTAGTATAAACGGAATGAAAAAACTGGTAACTGTTTTTGTATACGCAATGATACTGATTGCCTGCTCATCAGCTCCGTATCACGACTCGAAAAATCCATCGGTAAAAGTATCCACGGTACGCGTTGATTTAAGCAATACTCATCAGGTCAAACAGATACTAAACCAGCAATATAATGACTGGCATCACGTGAGTTACCGCATGGGCGGTCTGTCTAAAATGGGGATTGACTGTTCCGGTCTGGTTTATAGAACCTATAGAGAAGAGTTTGGTATTAGTATGCCTCGATCGACCGATTCACAGGCCGGGATTGGCAGGGTTATTAAACGAAATCAGCTCAGGGCAGGCGATATAGTTTTTTTCAAAACCGGGTTGTTTTCACGTCATGTCGGGATATATATAGCTAATGATAATTTCCTGCACGTTTCTGCAACAAGAGGCGTTATGATTTCCAGCCTGGATAACAGGTACTGGAGAGATACTTACTGGCAATCTCGTCGCGTTCAATAGAAACAGGTTCAGCTGCTGGTTTGTAAAAGGTGGCGGTGAGGGATTACCAGCCATAATAACGGTTTGATCAAAATTTTATCCCGCCGTCACCTCTTACAAAAATTCAGTTAATTACTCCAGGCTATTTTGCCGTCAGGGCTGGTCACCTTCACCATAAAGTATTTACTCGATACCTGGTTTGCCTTGATAATGGCGCTTAACCTGTTGTCAAACGTATCCAGGATAGACCAGGGTTGAGAAATCTTGTTGGGTTTGTAGTGAAGCACCCACAAAGCCAACTCTGAGAAAATTCTTTCTTGCTGATTTTCGTTTCGATCATTCTGTTTGTGTTTCATTTTGTTACTCCTGATTTAATACCAGTCAATATTGAAATTGCATAACTCATGCCATAAATATTTTCGTATTGCTGACTGTTTATACGGGTGGCGCAAAACGCTGTGATATACCCTGTATGCGCTATAAAGCCTTATATACTGACTTCCGGCGCTTACAGCATCGGGTTATTGCTGTCGCTTTGATGACTGGCAGATCGAGCGTTTACAGGTGCCGTGTAACAAAAAATGTCAGATTTCTGTCATAAAGCTGTTAATAAAATGTCTTTCATTTTTGACGGAAAGTGAGACAGGGGATATTTTTAGCTAAACGATGGATGATCAATATTTAATCCTTCCGTTACCTTTTGTCACCCGACGTTTTTACCTTGCACTTATATTTCATCAATCCACGATATTCTTGAACTATGTGATGATTGCATGGTCATTTTTATACTGGAAAAAAACCATAAAGGGGGAATGAAAAATGAGACAAAATATTAATGACCAGGATTACCGAATTGCCATGGGGCGACTATTAGTTATGTATACACAGATAGATTACCTCATCATGCGAGCCTGTGCTGAACGCATAGCGTCAGCACCTGATGAGCAAGCGCAACTGTTTATGGCAAAACAGGTCGGAGATGAAAGCAAACATGTACTTATTCAGCAGCAATGGATAAAGCAGTTTGGAACGGATGCTACACCGATATTTTCAGAAACTCAGCAAGAACTGTTGCTGCAGCATTTTCGTTCACTCAGCTGGCTGGACTTCCTGACTGATATGTATATTTGTGTCGAAGCCCTGGGCGGTGAAGCAGTTGAGCAGGTCGTTCCTCTGGCTGATCCAGGAACCCGTGAATCTTTAAAGGTGCCTTTGCAGGATGAAACAGATCACGTAGCATTTGGACTGGGCCGCCTGAAGCAGGAATTGAGCATGATGCCCGAAGCTGAACGAGATGCCTGTATCGATGGCATTTCTTCAAGACTGGACTTTCTCGATGACAGTCTGCACGACATGGGGCTAGATATCCCCGCGATGTTTACAGCTGTAGGCGCGGACTACCAGCTAGTAGTCAATGCAGTCATGCAACGTCGCCAGGAAATTCTGGAATCGTTTTCTTTGCAAGTGGCCGCATAGAAAAGATTATGCATATAAGCCAGGGAAGGTATAGGTTCTGCAAGGCGCAAATCGCAGGCACCCATTCATTTACTTCCGGCTCGACAACTTTTATTTTGTCTGACACCTTATATATTTCGCCATAAAGGACTACAGTGGTCAGGTGTCAAAGCTAAATGAGACGTCAAATCAATCGCAAACAGCTGTTGATTTGCTTTTCCTGAAGTCGGCGTCGTAATGGATATTACAAAACTTGGCATAACTGTCAGCGGCAAGCGGTATTTTAATCCGTACGAAGACATGAAGATGTTGTTAGGCCGGGTTTAGTGTTGAGGAAATTAATCACCAGGCTGTAAACTTTCCTTGGATTCATTCAAGGCTGAAACAAGAGGTATTAAATAATGCGCAATGATTCATTTGAAAGTAAATACGAGGTAATAAAGGTTGAAAAGACCACCGCCCCGGAGGGTCTGTCGGGTGAAAACTGGTATCTTTACGTTATTCAAAAAGGCGATTTAGTCAATTCAATAATGGAGTGCAAAAAAACAGGTTCTCTCAAGTCAGTTACAGCACATGCAAACGAAGTGGCCGAGATCATAAATTTGCGTAATGTTAGAGGCGGGCGGAAATAGTTGCAGCAGTGACTTCTTTCTTACTATCCCTCAACCATCAGATTACTAAATGTTTCATTCTTCTTATTTTGCAATATTGAATCATTGGGTGTCCATGATTTGGTTTGATTTGGGTCATGCGTATCCACAATTTCTACTCGCACACTTGAATCAGCAAATGCCAGCCAAAATATAAAAGCAATACAGAAGGCAGGCCGCCACCACAAAATAGTTTGTTTTCTATTTAAGGCAACCCTGATTAATTATCATAAATTCTGGCGATACCCAATAACCAGAATCAAGGCATTGGTTTGAAAGCATACTCATTGTATGGTGAAAATCAATAATGCTGAGCCTGGCTATTGGGCATCGCCCCACAGGGCGGACTTTCAAGCACACCCGAGTGAGTATAACCTGGCTGCGTTATGGCTCTTATCAATGGAATAACCATTCATTGCGAACCATACCTTGAATCTGTACGCTTGAATGCCCGCAGAACTTTATGATAATTAATCAGAGTTGCTATAAGATGGATGACATGTGAGCAAACGGGATTGCTGCGGATTGCTGGCAGCTGATGTTCGTCAGTTTTGTTTTACAGAAACCAGTGCATAGACTCTAAATTCTGATGATGTGATTTGGCTAAATCATGAAGTTTAAAGACTGGTTGGATAGAGGGGAGTGATTTATACAGTTGACTGGACCTGGAAATGTGCTTATATTTTGTACACTTGTCAAGATACCTTATGAAGCAAGGGGCAGGGCCAGGCAGCTTCCCGGCAGGTCTTCAAGAGGGCGCCACCGTTGCCCATGTTGAACATGGGAAGACGGCGGATTACATTCTGGATGGCCTGGCGGAGACATTGAAGTCGTGTTGCGCGACATAATTCTCCGGCATACAACGTGGCTTGCTAGCACAGCGCCGGTTATGAACATTAACAGGTAGAGGAGAGTGAGGCTATGGTGAAGTGGATTGCAGCGACTGCGCTAAGTGTTATGCTTTTATCTCTCCAGGTGCTGGCAGATGAAATGGCCTCTGAAAATGAAATAGCCCTCGCACTGGCCAATATGCTGCGTGCCGGCAGAACCGTAATTTCCAGCGAGCAGGCTGTGATCAACGATCCTGGTACCGACAAGGCTATCACCGGTGTCAGTGTACGTAACGAGGCAATCCGGGTATACCGCGAGAAGACCGGAACGGATCCGAACGACATCATTGCACACAATCCATACGGCAAGTTACTTCAACTGCAGATTGAATCAATTACCGAGGTCATTGACGACAACCAGTCGACCATCAACAAGCCGGGGATCGGCTTCAAGGGGTTCGTCCCAGCGGTATTTGCCCGCCTGGTGAACGAGCGCTTCCGCGATAAAATCGGTAAAGAGGCCGAGGTCAAGGTAACAGCGCCGGTGAGCCTGGTGAGAAACCGCAAGGCGTTACCGGATGACTGGGAGATGGAGATTATCAATTCGAAATTATCCTCGGCAGACTGGCCGAAGAACAAGATTTTCTCACAACTCGCGGAAAAAAACGGCCGCAAGGCCTACCGGGTGCTGGTGCCAGAGTATTACAGTGAAAACTGTCTTTCATGTCATGGCGAACCCAGGGGTGAGATTGATATCACCGGTTATCCCAAGGAAGGCGGACACGCTGGGCAGCTCGGTGGCGTCATAAGTATCAGCCTGTACCGTTAATTCTTATGCCCGGCTTCTCCATCACTACCCGCCTGATCGTACTTGCGGCAGTGATGCTGGGTGTGCTGATTGTCACCAACTACTTCCTCAACAGCCGGCTTTCCAGGACCGCGAATATCATGATTGAAGAGGCGGAGTACGTGTCACGAATGACCGTGGCGAACTCCGTCGTCAAGGCATTTGGTGATCTCAAGTACTGGTTGACAGACCTTTCGGCCAGCATGCTGCTGAATTCGGAGCAAAGCGCGAATGCAGCCCATGGGCGTCTCAATGCTGCATTACAGAAACTCGCACGCTTTGCCCCGGAGGCAGCGGACACGATTAACCGCGAGGTGGAGATACTGGATGATCAGATGCACCAGGCGGTAAATGCCTACACTGAGGATACCCGGGTGCTCGGCAATTCCCTGATGGCCAGAGCGCGCACCCATGTCGCCGTGATTGACAGGCAGCTCAGCGAGCTGATGCAGCAACTGGAGAGCGAGGCGCAGGAAAAAAGCACCCGTGGGGTTGAGCAAACCGGCAGGGACGTGAATATGGCAAACCTGATGGTTGCGCTGGCCAGCATCCTTGGTCTGAGCCTTACCCTGTTTGTGCTGCGTTCAATTACCGGACCGCTGAAACGCCTGGTTTTCAGTATGCAGGAAATCACCCGTGGCAACCTGGATGTGGAAGTGCCTGCAGAAACGCATGATGAAATTGGCGCCATGGCGCGAACCCTGAGGATGTTCCGGGATGGCCTGCTGGAACGCGAGCGGCTGGCTGCGGAGCGTGAACTGGCGCAGCTGGCGCTGGCCCGGGCCGAGGGACAACTTGCCGAGGCCATCGAATCGATTTCAGAAGCGTTTGTCCTGTTCGATGCGCAGGACAGGCTGGTGATCTGCAACCGGAAATACCGCGAGTTGTATGAAGGGCTCGACGTCGAGGTGACGGAGGGCGCCAGTTATTCCGATCTGTGTCGCACGGTAGTTGAGAGCGGTGCGGTGCTGTCGGCGCGAGGCCGGCTGGAAGAATGGCTTGCCGAGCGCATCGACCGGCATCTGAATCCGCAAGGGGTCTACGAATATGAGCTGACGGATGGCCGCTGGATGCGCGTCAGTGAACGCAAGACTCACGATAACGGGATTGTCAGCGTGTTTACCGATATCAGTGACCTGAAGTCGCGCGAGTCACAACTGGCGGAAATGGTGGAACACCTCAAGATCGTGCGTGACCAGGCGATGCAGGCCACCCAGGCAAAAAGCCAGTTCCTGGCAAACATGTCACATGAGCTTCGTACCCCGCTGAACGCCATCATTGGTTACAGTGAAATGCTGGAAGAGGATGCGCTTGACCGAAACGACGAGGAAACCGTAGCCGATCTCAGAAAAATCCATTCCGCCGGCAGGCACTTGCTGTCGCTCATCAATGAAATCCTCGACCTCGCCAAGATCGAGGTGGGCAAGATGGAGCTGTATCTGGAAGAAGTGGACATAGCCACGCTGGTGGATGAAATCGTCAACACGATCTCACCGGTCATCCGGGACCGCGGCAACAGCCTGCGGCTGGACATGGAGGAAGGTCTCGGTTTTATCTATACCGACCAGACCAAGTTGCGGCAAATGTTGCTGAACCTGCTGAGCAACGCGGCGAAGTTTACCGAACAGGGCGAAATACGCCTGACCGTGCAACGGGAATTGCACGGTGAAGAACCCTGGCTGGTGCTTTCCGTGAAGGATTCCGGTATCGGCATGACGGAACAGCAACTGGATCATATCTTCGACGAATTTGCCCAGGCCGATGCCTCCACCACCCGTAAATATGGTGGCACGGGCCTTGGACTCTCGATCAGCCAGCGGTTTTGCCAGATGCTGGGCGGCAGCATCGACGTCAGCAGCGAATACGGCAAGGGTTCGGAATTCACCATACATATCCCGGTCACCGCCCGTGAGCTGGTGGCTGAGGACGAAGTGGAGCCCGCCTCAACGCCGGCGAGTGTATCCGATTCCGGCCAGAGCAAGGTGCTGGTGATCGATGATGACCCGGTGGTGCGCGACCTGATTTCCCGTCAGCTGGTTAAGGAAGGCTTCCAGGTCATCAGTGCCAGTGCGGGGAGTGAGGGCCTGGCGCTGGCGAAGAAGCTCAAGCCCGACGTGATATCTCTGGATGTGCTGATGCCCGGCATGGATGGCTGGTCAGTACTGATGCAGCTCAAGGACGATGCGGAGACTGCGGACACGCCGGTGATTATGGTGTCGATCCTTGATGAGAAAAAGATTGGTTACACCCTGGGCGCAACGGATTACCTGATCAAGCCGATCGACCGTGACCGTTTGCTGCAGGTGATGAACAAGCATTGCCGGGGTCGCCTGGATGGCCCGGTGCTGCTGGTCGACGATGATGACAACGCGCGCGAGATCACCGGCAAGACCCTGGAGAGCCACGGTCTCGAGGTCATCCACGCGAGTAACGGCACGCAGGCGCTCGAAATACTGGAGCAGGTATTGCCGCAAATCATCCTGCTCGACCTGATGATGCCGGTGATGGATGGTTTCGAGTTCCTCGAGGCGATGAAAGAACGCCCCGAGTGGAGGGCTGTGCCGGTGATTGTTATTACCGCCAAGGATCTGACCGAGGCTGACCATGAGCGGCTGAACGGTAAGGTCAGAAGTGTGATCGGTAAGGGGAAATATTCTGAATCAGACCTGCTGAGTTCGCTGCGGGTTGTGGTACGGCAGGTTTCGACCGCCGGTAATGATAGCATCAAATCGATTGACGGTAACAATCACGAGGGAGGCCCGGGTGACGAAAGTTCTGCTGGTTGAAGATGACGCCATGAATCGCGATATGTTATCGCGCCGCTTGCAGCGCAAAGGCCTGGAGGTGGATATTGCAGTCGATGGCGGCGAGGCGGTCGAGAAGTCCATACAGGGCGGTTATGACATCGTCCTCATGGATATGAGCCTGCCGGTTATGGATGGTTACGAAGCCACCCGGCAATTGCGCGCGCGAGCTGAGACACGTGAACTGCCGATCATTGGCCTTTCTGCACATGCCATGGTCGGAGACCGGGAAAAGGCCCTGCTGGCCGGTTGTAATGACTACGATACCAAGCCGGTAGACTTTGCCAGGCTGATATCGAAAATCAGCGCGTTGCTGGCAGTCTCCACCAGGGATTAGCAATGTCAGAACTGCTGGTCGTCGATGACAATCCGGTGAACCGCGACCTGCTGAGTCGCCGCCTGGTACGCGCTGGTTATAGCGTCACGGTCGCAGACGGTGGCCGTGCGGCGCTCAACCTGATGCTCAACAGCTCATTCGATCTGGTGCTGCTGGATATAATGATGCCGGATATGGATGGTATTACGGTGCTGGGCGTATTGCGCCGTACATACACGATGTCCGCGTTGCCTGTCATCATGGTAACGGCCAGGGATTCAACGGAAGACGTGGTTGCGGCGCTGGCGCAAGGTGCCAACGATTACATCACCAAGCCGATCAGCTTTCCCGTCGTGCTGGCCCGGGTTCAGACACAGCTGGCCCTCAAGCAGTCCAGCGACCGCATCAATGAACTGGTCGGGGAGCTGGAACAGAAAAACGAGTTCATTCGCAACACTTTCGGCCGCTACGTTTCAAGCGAGGTGGTGGAGAATTTGCTGGACCGTCCCGAAGGCCTGGGCTTCGAGGGCGTGCACCGGCAGGTGTCGATCCTGATTGCGGACCTGCGCGGCTTCACGCTGCTGGCCGACTCCATGCCGGCCGACGAGATCGTCCGCATGCTGGATAACTACCTCGAGGAAATGATCGAAACCATCGGCCGGCACGGGGGCACCATTGGTGAAATCGTAGGGGACGGCATATTGGCCTTCTTCGGTGCACCGGTGGAGGACAGTCAGCACGCGTTGCACGCGGTGGCCTGCGCGGTAGATATGCAACAGTCCATGCGCTCGGTGAACCTGCGCAACCGCGAGTCGGGGTTGCCCGAATTGCAAATGGGCATCGGTATCAACAGCGGGGAAGGCGTGGTTGGTAACATCGGTTCGCAGACCCGTTCGACATATACGGTGATTGGCAGCGTCGTCAACCTGGCCTCGAGAATCGAGTCCGGGACAGCGGGCGGGCAGATTATCATTGCCGAGACAACCCTGGCCGAGATCGGCGCCATTGTCCGTATCGACGGCCAGCGCACGATCCTGCCCAAGGGTTCACGGCAGCCGGTGAACGTTTATGAAGTAAGCGGTATAGCGGGCGATTACAACCTGTTTATTGACCGCGACGATGTGCTGCAGTTACTTACGCAGGCGATACCCGTGCAATGTACCCTGGTGGAGGGAAAACAGGTCAGCAATTCCAGCTTCGAGGGGCGCCTGCTGAAACTGTCGCGCTATTCTGCCCAGTTGCAGTCAACAATCGAGATCGAGATGTACAGTGACCTGCGCATTCAGTTAGCGGGCAATGACGGGCACCTCTACGGCAAGGTGCTGGAGATGGATGAACAGGACAGTCATTTCCTGGTTCGTTTCTCATCGCTGTCACCGGATGCCAGCGATATGATCACCAGCCTGATCCGGCAGAGCGCTTCCCGATAATACCACATCAACTGCATTGCTCGATTCGACTTTGTACGCGTGCTGCATTTAACAATTTTTGATTAATAATTTCGGGATACAGGCGCCAGTGGTGTTCAATTGAAATAGCCTGGACGTTCAGGTTATTTTCTATACGTGTACGTGTAGCCTTATCCAGCTGCTGCAATGTCAGCAGTGATGGCGAGATCCACCTGATGTATTCACAGGCACGCCGTTGCTCTTCATCATTCGTCCAGTTTTCCTCCAGCAGTAACACGGGAAATTTGTTAGCTGAAATAGTGTCACCCGTCGTCTCAACAACACCATCGCCACCAGCTGAACGCCTTATCCAGTATTTGTTTATATTGAGACCGGCGCGCTGCCACACCTGCGTTTCGAGTTCCGGGGATTGTGGGAATCGACGTTGAATGCGAGAGCCATTGGCGCCGATGCAGCATGACCAGCCACCAGGTTCTGACGCTGGTAAGCTGGCGCCAGGTCGCAATGAAGCTAATAAGGCAAGCGGACTATTATTGTCGCTGTCAAACAGCCAGAGTTCACGATTGTCCTCAAGCTTGAACGGGAGCTGCTGGTGACGAGCCCGCACGTATGCAACCAGCGCTTCGCACTTTGCTGCAAGATCAAAGTAGTCCTGGTCATCTGCTGGCGAGTTGGCTCGTCGTAACAGGCCATCGCCCAGCGACCACATTGCAAAGCGGTAGTATATTTTCCCTTGATTGTCTCGTGCAGGACAATCCTGGTCACTGGACTGCCTGGCGCGCACGAGAATTTCCCACACTACGCCGTTGCAACTCAAGGCGCGTCCTTCTTCGGCTTCGATGACCTGCATCACACCACGAAATGGATTGACACGCCGTATCGCGTAACTGCGTACCGCTTCATGTTCTTCGTTTCTCTGATTATTTGGCATTGTCGAGATAATCTAAATAGTGGCAAGAATAAGTGGGATTAGCTGGGACGTCACTCAGTTTATCGGACACATCAATTGATTTGTATACTGGAAATGTGGGGTTGGTCAATAAATATTCGCTACGTTCCCTTTATTTACTTTAAGCAAAGGGATTATTATTAGAGCTCTTTGGTTTGACTTGGTTTAGAGACGGTATTTATACTTCCTGTACTTATCACACGAACAACACCCTTATGGGAGAGCTTTCATGCAAGGCGACAAAACAGTCATTCAATTATTGAACCAGGCCCTGATGATCGAATTGACAGCCGTCAATCAGTACTTTCTGCATGCGCGTATCTACAAGAACTGGGGTTTGCTCGCGCTGGGCAAACATGAATACGAGGAATCTATCGAGGAGATGCATCACGCCGACAAGCTGATAGAACGTATCCTGTTTCTCGAAGGTCTGCCCAATATGCAGATGCTCGGCAAGTTGCTGATCGGCCAGAATGTGCCTGAGTGCATGAAGGGCGATCTGCAACTCGAGAAGCAGGGCCGCGAACACTATGTCGAAGCGATAACGCAGTGCGAGTCGGTGCGCGATTATGTATCTCGGGACATACTGGAAAGCATCCTCAGCGATACGGAAGACCATATCGACTACCTGGAAACCCAGCTTGAACTGATCGAAAAAACCGGGTTGCAAAACTACCTGCAGACCGCGATGGGCAGCATTGAAGGATAGACCCGCTTCAACATGCAATTCTGGGAAAAAACCGGGTCCATGGCATTCGCCGGTGTGAGACCTTGTTCTCGAGTAGTTAAGCCCTTCTCAATACTGAGATAACAGTGAGCTTGAAATAGATAGTTCAGGGATTCCTTTGACCTGAATTTAATTTTTTCACTGCCGTGAAGTTTAATAGGTTGTTTTGCTGTATATATACGGTCTTTTAACCAGAATCATATGCAACATTAGAATGTATTGAAAGGAATTTCCTTATATTGCTTTTTTAATCTTTGGGTGTCTTTGTTTTTTGAAAAATGCCGCAGGAAAAACCGGGTCACTCTGACCTGTGATATAAAGGTGACTCTGTCACCATTTCTGCGTCATACTATGATATAAATATTGAATGGCAGTACCGGTTAACAGCCGTCAGTACAGGAAACACCTCTCTTAACCCGGCATTAATGGCTATACATACAGTTATTTCCGAATTTATTCAACGGCATGCGTTGCCGGATGATTACTCGCGCATTGCACAAAAATGGTTTATCCCGGTTGTTGATCGCATACTCGAGTGTAAGGCCGGTTCGGACGAACCTGTTGTCATCGGTATCAACGGTTCCCAGGGATCCGGCAAAAGTACGCTGGCTGATTTGATGGTTTGCGTACTGCAGCAGGTACACGGTCTGAATGCAGTCGCGCTGTCGATCGATGACTTTTATCTTACGCGCAGGGAGCGCGAGCAGCTTGCAGAAAAGGTCCATCCGTTACTTCTGACGCGTGGTGTTCCCGGCACGCATGATACCGGACTTGCCTGTCGGACACTCGCCCGGCTGAAGACCCGCACTGAATCTGTCGCTATTCCGAGGTTCGACAAGTCGCGTGATGACCGCTATCCGGAAGAAGACTGGACCATGATTACACAGCCTGTTGATATCATCATACTGGAGGGGTGGTGTGTCGGTTCCAGTGCGCAGGAGAGCCACGCGTTGGCAACTGCCGTTAACAGGCTCGAGGCAGAAGAGGATGCTGATGGAACCTGGCGGAACTATGTTAATTTACAGTTGCGTGAGCATTACCCGCAGCTGTTTTCTTTGGTCGACATATGGATAATGCTGAAAGCACCGTCGTTTGAATGTGTTTTCGGATGGCGGCTCGAACAGGAAGAAAAGCTGCAAAGATCGCTAGTTGACCAGGGGTGTTCGGATGCAGCAACGGCCCTGATGGATCGCGATGCAATTGCACGCTTCATTCAGCATTACCAGCGTATTACCGAACATACCTTGAATACCCTGCACGGGTCAGTCCATTTCCTGTTCGAACTTGACGGACAAAGGGAGATTGAAAATTTTTTAATGCCAGTGGAACTTGTATGCTGATCAAACGCGTGTTGATCTATACCGACCTGGATGGTTCCCTGCTGGATCATCATGATTACAGTCATGATGCGGCCGATGCCATGCTTGCAGAACTTGAGCAGGTGAATGTGCCGGTGATCCCCGCCACCAGCAAAACAGCCGCCGAGCTGCTGGACATAAGACAGGAACTGGACAATCATCATCCGTTTATTATTGAGAACGGTGCGGGTGTGTATATGCCCGAGGATTACTTCAGCACGCGTCCACCCGGCACTGCAATCATTGATGGCTTCTGGGTGAAGGCTTTTACCGAGCCGAGGCAACACTGGCAATCGCTTCTCAATACATTGCCTGAAGAATACCAGGGTTGCTATACCACGTTTCAACAGGCGGGTGTCGAAGGCATTATGAAGATGACCGGACTGGTACCTGACAAGGCGGAGCGGGCGTCACAACGCAATTATGGCGAACCGGTTCTGTGGCATGGAACGGCAGAGAAAAAAGCGGCATTTATCAACCGGCTTGAAGCGCTTGGTGCCAGCGTGTTACAGGGCGGGCGTTTCATGCATGTCTCGGGTCATTGTGATAAAGGCAGGGCGCTGCAATGGTTGACCCGCCAGTATCAGGCAGATGAGCCCGATAGCGCTTTTACTACGGTTGCTGCCGGCGACAGTCAGAATGACGTGGCCATGCTGGAGGCGGCAGATATAGCACTGATTATCCGGTCACCGGTCAACGAGATGCCCGTTATTGATCGACATCAACATTGTTTTCGTTCCAGCGCATATGGGCCAAAAGGATGGGTCGAGGGGATAAATAACGTGTTAGACTTCCTGCGGAATCCCAATAGCGCAATCAACTGAATAAACGCGGAAGTTAATATGGCGGATTTTCATCAGAACGGCATCATAACTACACTTCATCATCTTTCGAACAGGCCGCTTGCCGACCTGGAAACGGAATTATTGCATTTCAGTCAACAGCGTCCACTAGGCCTGTTGTTGCCATCACTGTATTCCGAGCTGGAGACAGATGCACTACCGAATATCATTGAGCGTATCAAGGCGGTTCCCTACCTGTCGGAAATCGTTATCGGTCTTGACCGGGCGAATGAAGACCAGTACCGCCATGCACTCGAGTTTTTTTCAGTATTGCCTCAGCACCACAGGGTATTGTGGAACGATGGTCCTCGGCTGAAGGCGCTTGACGCCGAATTGCACAAACATGAACTTGCACCCAGAGAACTCGGCAAAGGTCGTAACGTCTGGTATTGCATGGGTTATATCCTGTCGTCAGGCAAGACGGAATCGGTCGCCCTTCATGATTGCGATATTACAACCTACAGTCGTGATTTGCTGGCGCGTTTGATCTACCCGGTCGCCAATCCGATGTTCAATTACGAATTCTGCAAGGGCTATTATGCACGTGCAACGCATGGCAAGTTACATGGCCGTGTTAACCGTTTGCTGGTGACACCCCTGCTGCGTTCTCTTAAGGCTGTCGTCGGTAGTAATGACTATATCGAATACATGGACAGTTTCCGCTATGCACTGGCGGGCGAATTTTCCTTCCGGCGTGATGTATTGAACGATCTGCGCATTCCAGGCGACTGGGGACTGGAAATTGGCGTGCTTTCGGAGATGCACCGTAATTATGCGCACAACAGACTGTGCCAGGTGGATATTGCTGAAACCTACGATCACAAACACCAGGACGTATCACTGGGAGACACACGAGAGGGTCTGTCGAGGATGTCTATTGATATTGCGAAAGCCATATTTCGCAAACTGGCAACCCAGGGTGTGGTGTTCAGCGCAGAGACGTTTCGCACGCTCAAGGCAACCTATTACCGCATTGCCCTGGATTTCGTCGAGACCTACAGGAACGATGCATTGATGAACGGCCTGGAATTCGATATTCACAAGGAAGAGCAGGCCGTGGAAATGTTTACCGGAAATATTATGGAGGCGGGGCAGATATTTCTCGATAAACCGATGGAAATGCCTTTTATTCCATCCTGGAACAGGGTACAAAGTGCAGTACCTGATATTCTGCAACGGCTGTACCAGGCGGTAGAAGATGATGCCAATGAATATTCCGCCTGATACCTCACATTATGAAACCATCAGCTGCACAACTCGATTCGCTGCAACAGAAAGTCGTTCACCACCTGGAGGCGATATACGGACCGGATGAGATCGGACAAAGTCTGGAGTTACTCGCTGAGGAACTGATTACGATAATGTCTTTGCATGAAGCTTATGTGGAAGCCTTGCCTCACCAGAATCACTGGGACCAGAAAAACGTAACGGTTATCACCTACGGTGATACGATCATCGAAGCGGGACATAAACCGCTGGCAACCCTGCTGAAGTTTATGGATCAGCATTTCAGGGAATTCATCAGTAGCGTACATGTCCTGCCGTTCTGTCCCTACAGCTCAGATGATGGATTTGCGGTAACCGATTTCTACAGGGTAAATGAAAAGCTGGGTGACTGGAGCGATATCAGGGATATTGCAGCGCATTATGATCTTATGGCAGATCTGGTTATCAATCATTGTTCAAGTGAGAACAAGTGGTTTCAGGATTTCATTCGCGGTGAGGGCGATGGCCGGGACTATTTCATCACGGTTGATGCAAACACAGCGCTTACTGATGTGGTCAGGCCGCGTACTAGTCCGCTGCTGAGGGAGACTGAAACTGCAGATGGTGTGAAATACGTCTGGTGTACCTTCAGCCATGACCAGGTTGATCTGAATTTCGGAAATGTCGCGGTGCTTAAGGAGTTTGTGCGGATCGTCCGCAAGTATCTCGACATGGGCGTACACATATTCCGGCTGGATGCCGTCGCCTTCCTGTGGAAAAAAATCGGTACCAATTGCCTGAATCTTCCTGAAACACATGAAGTTGTACGACTGTTAAGAACACTGATAGAACATGCCAAAGCCGATGCGATTCTGATTACCGAAACCAATATTCCCAATCGGGAAAATTTAAGTTATTTCGGCAACGCGAATGAAGCGCACATGATTTATAACTTCTCGTTGCCGCCGCTGTTGCTTAATACCATGGTTACCGGCAACTGTTATTATCTGAAGCAATGGCAGATGAGTATGCCGCCGGCACAGAACGGTACCGCTTATTTCAATTTTATTGCCTCCCACGACGGTATCGGCCTGCGTCCTGCTGAAGGCCTGCTCAATGAGGAAGAGATCGCATCGTTGATCAATACCATGCAGCGTTTCGGTGGAAAAATATCATGGAGTACGGGCGCACAGGGCATCAAGCGGCCCTATGAAATCAATATCGCGCTGTACGATGCGTTACAGGGAACAACAAAAGGTCCTGATGACTGGGGTATCGAGCGCTATATTTGTGCACATGCCATCATGATCGCACTCGAGGGCGTACCGGCTTTTTATATCCATAGCCTGCTGGGGACGCGCAATGATTATGAGAATATGGAAACGAAAGGCTACAATCGTGCCATTAACAGACACCAGTGGAATATAACTGATCTGCAGGATGCCCTCAGTGATACCAGTACCGAGAATCACGCAGTGTTCAATCGTTTGCAGCGGATTATAAAGATTCGCCAGCAGCAGCCGGCATTTCACCCCAACGCAACGCAATTTACCTTGCACACCGGTGATCAGCTGTTCAGCTTCTGGAGACAAAGCGTCGACCGCAGGCAAAGCATATTTTGTATCTATAATGTGAGTGATGAAAATCAGTCATTATTACTGCGCGATCTGAACCTGATTGCAACAGACAGCTGGCGGGACCTGATCAGTGGCAGGACGTATGAGGAACATGATGAGTTGCTGGATATCAAACCGTACCAGGTGCTGTGGATCACCAATTCCTGAAATAAAACCGGGTATGCGTACGACGGTATCAGGTCTATCATTATGCATACAATGCTCTATCACCCCCCTTTAAAAACTGAAATCGTGGACATCTATAAATTTTCCTAAACATAACCATTAAGCGCACTGGCGCGAAGCGTCCAAGTTGAAGCCTGAATCAATGGGTGTCCACGATTCTTTGTCCTTCCTCTAAGCGGTGAATAAAAAATAAGCGTGCATGCTACGACCGTCCGCTTTGGGTTGTCTTCGTTAGTCTGTTCGTAAGCAATGAGGGTCCACTTATGCTGTACTCCTCTCATCCAGGAAAATAAGACCACAGGGAAAAACGTACTGAAAACAGACCCACAGGAAACTTGAATCAACTTACAAATTCGGCCAGATGCGGTCACACATGATTGAATAATTTACATCACGCTTGAACTGAATGATTATGTGGGATCAGTTTATAGCGGCAAACTAGTTGATTCGTAATGAGTAATTTGCAGGTTCAATTTCTTAATTTCGCACCATTTTCCTATGCTGTTGAGCGGGCTCCTTTGGAATATTTTAAGTATTAGGACTCATGAACGATCGTACCAAACTGTTGCCAGAGTCGGAGCAAGCACAGAGAGGGCCAATAATAATCCAAGCACGGCCGTCAGTACTGACATCTGCCCGTAGAAATCCTCAAGCTCATAGAGATAGCCCAGCACAGAGACAGTAGCAATGGTAAAGGTAATAAACGAGAATAATAGTGTGAGTAAGGATTTATTAATTCGTTTCGCAATGATCGCCAACGCAAAGGTGAAGAACATGATGCCGGTATTCAACGCCATGATGTTGCTCTTACCGCTCTCCAAGTCTGACTCCACCTGGATGTAGAACGGAATCGCGACTTCCGTGATATGTGAACCCGTCAGGTAATCAATGATCTTGAATAGGGCAGCACAGAACACCGCCAGTATGAAGAGTGGTTTAAGTGGGTGATCAGTGTGCTTGCTTGTGTCCATTAGTATATAGGCCCCACTCATCAAGAAGCACAGTGCTGTCAGGGGATTGGTTGCGGGACCGCCAATAAGGGGACGGTACAGGTGCTCTAAACCAATCCAGTAACTGATCAGTGTTAAAGTGCCCACCAGGAAGACGATGAATGCGAAGTAGAAAGAGGTGAGCTCAATTTTCTCACGGACAGACTTTGTTTCTGCCAATAAAGGTTTCATTACTGCTAGTTATAACCAATACGATGATATTACCCAATACGACCGTTGGATTGCCTTCAATCTACAGACCAATAAGTTCAGCATGCGCCCCCTGGTCCGTTATGCGTTTCAGAATTTTCTGAGAATCCATAACTTCAGGGTTATATTGCACAATGGTCAGATGTGGTGTTTTGCTTGAACCATGTACACTGGTAACTCCATCCAGGGCGCGAAGACTGTCCTCTACAGTTATTCTCTGCTCAGGACTCAGGTTTTCATCGATATGCACAGTAAGATCAACAAGATTGATGTCCATAACCTACCTCCTTCATTTCTAATGTGAAAACAAAAACAATATGTAATAACTTATCATTATGTTTAAGTATAAATAACTACCTTTCTGTAATCTTTGTTCTAGGTCAAACTGTTATCTCGTTTTCTAGCGAAACATTGAGCGTCCGCTTCTGCTGCAAACTTCCCTGTCGTGAAAATCAACCGTGCGGGCATTTCGTACTGATAACAGACTGACAAAAGCGAATTTAGCCGCGAAGGACGCAAACAGCGCAAAAAAGCAGTTTCGTAGGGGGCAATAAGTGCAACGCATTGCACCGAATGAAAATCCACATTCAAAACATACGGCGCAATGCCCGA
>JAJDNP010000111.1 GCA_022340645.1 Gammaproteobacteria bacterium | reverse complement strand
CCGAAACATGAACTGGCAACGGTCGCCCGAGACACGCTGTGAATACTTCCTTGTACGCTCGAATGCCGCATCCATGCGGCATACGGTCTCGCACAACAGTTCCCAATCCATGTTTCTAACATTAAGTGGGACAGCAATGACTCCCCCCCCTTTTTTTATAATTGACAGAGAGAAGCAGATCCTGTTCAGCCGTTCGGCAAGTGTAAATTATTATGACGATTGGGCTGCAGATATCAGCTAGTGTTATCGAATACTTTACACATCGGTAATCCAGGGATTTGTATATGATGGCTAACTTCATGTAAACATTGAATATATTGCTATCAATTATTTAGGTATGGATATTGCAAATATTTATAGAGTAATCAAAGCCAACCACAATGATGACTAATTGATAAAAGGGGCTGCTAAATGGTTTTTACATCTATTATTGGCGCCACGAGTGCCTGTCTGGTATTTGTATCTTTTAATGCAAAATCAACTTTAATCAGCCGCTTGAGTGGTCAGGCTTATTATGACGATGTGCTGGACATCACCTGGTGAGTTGATGCCAATGCATGGGCAGCAGGTTTTAATGTCGCGGCTGTCACTGACTGGCGTTTGCCGACGATGATTGATGCCGGCGCCAATGCCCGCGGCGGTAGCCAAACCGAGCATAACAGTTTTAATGGTTACAGGTATTGTTGTATTCGGGCATGAAGAATGGCTAACGAGACACAGGCTCTCGTTAATTAAATTGTTATGTGTAAAAAAATGTCATATATAAATAAAATTACATTATTAGCATGCCTCGTTACGCTAACAACATCTTGCACAACGTCCTTCCGGAGAGGTTTTGAAGCATTTGTCTATGCAGATAAAACATATAAATGCACAGGTGGTAACATGGTGTTTAGGTTGGAAGGCGCATCAGAATATAAAAAAGGTTATATTCAAGTTAATAACTCGGATCGTGTACTAACTTTATATCAAGATTATGGAGTAGAAAGCCAATGGTTTTGGGGAGCGAAGGTAAATAACAGCAGCACGGTATTTGATATTGAAAAACCTCATTATATATTAGTTGTAGAAGCCAGCGGTGCAGGCGTTTATCTAAATAGTGAAAAGGGCTCGGAAGTGTCACTATCTTGCGGCGCACTTAATGACTAAACACATAACAATATACAACGAGACGACTCATAGATCTTTTATATTTTTCTACATATAGCTACTGTGTCTGGGCAGATGTTTCGCTCAGGCTGCATGTTTTACCTGTCTATAGCTATTTGCCAGGTGACTTTACAAGCCGCGAAGAAGATCAAACGGACGCTCATGAGAATCGGCTGACAGTGGAAGTGCGAACCATAGCAGACTGTCATGAAAATTGACTGACAGGATAAATACGACCCTGAATGCCCGTTGGTCAAAAAGAAAAAACTAATTTTTTCCTGACAGTCTGTACATGGCCGTAGATGCCCTGTTGATGTAAATTAGTGAGGGTCTGCTGATTAGAGGCACGGTGTGTTTTGTGTTACCGGACGCTCGGAAAACTTACCTGACGGAGAAAAGTCGACACAAAGCAGACCTTTGGTATACCTGATATTGTCAACAGTGCAAAATGGCTGTTTTCGAGCAAACGCGAATCTTTAAATGGTGGCTCAGGCAAACTTCTTCAGGAATTTAGTCATTTAATAAAATTAAACCCGGTTCTTAACTTGATTTTCAGGCACAAGAATACAGTGCACTGATCAATTAATACAGGTAAGCTCTGTTTATTTCTAAAAAAAGTTGAAGATTAATATCATGTGGCTACGCACAATATGTGATCTTAAATTCAATATCACTATGCCAATCCCTTTTGTACTGATGCTGCGGCCTCGCAGTGGTGCTCAGCAATGGATCGCACGCGAGGAATACAGATTGGAGCCGAGTGTGCCCGTACTCGAATTCACAGATGATTATGGCAACCTCTGCCAACGCCTCATCGCTCCCGCTGATGCCTTCGAGGTGTATACCAGCGCCGAGGTGATGACTGCGGATTATATTGATCAAGCATCGGGTGCGCCATTTGTCGAAATCCAGAATCTACCCGACGCCGTGCTCAGCTACCTGTTGCCCAGTCGCTACTGCGAGTCGGACCGCTTTCATCAGATGGCGAGCGAAATCACTGCAGGCCAGACGCCGGGCTACGATCAGGTCGCGGCAATCTTGAGGTGGTTGCGCGACACTATCAATTATAGCCCCGGCAGCAGTGAGATTCCGATATCAGCAGCAGAAGTCAATTCGAGACAAGTCGGTGTCTGCAGAGAGTTGGCGCACCTCGGCATCGCATTGTGTCGCAGTCTTAGTATTCCGGCGCGTATGGTTGTTGGCTACCTCCACCAATTGCAACCTATGGATCTGCACGCCTGGTTTGAGGCCTACGTGGGCGGCCGTTGGTATACCTTCGATGCGACGCAGGCTGATCTAAAGGGCGGATATGTGGCAGTCGGCTACGGCCGTGATGCTGCAGACGTCGTTCTCTACAATCAGTTTGGGCCCGCGGTTTATCCAGCAGTGCAAAGCGTGCGTGTGGAGCGCATCCGGTGCTAGTTGATACCGCCGTGCATCAACGACAGCAAGCACGAAGTGATCGAGGTGGACTGGACACACAAGCAAGGTAAATTCTATTGAGGCGTTCTCGTACATGCAATTCACAATCCGACACAACACTCATTATCGCTATTCTCGCCCAGTGCAGTTTGGGCCGCATTGGTTACGCTTTCATCCTCGCGACGATGGAGCGCAGCGAATCATTTGGCATCAGCTCAACATCACCCCGACACCGCTGGGGCGGAGTGAGCATCTAGATCTTGAGGGAAACCGGGTGACCCAGGTTTGGTTCGAGGAGGAAACAGACCACTTCGATATCGAAGTGACCATGCAGGTCGAGACCTTGCGACGCAATGCCTTCGATTTCATCCTGATGCCTGAGGCGGCGGTGTTGCCTATCAATCATGAGCATGACGCTATCTGTGCGCGGGCATACCTGGAGCGCATTGAGCGAGACGATGAGGTTACCGCTTTCGCCGCCGAACTCAGTCTTGCAGTCAACCGCGATACCTTGCTTTTTCTCAACGACCTGAACCGCCAGTTGTATGCTGATTTCTCCCATATGCATCGCGATACGGGGGCGCCACAAAGCCCTGCGCATACCCTAAACAGCCGCCGCGGCGCGTGCCGAGACCTTGCCGTGCTATTCGTTGACTGTTGTAGGTCTGAGGGAATTGCCGCACGCTTTGCCAGCGGCTATCAGAAAGGCGACCAGCAGAGTGAGCGGCGCCATCTGCATGCCTGGCCGGAAGTGTATTTGCCCGGCGCCGGTTGGCGTGGATTCGATCCCACTCATGGCGAGGCAATAGCCGACACTCATGTAACCATTGCCGCAGCAGCACACCCACGCGATACAATGCCGGTGATCGGGGGTTTTAAAGGGCAGGGGGCGACTAGCACGCTCGATTACACAGTAGAAATTCAAGTACTGGATGATTAACGACCTCGTCCATATGGTCTTTTGAGCATCCGTGGAATGCCCGTTTCTGGAGGGTATGCATAGTACCTTAAGACAGTATAAACGTCCTTTGTTGGAAGATCTCCGCGCTCAAGATTATTTATTGACAGTGTAATGATGACCCTGAATGCCCGTTGGTGAAAAAGAAAAAACTATTAGATTCTTCCGCAAATGAACGCACTAAAATGCCGGGAGCATTTTGAACGTACGGTAGTACGGTCCGAAGGACGTAGCGCAGGAGGCGCGTAGTAAATGCACGCAAATAATAAACATTGGTAAAAACGATTCCAGGCTTTTAAATATCTGTGTTCATCTGCGTTTATCTGTGGATAATTTATTTTATTGTTTTTAATACTTCGCGTAGTAAATGACGCGAATAAAGGCTTTTTTTAATTTTTTATCATTGCGAGTTGTGAAGTATCTTTAATCATGTTTGTCGCATGGCAAGATTGCCTCGCCCTCCCAATTGACGAACACCAATATTGACCTCTTTTGCTCCTTTCGCGTTATTCGCGGACTATTTTTTTTGTGGTTGACCATTAATGGCTGATTATCCGCGATCGCTGGTTAAACCAGCAGGGGAAGTGCGGCTAAGAACTTATGTTCAGACAGGAACAAACATTATTGAGTATGAACATTTAGCCAGCAAACCTTTATCAGTACCGTTCATCAAGGCAAGATATAAAGGGGGCTGTTTATGACGCCCTATAATTACAAGGTCAACAGCCAGTCGCTCAGACTCTAGCAATATGGTACTAACTATTGGTCCATGTATTAACCGAGAGCTAGCATCGATACTCCTGTCTTGCATAGATTTTGCGAGATGCTGCAGGTGTTCATTCTTACGACCAAGCTCTGTGGTAACCTCCTCGTGAAACATCTTGCTATCAACATTGTAGGGTGGCCGCCGTTGAGGCGGTGCTATATGGATAATCTCTACCTTGCTCGAACAATTGCTTGCAAGTTCAATAGTTTTTTTCACTATCGGTGATGCGATTGTTGTGGTTTCACAATCCTTTATAGTCATGAGTATATTTTTCAACGATATAGCCTCTTTTGCTAACAGTTCAACCACTGTGTTGATATTCGTGATAAGTACGGTTGCGTTTTGATACATCGGTGCAACCAGGCCGATTTTGTCCTTGGGAGGCAAAAAATGTATCTGCTGGATTATTTGCGGACACGTCCAGCGCCGCGCGTATGAAGGATAAACATCTAACCTACCGCAAATCCCTGTGTAATAAATTAGTGATTATTGATGTGCAATAAACATGCCGATCCAAAGTTTATTTTTGCAAGCACATGATAATATTAAGGATAATGTGATAATAGTATTATATTGGTAAGCGAAATAAGGAGCTTTATGCACCAGGTTGGTACAACCTTTTGAGTATATGCATTGTAAGTGAGCACTCTACGTGAAAAAGCTTGAAGAAGTCATGTGATTCCGTGGTACGTTGTATTACTCGTTGATGATTGCCCGCATATCCACTCACGATAAATACGACTATAGTCCCTTAATGTTCTAATGCGTCCATATATGTCTATCATCTGTTTGAAACCAGGTGGGGTTAATTTTTTCTACAAAGAATTATGGTCGAAAACATCAAACGGGAGGTAAACGTTTTCTAAATAGTCTCGATGCAACAAGCATTAATAAAAACCAGCCCGGGTGAATACTTCCACTAACTATATCAGATGGTGGCGGAGCATCCCCGGCGGTACCAACACCTCCACCATTACTGGCTGAAGAAGTTGGCGTTACCATGGCTTCAACACCGCCGGCATAATTCTTTCTTGGGTTTTGTGAAAATACTTTAAAGTAATAATCGTTATCGTTAGTAAGTGACGTTGCTACAAACTCAGAGGCATTGCCCATATAGACAACCTCTGAACCATCAATCATATCGCCAACGTTGTAATTAACGCCATTAGTGGGTACACCCATTACATTGTTTGTACTTTTAAGAACTACCACTCTATAAAAATCTGCTGTTGGGTTAGTCCAGCTAATTGATGCCTGACCATCACCCGCGACAGGAATCACATTGCTTACGGAATCAGGTGGTGTTATATCACCTGGATTGGTTATTTGTATGTCCGTACAGGAGTAATAAAAATCACCTGGTCCTGGAGTAGGGCTAGTCGTCATTACCTGGATTAGTTGCAGGCTGCAAGCATCACATATTTCAACAGGAATTGTTATATTCTGTTTATAAAATCCACTCGCAGGATTATCAGGAATATTATCCGCCAACACATAATCATCAAAATTTAGATCACCCGCAGGTGAAAATGCGATACGAAAATGCCCGGGATGTTCAATCGTTTCTTCAAATTCCACGTCTATGGTTTGCCCGCCACTAAAAATAGTTGAACGAGTTGTTTTTAATGCGCCGCCACAAGGCTCTGATTTTAAGCCGGTACTATTTGTGCGAGGCGGTGTAACCGAACCAAGAGCCCATCTGACATGTGCAAACGCGATATTTGGAAATACAAGCCCAGTTAAAAATAAAACAGCGAATGACTTGATGAGGTATTTGTAGTTGTTCATAAAAATCTCACTATAAGGTATAAGCGCAGCAAGAAGATTTGCGCATCGATAGAAGGATGGTTATTCGAAGAATTTTATTACTACAGATTTACGTATAGAAATGAACCAGCTACTGGAAGAAAGCTACTTAATAGCTGTACTATACAAGGTGCAAATTTACAATTGTTAAATGCTCTAATTCGATAATGGACACGTGAATATGTGTCACATATTGCATTACGTAGAGAGGAATAACCCTGATAACTTATGCGTATTCAAGTATAGGATATGAATGTTAATTTGCACATAAGCTAGAAATTTTAACTCGAAAGGTGCTGGCGCCTAAAACCCCGGGGCGTAAACCTTTGAGAGTGAAACAGGTATACTATTCCCGGATATGTCATATACGATAGAAATACCCGGATTGGCGCGTGTCATTTCAAAAGCTGAAACACAATGACATAATACAATATCAGATAAGTAAATATGAGTCTGTGATATGACTGCGCAACACAATCCCGATTTCAATAGCATGCTTGAATTCAACAACCCGAACCCGGTTACGTTGAATATTGTATTGAAAGGCTCATGGCAGTTACAGAACGTGCTTCCGCCCGTCGAGCCGGTAATACGGAAACTGTCCTCCAGTCTGCAGATTGAGCGTATTTCATTTTCATGCGCAGCCAGTACCAGCTGGGATTCGAGACTGCTGATATTCCTGTCAAAACTGATTCGCTACTGCGATGAGAACAGGCTACAGGTTATCACCGACGGCCTGCCCGCCGGCGTCCGTAGACTGCTCGATCTCGCCGCGTCGTCCCCGACGATAAAAGCCACTTCGCAACGTGGCAATAATGAAAGCCTGTTGAGCCGTGTTGGCAGCACCACACAGGACCTGGTTGCAGGGGCTCCCGATGCCCTGCGTTTTCTGGGCGCCTCGCTGAAGTCTGTTGCGCGACTGGTGACAGGCAAGGCGCAATATAACAGAGCAGAATTTTTTTATATTCTTCAGCAAGTTGGCCCGCAGGCATTACCCATTGTCTCACTGATCAGCTTTCTTGTCGGGTTGATCCTGGCATACATGGGCGCCTTGCAGCTGGAACGTTTTGGCGCACAAATTTATATTGCGGACCTGGTCGGTATCGCCATGGTCAGGGAGATAGGCTCACTGATGACCGCGATAATTGTGACCGGCCGCACGGGTGCCGCCTATGCTGCAGAGCTTGGCACCATGCAGGTCAATGAAGAGATAGATGCGTTTAAAACATTGGGCATATCACCCATGGACTATCTTGTAATGCCGCGACTGCTGGCACTGGTGCTGATGATGCCTCTGTTATCTCTGTATGCAGGCCTGGTCGGTATAGTTGCCGGCATAATCATTTCTGTTAACGTATTCGATCTGAGCGTGTACGAATATTACCAGCAGACCCTGCGTGCCCTGAACTTCACGCATTTTGCAGTTGGTATGATGAAAGGAACGCTTTATGGTGTGCTGATCGCACTGGCCGGTTGTCTGCGTGGCATACAATGCGGACGCAGCGCACAGGCCGTTGGTCAGGCGACAACTTCGGCAGTTGTTACCGGCATAATCAGTGTCGTTATTGCTGCCTCGGTGACGACTGTCATGCTACAGAAGATGGGAATGTATGAATTCCACTAATCCCGATTTCATCGATCCGGATGTGCAGGCCCATATCACGATAGAAAACCTGAGCATGGCTTATGGCGATGTCGTAATACAACACGATCTGAATTTCACCATTAACCGCGGCGATATATTTATTATCATGGGCGGCAGCGGTTGCGGAAAAACAACTCTGCTTAAACATATCATCGGTCTGAAACGTCCGGCCACCGGTAACGTGTACTTTGAAAATGACAACTACTGGCTGTCGGGTCCTGATCTACAGCAGAAAATTAAAAGGCGATTCGGTGTAATGTTCCAGGCAGGGGCATTGTGGAGTTCGATGACCCTGGCTGAAAACATTGCACTGCCTTTGAGTGAATTTACTGAATTACATGCCGCAGAAATCAGTGAACTTGTCTCATTCAAGCTGGCCCTGGTCGGGCTTGCCGGTCATGAGGATTACTACCCGTCGGAACTTAGCGGCGGCATGAGAAAACGCGCCAGTCTGGCACGCGCAATGGCGCTTGATCCCGAAATACTTTTCTTCGATGAACCCGGCGCCGGCCTTGACCCGCTAAGTGCCAGGCGTCTGGATGAGCTTATACTTGAATTACGTGATAGTCTCGGGACTACTATCGTGGCTGTAACACATGAACTGGCAAGTATATTTACCATCGGCAATAATTCAGTCTTCCTTGATACAGACAGCAGAACAATGATCGCTACAGGCAACCCGTTAAAATTACGCAACGAGTCTACCGACCCCAGGGTACGGTCTTTCCTCAACAGAGGCGAGCAATGAGTCAACGCGCCAGTTCAACCCTCATCGGCGCTTTTGTCGTAACTGCAGTTATACTGGCCGTCACTGTTTTCCTGCTGGTTGGTAATGTAGGGCTATTCGAAAATCGTGAAAAGGTGATCATGTATTTCACCGGGTCGGTAGACGGGCTCAATAAAGGTGCACCAGTTAATGTACGGGGCGTCAAGGTGGGAACCGTCATTGACATCAATATTGAGTTTCACCCTGACGATGGCGATTTCTATATTCCTGTTATAGTGCAGTTTGAACCCTATGCAGTTAAAAGTGTAGAAAACATGAAGGTGCCCGAACCTGATGTAGACCACCTGAAATACATGATCGAGGAGCTTGGCCTGCGTGCACAGTTGAAATTACAAAGCGTGCTCACGTCACAAATGGCGATTGAACTTGATTATCATCCGGAAACAGCGTTTCAATATCATGGTAACGGCAAATTGCCGGAGATTCCAACTATCCCTATGACGTTCGAGAAGATCTCGGAACAATTACAGGATCTTCCGCTGGAGCAGATCATTAATGATATTACATCGGCGCTGTCATCGATAAACGAAATTGTCAGCTCACCTGATGTCATGGATACAATAAGGTCTTTGAACAAAACCATGAAAACTGTCGACGAGCTGGCCAGAAACATGAATGATAAACTGCAGCCGCTTGCAGATAATACCAATAAGACACTGGGTTCGGTTGATCAGCTGGCGCAAAATGTTAACAGGAATGTACAGCCGCTTGCAGATAATACGATAAGTACACTGCTCGATGCACAAAAAACACTGGGTGAAATTGAGGCGCTACTGAATGAAGACTCGACACAGATTTATAACCTGAACATTGCACTTGATGAAATTGTCAGTGCCGCTCGTTCGATACGTAATTTCGCTGAAACAATTGAAAGACAACCGGAAACACTATTAAAAGGCAGGAGCCCGGAGGAATAGTATTATGCTCACAAGCCTGACACGTCTGCTAATGCTGTTAATGTTGACAGCAACCGTGTTGATTCTCAACAGCTGTGGCACCACGCCGCCATCAAAGTTTTACATGCTTGAACCCATGGCCTCAACTGCAGCAATGCCAGCATCAGCGGGCGGGAAAACCGCCGCACATATCGGTATTGGCCCCGTCAGATTTGCAGGGTACCTGGACACAAACCGGATAGTAACCCGACAGGAAGGTACAGAAATCAAGCTCTCGGAAACCCATCGCTGGGCTGAATCGTTGAACGACAATTTTGCCCGGATACTGGCACAAAATCTGTCAATCCTGATGGCAACAGACAAAGTCTCGTTGTACCCGTCTCGAAACTGGTCTGAAATTGATTACCAGATACTGGTAAACGTATGGCAGCTGGATGCAAGCAATAAGGGCAAAGTTACCCTTGTAGCAAACTGGAGTATTCGCGACAAGGACGATGCTGAATTGCTGACAATGAAGAAGTCAGCATACAGTACAAACGTTGAATCAACAGCATCATACAATGATATTGTTCGTGCGCTCAGCAAGACCGTTGAATCATTAAGTCGCGAGATAGCCGAAGCAGTCGAATCCGTGCAGGCGCATTGAGACTGGATGCTACGGTGTCATGACATATCGTTTTGATAAATTTGTTGAAGATATGCAATGCTAGATCGATCCAGAGCAATCTTTAAAAGATATCCCGAAATTACATAACAATCACCGCCTAAACCACTATCATATTATGCAGAGCGATATGAAGTGAAAAAAGAAGCAATGGCAAAAGCCTGTTTAAGCGGACATTATACCCTTGAGGAAGTCGGTGACTGGTTTGGTGCAAGTTATGCAACAGTGAGTCGAGCTGTTAAATTATATGAAAGCTCAATGTAAAATGTAAGGCTTGACCCCTGAATGTACGTTCAATTATTGCGATAAACTTTATGAGCTTGAGTGTCCAAAAAGTTATGACAACGTACACTCTAAATCAATCTTAATTATAGAAAGGCAACTACCTGTCCATTGCTAATGGTATGGACCCACCTCACTTTCATAGCGGCATCTAAAGTGCCATGATGGAGTTGCTAAGCAACCATCAAAAAAGTGAGGGGATCCGACATGAACATTACTACATTAGGCATCGATATCGCAAAAAATGTGTTTCATTTACATGGCACAGATCAACACGGAAAGGTGGTATTGAGAAAACGGTTACGCCGGGAGCAATTATTGACCTTTATGCAGAATCTACCCGCCTGTCTGGTGGGCATGGAAGCCTGTGGTGGGGCACATTATTGGGCAAGGAAGTTTCAGAGCTATGGACACACGGTGAAATTAATGGCGCCGCAGTATGTAAAACCGTATGTTAAAACGAACAAGAATGATTATAACGATGCTGAAGCCATCAATGAGGCGGTGGGGCGCCCTACGATGAGGTTTGTGGGTATAAAAGCGCTCTGGCAACAGGATATCCAGACCCTCCATCGAACCAGAAGCCGGCTGATGCAAACGCGTACTGCCTTAGTCAACCAAATACGAGGGCTGTTAATGGAATATGGGATTGTTATCCCCCGGCAGATTGGTCAGTTAAGGAGAGGCTTACCGTTGGTCCTTGAGGATACTGGGAATGAATTAAGCGCTGATATGCGGTCATTATTTGCAGAGTTATATGAGGAACTTAAAGGGTTAGATGAGCGAATAAACGAGCAGGACAAGCGGATCACAGCCATCCATCGAGCATCGGAATTAAGCCGACGCCTGGGGGAAGTAGAGGGTATCGGTCCGCTCACGGCAACGGCCTTTGTCTCAGCGATAGGTGAAGCCAACATATTTAAACGAGGAAGAGACTGTTCTGCCTGGTTAGGCCTGGTTCCTCGCCAGTACTCCACGGGCGGCAAGACCGTGCTGGGCAGTATCAGTAAACGAGGTGATCGTTACCTGAGGACGAATTTAATCCATGGTGCGCGTTCCGTGATATCCAAAGCGGAAGGCAGAACCGATCCGCGCAGTCGGTGGATACAGCAACTAAAGTCACGGGTTGGCATGAATAAAGCCTGTGTTGCGTTAGCGAACAAGAATGCCAGAATCTTATGGGCATTAATGGCCAGTGGTGAACAGTATCGTGCGAACGAAACGGCTAACGCATAAATAAAAGAAGAACAAGCAAGGAGAACGAATACCTGAGGATTGCTGAGGTAATTCTAAGGTGATGACAAAATAGGTAAGACCGCCTCATTCGTATACTGGCGTGGGACAAGGCTCTAAAGAAGTCGGACTGCTGATAAGCACGAATGAGGGCAGATACCATCAGGGCCAGGCATCAGCGGATGCCGACGAAAGGTCGAATATATGTCTGCAACCTACCTTTGGTTCATCACAATGAAATTACCTTGCAAAACGGGGTGGGTCCATATATGTCCCACTTAATGTTAGAAACATGGATTGGGAACTGTTGTGCGAGACCGTATGCCGCATGGATGCGGCATTCGAGCGTACAAGGAAGTATTCACAGCGTGTCTCGGGCGACCATTGCCAGTTCATGTTTCGGATGACATAAACAGTTATCTCTTTCATGTATAACTGTGAGATATGGGTACGCCTGTAATTTAAATGGGACAGCAATGACTACCTGGCCGTCTTTTTTTGTTTATGACTGAATGATTGTAATTGGTCGACAAGCAACCATTCGACTAAATCTTTCATGGGTTGAGGTCGGCAAATCCCGTAACCTTGTGCCTGATCACAATTCATGCTGTGCAATAATTCGAGCGTCTGTTTATCTTCAACACCTTCTGCGATTACCCTGAGATCAAGACTATGTGCCAGGGCAATAGTGGAACGAACAATGGCGCTATCTTGCGTATTGGTTCGCATATCCTTGACGAAAGTACGATCGATTTTCAGCGAAGAAACCGGTAATCGACGTAAATAGGCTAATGATGAGTATCCGGTACCAAAGTCATCAATAGCGATATTTATACCCCTTTCCTTAAACATGTTTAATATAGTAATGGCTCTTTTCGGGTCATGCATCACGGCTGATTCAGTTAATTCAAGCTCAATTTCAGATGTAGACAGATTATGTCTGGCCAGTGCTGTTTCCAGGCAATTAAAGCAGGCATCATCAAGCAGGTTAAGGGCGGATAGATTTATCGCTACCGGTTGCGTGTAACCCAGAGAATGTAATTGTTTCTTTTCAGTAACAGCTAATTCAATCACGGCCTGAGTGAAGGGGTGTATCACCTTGCCCATCTCAACCAGATCGATGAATGCCTCAGGAAGGAGCAAGCCCTGCGTTGGATGTTGCCAACGTACCAGTGCTTCAAATCCAGCTGTACGACCAGTGGCGATATCGATCTTGGGCTGATAGTGCAGCACTAATTGCTTTTCTTCGACAGCCTGAGCTAATTCATTAGCAAATCTTAGTCGTTGTCGGCTGTACTCATCGATATTTCGTTCATAGAGCTTCCAGCCAATAGATAATTTTTTTGCTTCGTACATAGCAACGTCTGCTGCACGAAGCAGTTCATGACTATTCTCGCCATGTTGTGGATAACAGGCGACTCCAATACTGGCGCCAATACTGACGGTGATACCACTCACGGTAAAAGGCTTGCGTAATACCTCTATCGATGAGGTAGCTAAAGTCGTTATTTGATTTACTGATTCATTAGTAGTAACTAAAATGGCAAACTCATCGCCGCCGAGACGTGCAATTGTTGCTTGCCCATCCGTGTAGACCTGCTTCAATCGTGGTCCAACTTGTGCAAGTAGCTGATCACCCAGGTGATGGCCTAGCGTATCATTAACCTCCTTAAAACGATCCAGGTCCAGTAATAACATAACCAGATGTTTTCCTGACTCTTTCGCAACCTTCTTATGTCCGGGAAATGCTTCGTGCAATGATTTTCTATTAGGTAATCCAGTCAGACTGTCATGTCCTGCCTGAAATGATAGTTGTTGCTCAATTCGTTTGCGATCGGTGATATTTCGCACTGTAGCTAATAAGTGTGGCTCATTGGCAATGCTCACTACATTCAGGCTGATTTCGGCATCGAAAAGTGTACCGTCAAGTTTCTGGTGGGTCCATTCGAAAAACTGGTGTTTACCATTAAAGGCCGCTTTAATTTTTTTATTAGCATTTTCATTTGATGAGCTGCCGTCAGGTTGAAATTCAGGTGAAAAACGCTGCGGAGTTCTACCAATAATTTCATCACGAGTGCAGCCAAACATCTGCAAAGTTGCGGGATTACATTCAATAAAGTGATTGCCGCGCACCAGGAAAATGGCATCTTTAGCACTATCAAATAAGGTGCGGTAACGCGTTTCACTATCACGCTTGTCAGCATCAACCTGTTCCTGTCTTTGACTGGTTCGTCTATAAGTCCAGATACCGCCCAGTATGAAAGTTAAAAACATTATACTGGGAACAATCATGCGGTATAACCAGCGAACAGTGACAGCAGTCTGGCTGATATAGGCGCCAGTATGCAGGTCAAATTCTGGGATATAGTTATAAGCGAGATAATTAGTCTTATGTTCTTGTTTGGGCGTGTTAATCTTTACAAAAGATTTTGTCTTCTTCAGTTCTGTAATTTGTAAGCGAGTTTCTTCTGCTATGGGTTGGCCGTAAGTATCCTCAAACACCTTTTGGCCTGAGCCCTCCTGCAGTGGCTGGGTAAAAATAAGATAGCCATCATCACGCATCAGTGCGGTATGCGTATGTGGCGGTAATTCAGCATTTGACCAGGCTACATTTGCCTGCTCTATAAAGTACGCTGCCGCACAAACCGCACGCAGCTGACCCTGTTCATCGAAAATAGGCGCTCTAATTGGTACAACCCACCTGCTAAACAGCTTGAAAAAATAAGCACGCCCGGTACGAAATTGCCCACTTTCCAATACTTCTTTAAAGCTATCCCGTGATTGTGGCAGCGTAGCCAGATTGGGGAGGTCTTGCCCCGGTTTAACACCGCTTACTAATACCAGTTGGCCGTCTGGCCTGGCCAGGCCAAATCCTGCCATACTGGGATCAAAGGTTTTCATCCGCTCCATGATCGAGCGGCCGTTTTCAGGGTTTTCAAGAGCGCCCATGGCAAGTAATTCTTGACCGAGTCCACGAAGGATAAGTTCATGCCCCTTTAGAGTGGTTCGAACTCCCTGGATCAGCATTGAATTAATGTGTTTCAGGCTGTCTTCAGTGTCTTTAAGAACCAAATGCCAGACATAGACCATTGCAGCAATATATACTGCAGCACCCAATAGCAGGATGTTGCGGAACAGGGCTTGTAATGGACGTGTGTTTATTGAATTTTCCACTTGAGATACTTTTTCTGAGTATAGACGAAATTATTTGCAGCGATCAGTTAAGCAGTCATTTCTGCACAGCAGCAACAGCAAGTAAGTTGCTGTTGAAAAGTTATCCATGAGTGCCGGCTAAAGGCAGGGCTCAGTAACTCATCTGTTACATATTTAATGAACAATACTGAATTCCACATGACACGCGGTATTTCAGCATCACCAGGAAAGCGTCAATCTTGTAGTCTGTGGATGGCCAGAGATGGTATAAATGGTGGATACATGATGCCCAGATACCCCCGTCTAATAGTCAATGGGTCCCAGCATAAGGGTTTTCATTGTGTGTATGAATTCAATGGAAATTACCGGTGGCACCCAAAAAGCCCAACCTTCGACCTGCCGATTATGAGACCCGGTTAGCGAGTCTTGAAACTCACTGAAACTGAGGTGTGTAGGCGTTTAGTAGGGGTGCCTATACCGGTTTCCTTACCACTGGTGTTTTCATAATCCGTTCTAACACGAGCTTACTAACGTGGTTCAATAGGGAAGGCTGCGATCGTCTCCGTTGCCGGCGGGATAACTCGGGCTAGCGTGGTCTTGCCTTCCGGTGCCAGGGCCTGCGACATCTGGTGAGCACGGTTATTAGCGCCAGTCGACACCTAAGCCATCTGGCGCAGAGCGTCGGCTTTGATCTTGCGAGCTTCCGGGTCAGACGGGTCCAGCCGGTAGAGATAATTGACCAGCTGGACGGCCCGGCTGTATTCCCTGTTCTTCATCGCCTACTCTGCTTCCAGGTTCTTGAAATGCAGCCGTTTCAGGGTGCCTTCGAACTTGAACGGTGCCTTGTCGAAGTAGGCATCGGCAACGGGTGACAGCGTATCCATACCCACATCGAAGCCTTCGGATGCGGTGAAGCCGGCCACCGTTCGCTGAACCGTACCCTTCGCAGCCTCCTTGCCGTTGATCCAGAAGATGAGTTCGGCAGGCGTGCCCCGTCCTGGCGTCGTGCGCATCTCGTAGGCAATGTTGACCTCACCCGCGGGCAAGGCACCGACCTTGATCTTGTCGCGCTTGAGCAGCAGAGAGCTGTACTCGTAGTAGAGCTCGCCGTCGAGCGCGTAGAGGCTTACGCCCCCGGTATAACCGCCCATGGCGAAGATCACACCATTTATCTTTTCGGGAACCTCGGCCTCGATCTCGGCGCGAAGGTTGCCGTTGCGGACATTGGGCGCCATGCTTTCCGGAATCCGGGTCATGCCATCGAACAGCGTCCACTCGGTATTCGTGCTCCGTTTCATCTCCGCGGGATTGAGCAAGGTGTAGAGGCCTCCACCGACCGGCAACGCCTTGTTCTCCCTGGCCTCCTGCATGAACAGCGCCTTCATCTCTTCCAGCTTCTCAGGATTCGTGGAGGCCAGATCGTTCATCAGCGAGTAATCGCTGCGGGTGTCGAACAGCTGCCATTTATCCTTCATGGGATCCCAGTTGGCGATGTCCGGCATCGTCGCCACCCACGGCGTTCTCGGCCCGAAAGTGCCG
>JAJDNP010000084.1 GCA_022340645.1 Gammaproteobacteria bacterium | reverse complement strand
GATTTTGCCATAACACGAACCGCTTCAGAAAGATCGTTCACAGAACCATTATGGAAATATGGCGCCGTATCGGTAATATTGCGCAGTGTCTGCACGCGATACATATGCGCATCAGCGGCATTACCGGTAGCAGTTTCACGTCCCTTGTCCGCGCTCAGCTTGTATTTCTCGTTATATTCGTTATCTGTAAAAGTGGGGAACTTGGCATAAAAACCCTGGCCATATTCCATCTTCGGACCATTAAATGCTGCACCGGAATGGCATGAGACACAACCCGTAGAGGCAAAAGTCTCCATACCGCGAACCTGCTGCGCAGTCATGGCTTCTTTGTCACCTTTTACATACTTATCATAGGGACTGTTAGGCGTAATCAAGGTACGCTCGAAAGCGGCAACTGCTTTCGCCGCATTATCCACCGTCATTGAATCCTTGCCAAAGGCTTTTTCAAAATAAGGTTTATAACCGGAAATGGCGCGGACCCTATCCATCGCATGTTCAATTTCGCTCATACCCATTTCAACAGGATTGGTCACCGGACCTTTCGCCTGGTCTTCCAGCAGCCTGGCCCGTCCGTCCCAGAACTGCACTGAATGGAAAGCAGAATTCCATACCGTTGGCGCATTGCGACCGCCCGTTTTACCATGTACACCCATGGAAACTGAGCGGCTGTCGTCACCGCCTTCCATCACGTTGTGACATGAGTTGCATGAAACCGTACCGGTTAATGAAAAACGCGGGTCCATGTACAGCATCTTGCCGAGCTCAACTTTGGCATCCGTGGTCGGATTGTCTGCAGGCGCGGGCGCAACTTCAGGCAACGCTTCCCAGCTGGCAGCAACATTGGCCGATGCACTGGCTACAGCCAGGGCGAAAGCCGCGCTCATTAATCTTTTACTCATGATGAAACTCCTCTTATTATATGTAATCTAAAAAACATTAATTTAGATTAATTCTAAATTAATTTAAGTATATAATCAATAACTAATATTCATGCCCATCTGGCGCAAAAGCTTAAAGAAAAGCATGTCAAATAACAATAATAATTAAGTGGTATGAAATTTTACCGGCATCAGCAAAACACCTTATGTTTTGCCTACTAAGCGATCTGCATTAATATTCCAGCGCAAGGTGTGAATACTAAAATCTGGCGTAAAAACACAGCAACCTAATACTACAGGGTGTCTGTAATATTGCTGGATTGCGCCATCTGTATCGAAGCCAGCAAAAAATGTATCCTGCCTCTATATATTCCTATTAATATCAGAGTATATTATTCTTTAGCATGGCAATAAAAGCTTTCAGATAGCATTAACTCCCCGGCTAAATTTCGCCATGCAAAGTAATCAGAGGCTATTGAATGAAACGGGGTGATTTACAAAATTTATATAATGAAATAATTATTGAAGGGAATAAAAGATTTTCAACCACGATGGGTATTGTCAGTCATATTGAAAACGATGATTATGAAATTGTAGCGGTTAAATCAATCGGTGATGTATTTGTTGCAGGGGAATCTTTTCCTTTGCACCAGACCTATTGCAGGGATGTTTACCGGACAGGTAAAACGATTGCCTTGACTGAGCTCGAAGGCAAACCCGGTCTGCAGTGCCATCCGCTGTATAAAAACCTTCCAATTGAGGTATATATAAGTGCGCCGATTCTAAAAAATGGAGTAGTCTGGGGAACCTTGAATTTCAGCAGCATGATACTTAAGTCACGCCCATTTACAGATAGCGACATAGAATATATCGAATCATCTGCTAAACGCATATCATTAGCGATATCAGACACAGCACAATAAACCTGCTTTATTAACTGTTGCAAGCACCAGCGGGACGTAACTACCACTGGCAGTGTGGCAGGATGCAGAGAGGCACGAACCGCATCGATTGCTTTGACACGCGTCGGTCCGCGAAGAACGCGAAAAACACTATCAGTTTCAGTTATATATGTTTTAATTTAATTAAAACAGCTTAACCTCTACCTGCATATAAATCGCGATACAGGCCATCTTTATTAATCAATTCCTGGTGATTTCCCTCATCAATAATCTTGCCAGCATCAAACACCAGTACACGGTCAGCCTGCTTCACCGCGCTTAAGCGATGAGCTATGATCAATGTCGTCCGGTTTTGCAGGAACGCATGCATGGCCTTGAGTAACAGGGCTTCCGTTTCTGTATCCAGTGATGAGGTTGCTTCGTCCAGGATAACGACTTTGGGATCAGCCAGGATCATTCGTGCAATCGCCAGGCGCTGGCGCTGTCCGCCTGACAGCCTGATGCCGTTACGCCCGATGATGCTATTTAGCTGTTCCGGCATGGCTTCAACCACTTTTGCCATCTGCGCAATTTCCAGCGTCTTCCAGATCGTGGCATCATCAATATCCCGGCCAAGGCAAAGATTTTCTCTCACGGTATCATTAAACATCGCCGGGTGCTGCAGCACTGTGGCAACATTTTCTCTTACCACGTCCAGACCAATGTCTTTTATGTTCACCCCATCAAAGAAAAGCTCGCCCGAGTCAGCAGGATACAGGCCCAGAATGATTTGCACCAGTGTCGACTTGCCGCCACCGCTGGCGCCAACAAGCGCCACCTTTTCACCTTCGGCAATCGACAGGCTGACACCATCAAGTACGGGCAGGCCTTCTCCATAGGAAAAACGGACGTTGTTCACCGTCAATCCCACCGTGTGTTTATCCTTGAATGGATTATTATTATGCGGGTATTGCGGCTCATGCTTCATCACCAGCAGTTTGTTGATGCGATCCAGCGCCGCGTTTGCACTGTAAAAGCTGTATTGAATACCCAGCACTTCCTGCACCGGCGCCATCATAAACCAGAGGTACGCGTAAACCGCGAACATCTCGCCAATGGTTAAGCCGCTGAATAACACCACTACCATGCTAAGGCCGCGGAAAAACTCAAAACCCATCATGAATATGAAAAACGACAGGCGGTTAGCCGCATCACTCTTCCAGCCAAAGGCAACCATATTATCCCGAAGCTGCTGCGCCCTTGAAACAACGCGCTGTAAATAATGACCTTCCCGGTTACTGGCGCGTATCTGCTGAATAGCATCGAGCGTTTCAATCAATGCCTGCTGAAACAGTTCAAATGAAATATTTTCATTGCGTTTCAGGCTTTTTACTTTTTTACCCATGACCATGGTGAAATAAATGACTACCGGGTTCATGAACAAAATAAACAGTGCCAGCTGCCAGTGCATCCACAGCAGCACAAACGCAACACCGGTCACAGTCAGCACGGCAACGATGAATTTGCTTAATGATGCACCCAGAAAATCATCAATCGCGGTAACATCGGTAACAAGATGAGACGTTATCGCACCGGAACCGGCCGCTTCGTATTCTGCCATCGATACTTTTTGCAGATGCTGTAATAATGTGAGGCGAATGCGGTAGGTCACCTCTTTTGCCACACGGGTAAAGTCACGCGTCTGCCAGACGGCTAACAGCAGGGAACACAGTCTCATGGCCATGGAAAGCAACATAACGATGGCAATAATGCTCACCGGCGTGAGCCATTGCTGCGGGAATATAGCAGATAACAGCTCGGTAACCTTACCGGGTTTATTGAGCAGAACTTCATCAACCAGCAAAGGCATTAACAGCGGCACTGGCACACTGATAATCGTAGCAATGATCGCGATAATATTTGCCTTGATTAACAACATCTTATGCTGTCTGGTAATGGCAAGAATACCCCGCCATGAGAATGCTCTTATTGCATCCGAATTATCTAGCTGCATCATCAACTTCTTTTTTAATTCTCATATCAAATAGTGTAACACCTGATAATGAAGTTACGAATATTAGTTTATATTTTCACAGCAGCCATTCTAGCGGAATCTGTACGCACAGCTTTTATGTTTTTTTTGCATGAAGCCTGCTGTAGAATTCCGCCCTTTATTTTTATATCGAAACACCACCAGACTTTATGAATAACTCACCTGGCAATAGTAAATACAGGAAATTAAGGGCCTTTTTATTCGATGTCGACGGCACCATGTCCGACACCGAACGTGACGGCCATCGTGTCGCCTTCAACCGGGCATTCGACGAATTCGGCATAGACTGGCACTGGGACGTAGACACCTACGGCAAGCTGCTGGCTGTTACCGGCGGCAAGGAGCGCATGAAATTTTATGCCGACAAGTTCCTTGACCAGGACAGGCTGCCGGACAATCTTGAAACATTAATCCCCGAACTGCACCAGGCAAAAACGCGGCATTACACGGAGCTGCTGTCCACGGGCGCAATACCATTGCGCCCCGGTGTTGAACGCCTGATCAACGAAGCACGCCAGCGCGGCTTCCGACTGGCCATTACAACCACGACCACCCCTGCCAATGTTACTGCCCTGCTCACTCATACACTGGGCGCAGACGCTATCGGCTGGTTTGAAGTAATCGCTGCGGGTGATATTGTGCCCGCCAAAAAGCCTGCGCCGGATATTTATTACTACACCTTAACGACCATGAAGCTGAGTGCAGACGAATGCATCGCCTTTGAAGATTCCGCCAATGGTATCAAATCATCGAAAGGTGCTGACGTTAACACCATTGTGACCATTAACGATTACACCAGGGATGATGATTTTGACACTGCCTGTCTCGTACTTGACCAGATGGGCGAGCCGGACAGGCCGTTTACCGTCATCAAGGGCAACGCCGATGGACATACATACCTGGACTGCGATCTGGTCATAAAACTGCATCAGCAATATACTGCAAGTTAACACTGTAGTTGCGAATTTATTCGCACCTACACTTACCAGGAGCAGCTAACACTTGTTAGAACTGAACATCATCGAAGTCTGCCTGTACATTTTAACCGGCGGTGTTGCCGGCTTCGCCGCCGGCTTATTCGGTGTTGGCGGCGGCCTGATTATCGTACCGGTGTTGTATTATATTTTTTCAGCACATGGCTATGAGCAGCAGCACCTGATGCACATGGCTGTTGCAACGTCACTGGCAACCATCGTTATTACCTCGATGTCATCAGCCCTGGCCCATCATAAAAAACAGGCCGTATTATGGCCGCTTGTTATGCTATTAACACCGGGGATTATCCTTGGTGCATGGGCAGGCGGAGTATTTGCTTCGGAACTGGATAACGGCGTTTTAACTTCAATTTTTGCGGTGTTTGAATTGATCGTTGCCATACATTTACTGTTTAAGAAACAACCGTCTCAGCATGCAACGAGCATAAACAGGATAGCAGCAACGGCTGGTGGTTTTGTCATCGGTTTCATTTCAGCAATCGTAGGTATCGGCGGCGGAACCATGACTGTCCCCTTTTTGCACTGGTTTAATGTATCGATGCAAAAAGCGGTTGCCACCTCTGCTGCCTGCGGTTTTCCAATTGCACTGATCGGCACCTTGTCCTATGTCTATACCGGCTGGGACCAGCAAGGCAATGCTTCGTCAATCGGCTATCTGCATCTTTATGCATTGTTCTTCATTGCATGCACCAGTTTTCTGTTTGCGTCATTAGGCGCGAAAATCGCACACAGTATTTCCGAAATAAAATTACGACTGAGTTTTTCATTGTTGCTATTCATCCTTAGTGCAACGATGTTTTTAAGTTAAAAAATCATATTTGCGTTTATTCGCCTTCATTTGCGGAAAGCATTTTTCTCTACAGTGAAATCACTATTAAAGACTGCCGGCAAACAGCCACGCGAAGCCAAGCCCAACAAAATAGTAATCATCCTGTAGCACGAGCGGGCTGTCTTCAAACACCGCGCCTCGAAGCGACTGATATCGTAATAACATCCAGTAAACAAAATCCCGGGTTTTATAGCTAATAGTGTAATGAATAAAACTGCCTCCAAAGCCGGCATCGCTGTCATAAGCTGGTCGAGTCACGCTAGAGAACTCAGGCGCCACATTGTAGTAATAAGCATGATAGTCTTCAGTTGCGAACTTCAAACCAATTGTCGTTTTATGCGACAGGCCTGTCCTGGCCAGATGGCGATGGTTAAAACTGAAACGCGGCTCCAGTAAATAACCGATATTATCAAGATAACTAAAATCAGTGGTAAAAGCTGCACGCACGGGCAATTCAAAGCGTATGTCGAAATAGCTTTTACTGCTGTGATTCAGCAGAAACTCCAGTGAGGGACCCAGCTGCACCATAAAATCAAGGTCAGGCATACCTTTTCGCGCCTGTGTATCATCACTGTCTGCTGGCAGAGCGAAGTCGGCACTGATATCCAGCACCATTGATTCAGTATGATATAGGAAGCCTCTTATACCCCGGTCGATTTCAAGCCTGGGGGAACGAAAAGTGAAATATGGAGCAGGTATAACAAATCGATTTGTTGCTTTCGCACCGGGATAAAGATTGTAATCAAATACACCCGCACCCATACCCATGACCCACTCCATTGCTCCTTGATTCAGTCTGTCATTCTCATTGGCAGCTGCAATACCAGACAATGAACTGACAGTTAAAACCAGTGTCGAATATAAAATTAACGGTATAACATGGTAATTCATTAATATCACTGCAACCTGCTTGGCCAACATACGGACAGATGATACGTGACTTTAGCCGAATTAAAAATTACTGTTTACAGCGATTATATATGCCCTTTTTGCTATGTGGGCTCACATCGCCTGCAACGTTTACGCGATAGCTATGATTTAAAAATCAACTGGTGTTTCCTGGAAATTCATCCACAAATCTCGGCCGGTGGACAACCGATAGATTCGCTGGATTATCCCTCGGAACTGTGGCAACAGATGCTTGTTAACCTGCAACGTGTTGCGCAGGAAGAAAACATACCGCTATCAGAATTAAACTATATCACCAACTCAAGAGATGCATTGTTATTATCAGAAGCGACAAAACAATGCGGCGCCGATGTGTTTTATGATTTACATGAAAAACTGTTTCATGCCTATTTTGTTGACGGGAAAAATATAGGCGACAGGGCCATACTTGGTGAACTTGCCAGCTCGTGCGGTATAAGCGAAAAGTTAATTACATCGGCATGGACAGATGAAAAGCACCAGCAGCGCCTGCTGGCTAACTTTCACTCCGCGCGTGAACACAATATTCATGCTGTCCCCAGTTTTATCTTCGGTGACAGGACTCTCACCGGTGTTGTTGACGAGTCCACATTCCGCGATGCCGCCAGGCATATGCTTGAAAAAACATAAAAGCAATTCAACACAGGCACAGAGCACACAGAGAAAAGCTTATCCCGGGTTATTGCGCCGTAGGTGTTGTAAAACAAGGAAAAACTCTGTGCCTCTGTGGTTTAAGATTTTAAAATGATTCTTCGGCTTTCAGGCCAAGCATCGCGTCTTTTAAATATTCATCTGCAGGTTCTTTACCCAGCCAGACATCAAGCAGTGCAGCATAAAAGTCGGCACCGGCTATAACACCTTTCTCTTCGCCATTAATAGTAACTCTCGTACCCCTGGCAGGAATATAATCAAGCAGTATTTCGTCTCCTGCTTTCAGGTCAGGGAAATAACTGCTGAATACTTTTAAGCGTGACTGCAGTTTCTCCAGTTGTTGATCACTGGTATTATCTTCAAACCCTTCTTTCCATCCATTGATAATTTTTTCACGGCCGACTTCATCGTAAACGATGTACATAACAACTCGCTTTGGCCCTGCTAATGCCTGCACAGCATCGCGTGAATTAGCTTTTGACTGCAAATAAAGCCCGCCAACATACACCTTGAAAATAAATTTGGTTCGATAACCCATACCATTCAAATGTATGGCGGTGTCGGTTCCCGGCAAACTCACAGTGTCCGGGAAATTAACATCATCGAGCTGGCGGGCGTTAAGCGATAGCGAGAATAAAGCAGCAAACAGCAATATAAAAAAATGTGTACATTTGCATAAGAATCGTGTTTTTATAACCATATCAGCCACCTGAATTGCTTTATAAGATGAAACGACCGCCATTTGACGATAGGATACCCTAACAACAGAAATAGTGCTCGACAATGACGAAAAATGTAAAAATTGCAGCAAAGCACAGACTGTACATTTACCTGTACTACATTAGTTTGTCCTGCTGCGCTACTGCATTTTTGAATATCATTCATACGCTGGTTGCACTCAAGATAGAACTCACCGCCGTCTCTTTTATTATTCCAGTTCTTGTTGGCCTGTTATTTGGCGCCATGCTTGCCCATATCAAAACATTAAGCACAGCGATGACCGAGATTGCCTATACAGACTCGCTGACGCAAATATACAACCGACTGCATTTTGCACATTTCCTCGACATTGAAATCGACAAGGCAAAACGGTATGGCAGTACGTTTTCAATCATCTTTTTCGACCTCGATAATTTTAAAGACGTCAATGACAATTTTGGCCACCTGGTCGGTGACAAGGTCCTTGAAAAATTGACAGAGGTTGTTTCTAAAGCGAATCGTAGCGTGGATATTTTTGCACGTTATGGCGGCGAAGAATTTATTATCCTGGCGCCGGAAACCGATGTGAATGGCGCCTTTGCTCACGCGGAACGTTTACGCCGTGACATTGAAAACTTTGAATTCAAAACAGTGGGACACATTACCAGCAGCTTCGGTGTAACGCAATTTATCGCCGAATCAGATACCCTGGAATCATTGCTCGATCGAGCTGACAAAGCCCTGTATATGGCGAAAGAATATGGCCGCAACAGGGTGGAAATAGCCTAAAACAAGTCTTTTGTCTTTTGTTTTCCGACTAATGACAAACGACCAGTAACTAACGACTAGCTATTATAAGCCAGGTCCAGCTGCTTCGCCGCCCTGACTTCATCAAGCCGCTTCACCGGCAATGTCTGCGGTGCTGCGTGCAATAATTCAGGACTGGTTTCAGCTTCGTGCCTGATTTGTTCAAGAGCATCAAGAAAACCATCCAGTGCTTCCCTGGCTTCGGTTTCGGTAGGCTCTATCAGCAGGCATTCAGGAACCAGTAGCGGAAAGTACGTCGTTGGCGCGTGATAACCTAAATCAAGCAGCCGTTTGGCGAAGTCCATTGCCGACACGTGATATTCGTGCGCTTCGTTTTTCAGCGTAATAATAAACTCATGGCTGGCACGACGGTCATCTATGGCCAGGGTAAAACCACGTCGCTTTGCCTCTGCCATCATGTAATTTGCATTTAAGGTAGCGTACTCTGCCACGCGTACCATACCTTCGCGGCCAAGTAATCGCATATAAACATAGGCACGCAACAGGACACCGGGATTACCCATGAATGCAGATAAACGTCCGATGCTTTGCGGGCAATCCTGCGCTGTCAGGTATCGATAATTACCATTATCCTCTTTTGTTACCATGGGCAAAGGCAGAAATGGTTTCAGGCGCCCAGCAACACCAACTGCACCCGACCCCGGTCCACCGCCGCCATGGGGTGTGGAAAACGTTTTATGCAGGTTTGAATGAATAACATCGAAGCCCATATCACCGGGACGTATTTTCCCCAGGATAGCATTCAGGTTGGCGCCATCGTAATACAGCAGGCCTCCTGCCTGATGTACTATTTTTGCTATCGTCTCGATATTGCGCTCGAACACACCCAGTGTTGATGGATTGGTCAGCATTAGCCCGGCGGTTTGCGGCCCCACTGCCTGTTCCAGGGCAACGATATCAACATCACCATTATCAAGTGTGGGAATTTCTGTTACCTGGAAACCACACATTACTGCCGTGGCCGGATTAGTGCCGTGCGCCGCATCGGGCACCAGGATTTCCCTGCGCTCTGTATCGCCGCGTGAACTATGATAAGCCTTGATCATGGCTACGCCGGCAAATTCACCCTGAGCACCCGCCATCGGCGCCAGTGAAAAGTCCGCCATGCCGGTGGCTTCGCATAACATGGACTGCAGCTCATACATGCAGACAAGAAAACCCTGGCTTTGCAGATCCGGGGTTAACGGATGCAAATTCAAAAATCCAGGCAGCATTGCCAGCGTGTTGCAGGCACGCGGGTTGTACTTCATGGTGCAGGAGCCCAGAGGATAAAACTGGGTATCAATAGAAAAGTTTTTCTGCGACAGGCGTGTGTAATGACGCACTGCCTGCAATTCGGAGACCTCGGGCAGTGCTGCGCTTTGCCGCCGCAGAAGTTTTTCCGGAATAGCCGTTAGCGAGGCTTTTTCTGCTGGCGCCTGTGGCGCGCCTTTGCGCCCTGGCGATGAATGCTCAAAGATCAACATCAGACCGTCTCCGCTGACATTGCAGCATCTGAAGAATAAACAGATGCAGCTATTGCCTCCAGTACCTGCCGCATCGCTTCAGCATAAGCATTAATATCTTCTTCGGTGCGCATTTCCGTGGTACAGACCAGGATGGCATTGCCCAGCTCGGGGTAATCCTGCGACAGGTTATATCCGCCAAGAATGCCTTTTTCCAGCAGGCCGCTTAGTACTTCGGCGGCGGGGGCCTCAAGCTGCAGCACGGTTTCATGAAAATACGTGCCGGCAAATGCTTTGTTAACCCCGGTAATCGCGCTAAGTTTTTCAACAAGCAGATTGTTATTGGCAAAGCAGGCTGCCGCTGTATTTTCCAGTCCCCTCGCTCCCATGATTGCCATGTAAATGGTAGAAGCTGTCACCACGAGCCCCTGGTTAGTACAGATATTAGAAGTCGCTTTTGAACGGCGAATATGCTGCTCGCGCGCCTGCAAAGTTAAAACGAAACCTTCGTTGCCATCCAGATCAACCGTGCGGCCGACAATGCGTCCTGGCATTTGCCTGACCAGCGCCTGTTTACAGCAAAGCAGGCCGTAATACGGGCCGCCGGCAGACAATGGAGCACCCAGTGGCTGGCCGTCACCGCAGGCAATATCTGCGCCCTTGCTGGTTCTGGACTGCTGTGTTTCACCGCCCCATTCACCCGGCGGTTTCAGTACTGACATGGTTAACGGGTTAATCAGTGCTATAACCAGGATATTATTTTCGTGTGCCCAGTCAGTAATTTCATCCACGGCTTCCAGGCAGCCAAAAAAGTTGGGCTGCTGCAATACCAGCGCGGTCACATCACCCTCAGACTGCTGTTTAATCTGCTCCAGTGTTACGGTGCCGGTTGCACGGTCATACGGTACTTCAAGCAGCTCGATTTGCTGACCATTAACAATGGTGTGGGCTGTCTTGCGGTAAACCGGGTTAACCGTTGTCGGCACCAGTATTTTTCTCGACCTTGACTTACGATTGGCGCGCACGGCCATTAAAATGGCCTCGGCTAAAGCTGAAGCACCGTCATACATTGACGCATTCGACACATCCATCGCCGTTAACGCCGTCATCATACTCTGATATTCGTAGATTAACTGCAGGGTGCCCTGTGAAGCCTCGGCCTGGTAAGGCGTGTAGGCACTGTAAAACTCACCGCGTGTCGTGATTTCCCAAACTGCAGATGGAATATGATGCTGGTAAGCGCCCGCACCCAGAAAACATAGCGCCCTGGTGTTGTTCTCCGCAAGCTGATGCATTAAACGTGAAACTTCCATTTCGCTCATGCCCTGCGGAATAGCCTGCATAACTGCAGCACGCATGTGTGCGGGTATTTCATCAAATAAATCTTCGATGGAATCAACGCCAATACGCGCTAGCATCAGCGTTACTTCCTGGTCGGTATGGGGGATAAAAGGCATATTGATTTAAAACTGTTTTTAGTCGTTTGTATTTGGTCTAATGACAAACAACGAACGACCAAGAACCATCTCTGTTCTATTCCCCAATCTCTGCCTGATAAGCTTCCGCATCCAGCAGCTCTTCATATTCTTCCGTCTCCTCAAAATCATCTTCTGACGGTTTAATTCTAAACAGCCAGCCACTGTCATAAGGCGCAGTGTTGATTGTTTCCGGTTCGTCTAGCAGGGATTCATTTACTTCAACGATTTCACCAGTGATTGGCACGTATACATCGGACGCTGCTTTTACCGACTCCACCACACAGCACTCATCGCCGGCATTAAACACGGCTTCGATTTCCGGTAATTCAACGAAAACCAGGTCACCCAGTAATTCCTGTGCGTGGTCGCTAATACCCACAGTCACCAGGCCATCATCCTCAACACGTACCCATTCGTGTGACGTGGTATATTTTAATTCTGAAGGAATTTCACTCACTTTTTTCTCCTGCGGCAATTCTTACGATGCGCGTATTATAACCTCAGTTTCTATTGTTTTATATTGTGAAGCACAGCAAATACAAAAAATCCAAACCCGGCATGCTCTTCACCGGCAGGCCGGGATAAGGCCTGGCCGTTCCCGGCAAAATTCAATGGTTATTCATATCCTGCTGAATCAAATATAGATTTGCCAGCAACGCTACCACTTATGCTGGCCTACACTGCCTGTCCTTCGCGTACAAATACCGGTTTTACAACCATGGCTTTCAACAACTTACCGCGGATTTCCACTTTACAGCTTTTTCCAGTCTCAACAGGTACCCTTGCCAGGGCGATTGATTTTTGCAAACTGGGCGAAAAAGTACCACTGGTAATTTCACCGTCTCCCACGTATACGCCATCATCATTTTCCGCCGCCACTTTCTGGTGGCCGCGCAGGACGCCTCGTTCTTCAAGCACGAGGCCAACCAGCTTCTGTTTGACACCCTCGGCCTTTTCTTTTTCCAGCGCCTTGCGTCCGATAAAATCCCTGTCCTCGGGTGACCAGGCAACCGTCCATGCCAGTCCGGAAATTAATGGCGATGTCTCTTCGGTCATATCACTGCCATACAGGTTCATGCCGGCTTCCAGCCGTAAAGTATCTCGCGCGCCCAGGCCACAGGGCTTAACACCCGCCGCAGCCAGCCTGTCCCAAAGTGATGCCGCCTCGGTTTCTGGCAGCATGATTTCAAAACCGTCTTCCCCGGTATAACCGGTACGGCCAACAAACCAGTCGCCACAGTCAGCCCCAAAAAACCGCTGCAAAGGCGCTGCTGCTTCAACCACGTCGACAGGCATGGCTTTAAATGCCTTATCACGCGCATGCGGTCCCTGTACCGCAATCATTGCCAGCTCGCTCCTTTCTTTTACAGCGACATTAAAAGCAGTGGCATGTTTTTTAATCCAGGCCAGATCTTTTTCACGGGTAGCGGCGTTTACCACCAGGCGATACCAGTTAGCCGCCAGGTAATACACAATCAGGTCATCGATGACACCGCCGTTCTCATTGAGCATACAGCTATACAGGGCTTTTCCCCTGTCGACTAGCCTGGCGACATCATTGGCCAGCAAGTATTGCAGGAAAGCCCTGGTATCACCCGCTTCGTTAGCAACACCAAGGTCAATAATCACCATATGCGATACATCGAACATGCCCGCATCTCTACGCACCTGGTGATGCTCGTCTATCTGTGAGCCATAATTCACCGGCATTTGCCAGCCGGCAAAATCCACAATCTTGCCGCCGTATTCCAGATGCTTGTCATATAAAACGGTTTTATTACTCATAATCATTAAGCTGGTGAGGTATAAATTCCGGGCGATTTTACACGCTTTGCGGGCATAGAGTCCCGATAAAAAATAGTGATACTTATTTTTTTAAAAACAATATTATCCGCAAATGAACGCAAATGAACGCAAAGAAAAGCCTGAACTTCGCTGTGTAAACAAAACTGATAAATTCCTTAAAAATCAAAGTTTCACTAATAGTTTATATTCATGTCCTACGTTATAACCATTTTAAAGATAATTTCATTTTCTTTGCGTTCATTTGCGGATAAAAATAATGATACTGGCATTGCTGTCCCACTTAATGTTAGAAACATGGATTGGGAACTGTTGTGCGAGACCGTATGCCGCATGGATGCGGCATTCGAGCGTACAAGGAAGTATTCACAGCGTGTCTCGGGCGACCACCGTTGCCAGTTCATGTTTCGGATGACATAAACAGTTATCTCTTTCATGTATAACAGTGAGTTATGTGTACGCCTGTAATTTAAATGGGACAGCTATGATGATACTGGCATTTTTTCTTGCTCAGAAGCAGTCTTTCAAAAGCACAGATATAGTCCGCGAATAACGCGAAAGACGCAAAGGTTTTTAACAAAAAAAAGCTTTTTTGCGTTATTCGCGGACTATGTTATTAAATATATGCTTGGCAGAAATAAACCTAAACACCTAATGCCTGTTTGATAATCCGGTATTTCAGTGCAGGTATATGATCTACCAGTGACAGGCCGGCGTTTCGTATTTCTGAGATAAATGCATTATCAAATCCGAAGAGTTCCTTAAAGCCGGTCATCGACATTTCCATAAGCTGATTGGCACCCTTGCGCTGCCGCTGGTATTTTTTCAGGGTGTGCAAAGCCGCCCATTGCCGCCCTGATTTTCTGGCGTCACGGATAACATCCGCCAGTGCGAATGCATCGGCAATACCAAGATTCGCGCCCTGCCCGGCAAGCGGATGTATATTGTGCGCTGCATCCCCGATCAGCGCCAACCCGGACCTGACATAGTCAGTGACATGGCCATGCGATAAAGGAAATAAAAACCGCTGGCTGGTTTCCAGTATCTCTCCCAGTTTGTATTCGCCGGCTTCAGCCAGCACGGCTTTAAATGCATTTGCATCCAGTGACATTTTCTGCTGCGCCTGGTCTTCATCCAGCGACCATACAATTGAACTCCAGCCATTATATAAAGGCAGGAAGGCCAGCGGCCCGCTTGGCATAAAACATTGCCACGCGGTGTTTTGATGACTCTCGCTGGTGGCCACGTTACATACCAGCGCCTGCTGCTGATAAGGCCGTTTAACCCGCTGGATCAAGCCGGCTTCCCTGACTTTTGAATTAACCCCGTCAGCGCCTGCCAGCAATCTGGCGGATAACTGTTGTTGCGAGGACAGGGTAATGGTGGCGGCTGCCAGGCCTTCAACATGGCCTTCATGCTGTTTTTCATGACCTGGCTGATAGTCGATCTCGATGATTTCCTGCGGACACAAATAACTAATGTTGTCTGCAGCCTGGATATTATCCAGCAGCATCCGTTGCAGGACGTTGTTTTCGATGATGAGACCGAGCTCGGGCAAACCCAGTTCGGCACTGTCAAACTCGATTTGTCCGGCGCCGGTCTGGTCCCAGACAAACATTTTTTCAAAGGCGCAGGCACGGCTGGCAAGAGGCGAATCCAGGACGCCCGTTTGCTGATAGCGCTTCAGCGCAGACAGGTTTATCGCGGAGACGCGACAATCCGGCTCATCGGTCATGGCTTTCAGCTCATTGCGCTCAATCACGGCCACCGAAAAATCCGAGCCGGCCAGCTCATTGGCAAAGCTCAGGCCGACTATACCGCCACCGATGACAACCACATCAAAGCTGCCTGTATCCGTCTTCTGTATCATAAGCGCAGGCCTCGATTTAAACGTGTTAATCGACCCGTTAAACCCATGCTTTGCCTGGCCAGCTGGTGTTTAATATCAGGCAGTATATCCAGCAACAGCAGCCCCAGCGAACGCATGTGAGCCAGTGGCGGAATGGCATTGGAAAAGGTTTTCACCAGCGTGTCTGTGAATCGATAGACGCGCTGAATATCCTGCTCACGCTGGCGTGCGTATTCCAGCAGCATGGCCTGCTGGCCAATATCATCTGTTGATTTATGTGCATTCACAATCAGCTCCGACAACAGCGCGATGTCTCTTAGCGCCAGGTTAAACCCCTGTCCAGCCACGGGATGCACGCTATGTGCTGCATTGCCGATAAGCGCGACGCGGCCATGCACCATCTGGCTTGCCGACTGCAAAAATAACGGGTAGATATGCCGAGCGCCAACCTTTTCAAGCTTGCCTAAACGATAACCGAAGCGCTGCTGCAGCTGCGCCAGAAAATCCGCTTCATCAATTGCATACAAATAGTCCGCCACCTCGGGATTCAGGGTCCAAACCACGGAACAGCGATTTTGCTGCATGGGTAAAAAGGCCAGCGGCCCGCTATCAGTGAAGCGCTCGTAGGCAACATTGTTATGTTTCCGTCCCGGAGTGACATTGGTGATCAAAGCCACCTGGTCATAACTCTGACGGCTGCTACCGATAGCCATCAGCTGCATGACCCGGGAGTTATTGCCATCCGCCGCGACCAGCAGCTTTGCAGACAATGTCTGCTGATTATTGTTAAGCCGTATCTCAACAAACACCTGGTTTTCATCCTGTGTCAGGCTGGTCAAACTTGCCGGACAGAACAGGCTGATATTTGAAACCGTGCCGGTGTCAGCCGAAGTCTCATTATTAACATCATCCTGCGCCTGTTTGATGGCTGCATATAACTGCTGTCCAATAGCACGGTTCTCCAGCACATACCCCAGTGCCTCGACGCCTTCCTGTTCCCTGGTCAGCCGGGTAACGCCGAAATGCCCGCGATCTGAAATATGAATAGTATTGATAGCTTCTGCAGCCGGCGCAAGCGAAGACCACAGGCCCATACTTTCGAAAATACAGCGGCTGCCATAAGATAGTGCCACGGTACGGTCATCATAACTGGGTTGTGAATCGGTATTGAGCTCATATGCCTCAACCACGGCTATTTTCAATGGCGTACCAACAACGACATACCTTAAGGCACAGGCAAGACTGGCGCCGGCCAGGCCGCCGCCAATAATAACCAGGTCGAAGTAATTATCCGGTGCAACTATTGACATATTTAATATTCCGGTCAGGACAGATACTCCTTTTACACAATCGACTCATCTTAATTTTTGAAATTAAAAACTTAAAAAAACTTTCCGCAAATGGACACGAATAAACGCAAATTAAAACCTTTTATTTTTTTAATATTTGCGTTTTTTGCGTTCATTTGCGGATAAAAATTCAAGAAGCCATCACGGCTTCGACTTCATCCGCAGTTCGCGGCAGCCCCCTGGTCAGCAGCTCATGACCGTCCCGGGTAACAGCCAGGTCGTCTTCGATTCGCACACCGATATTCCACCAGCGTTTTGCACCGCGGGTACCGGCAGGAATATATAAACCCGGCTCGACCGTTAACACCATGCCCGGCTCCAGTAAGCGCCAGTTTTCATCCACCTTGTAATCGCCAACATCATGCACATCCATACCCAGCCAGTGACCGGTACGGTGCATGTAGTATTTCATGTACTTGCCTTCTTTTATTAACTGCGATGGTTTGCCTTTTAACAGGCCAATTTCAACCATCCCCCTGGTTAATGTTTTTACCGCCGCGTCATGCGGATCGTTCCAGTGATTGCCCGGTTTCACCTTGGCCATGGCGGCTTCCTGCGCTTTCAGCACAATTTCATATATTTCACGCTGAGCCGGAGTATATTGTCCATTAACCGGGAATGTCCTGGTGATATCTGCTGCATAACCTTCGTACTCCGCACCGGCATCAATCAGTACCAGTTCCTTGTCTTTCAGGACCGAGTTATTTTCTGTGTAATGCAAAATACAGGCATTTTCACCACCGCCGACGATTGAAGAATACGCCCAGTCGGCACCATTGCGTTTAAATCCGCAGAGAAATTCCGCTTCCAGCTCATATTCATACATTCCCGGCCTGCAAACCTGCATTGCCCGGATGTGTGTCTCGACCGAAATTTTTGCCGCCTTGCGCATCATGCCAAGTTCTTCCCGGGACTTGTACAAACGCATGTCATGCAGCAGGTATTCCAGTGAAACAAACTCATAGGGAACGCGCACGCCACGGCGTGACATCCCGCGCAAATCATTCACGCATTTAAGAACATGCCTGTCGAATTGCGGATTCAATCCAATGCTGTAGTAAACGCTCTCACAACTTTCCATCAGGCCGGGAAGAATTTCTTCCAGGCGGTCGATGGCATAGGCTTCATTGGCGCCGAATTGCTCGACCGCGCCTTCCATGCCGTAACGCCGCCCGTTCCAGGTTTCCTTTACCGGATCACGGTCTCGGCAAAAAAGTACAAATTCCCCCTGTTTGCGGTTGGGAATTAACACGATCACGGATTCGGGCTCATTAAAGCCGCTTAAATACATAAAGTCACTATCCTGACGATAGCCGTGCTCCACATCCCGGTTGCGGATCAATGTCGGCGCCGCTGGCAGGATTGCCACCGAACTTTCATTCATCATTCGCATTAACTGCTTGCGACGTTTTACATAAACCTGTTTATTCAATTTTTTCTCTTAATGAACTATTACAAAAGCTTTTCCGCAAATAAACGCTAATGAACGCTAATAAAGACATATTTAAATTTGCGTGTATTTGCGTTCATTTGCGAAAGAAATTTTAATTTTTTAGTGCACTGTTTGGGAAGACTGCAGCGGCTGCAGTTCCTCGTAGATCAGCAATACACCCATGCGAACATATTCACTCACCTCCATGAAAGCAATTTCATCTTCTTCACTTTCATCTATGTCAGTATCGGGTTCATCATCATCGTCGATTACGTAACCGGCACGTGATATTTCAAGAATATCACCGATTAATTCCTTGCAGTCTTCAGGCAACTCTGTGTCCTGTTTGACACCACCCACGGTCAGGCCGTAAACAAAACCCTGACACCAGACGCCCAATGCCTCAACGCGCGCCTCCAGCGGTTCGTCTTCGTCTGGCAACATTAATTCAAATTTGACATCACTGTTATTCATCTGTTCGACCGAGGCCTGATGAAGCTGTAATAATTTTTCGCCGGCCTGCTTCAACACGCTGCTGCTTTCTTCATGTTCGCCCAGCACATGCAACATCCACTGCGAGGCATCCGTTGCCCCCTGGGCACACAACATACCGCATAATACGCCATGAGACTCTATCGCGCCGAACGCAGCATCTACGTTAAACAACAGGCTTTCTAATTGTGAAATATCTGGATAACTCTGCATTTGAGAATAAAAATATAAAAAAAGAGTGACAGTTTAAACCAAATTCAGTTAAATTCGTTATTGTAATTGACCGATGAGAATTCTCGTCCTAGTATTAGCACCATGACAGATATAATAACGATAACAAGAATAGACAATCTCGAAGAACAGGTTGACGAGTTACTTGAATTATGCCGACGGCTGAGTAACGAAAACAGGGAACTTCGCGCCCAGCTACACCAGCTCGTCACTGAACGTTCAGGTCTCATTGAGCAGAAAGAAAAAGTGCGTGTGCAGGTAGAGTCAATGATTACCCGTTTACGCTCTATGGAAAGGGCCTGATCACTCACCAGTACAAGACGATAGCTGAAAAAAACAACAAAGGTTAATCTACGTGAGTAAAGCTGAACCCTTAATGATAAAAATCCTGGAGAAGGATTACCGTATTGGCTGTCCCGAAGAAGAAAAAGACAACCTGCGCGCCTCGGCTAACCTGCTCAACGAAAAACTCCAAGAAACAAAAACGCAGGGCTCCGTTATCGGTGCCGAGCGTATCGCCATCATGACCGCGCTGAACATGTGTCATGAAATTCTGCACAACAAATCCATTATTGCAGAACATAACGATTTGAATAAACGTATCGATGCGCTCTCAGACCGTATCTCTCAATCCATACGTGAAATTCAGCTGGTTTAGATCACTCAAATAAAATATAGTAATTTAATTTCCGCTATTATGTTGATTTAAATTCAGCATTACATACAATAGATTTATAGATAGCTGATATGTAATATCAACCTGTCTTACAGTTTTGGCATCTCTGGGGTGTACGTAAGCAACCTGTTAAAACCCTTGAGCCTTAAATACTGACCCAGGGACTTGGACTGTTGAAGCCGTGTGCATTACCGCTATGACGGGAAGCCTGACGCTTCATCGCTGACTCCCACCTGAACTTACCGGTTCAAGGTCTTCAGTATTCGCTACGGCATTTCCGGAGATGTCATCTTACTTATAGCCAAGCCTGTATGCCTGACGATAATAAAGCTGACCACATAAAATCAGGCCCCCCGTCAGCTTCAGATATCAGACAACTCAAACGTGCCCAGCGAAAATTATTGTCTGAAATCGTACAAAAACAGCATAGCCAGGCGCTTTGCCAGAACCTTACAAAGCAGGGCATCTACAAAAACAGCAAAAACATTGCCTGCTACCTTGCCAATGATGGCGAAATCGATCCCTACCTGATCATTGAACATGCCAGGTTCTCATGTAAGAAAGTTTATCTGCCGGTACTTTCACCACTGCAAAACAGCCTTTATTTTGCACCCTATCAGCCAGGCAGCAGATTGATACTTAACCGCTTTAGTATTCCGGAACCACAGTGCCATCCATCAAAATGGGTTAGCGCACAGCATCTGGATTTGCTGCTGCTGCCGCTGGTTGCTTTTGATCCACTGGGAAACCGCCTCGGCATGGGAGGAGGCTTTTATGACCGGACACTGGCTTACCTTAAACACAGGCAGCACTGGAAAAAGCCCGTGCTCGCCGGCCTGGCCCATGAAATTCAGAAAACCGCCCGGCTGAATACGCAAAGCTGGGACATCCCGCTCAACTTCATCATCACTGAAAAACAGCTTTACACGATTTAAAGTGTCATTTTGCAGGCTGGTTTGGCGCCGCATCCCCAGCCGGCAAAGCTTTAACCGGTGAAGATAGAAATAGCTTGTATGCCGGGTTATCGCTTTCTTCCCAGTAAGGGTAAGCCAGGGTGTCCAGGTACTGCGTTAGTTGTTTCCTGTCAGCTTTCGGAATCTGCAAACCTACCAGCACGCGCCCGAAAGCTGCGCCGTGATTGCGATAATGAAACAAGCTGATATTCCATTGGGTGCCGATGCGGGTAAGAAAGTCCAGCAATGCGCCGGGGCGCTCGGGAAACTCAAAACGAAATAGCACTTCGTCTTTTAACGCCGCATGCCCGCCGACCAGGTGACGCACGTGCATTTTTGCCATTTCATTATCAGTCATGTCCAGCACGGGATAATTGTTATCTTTCAGTTTCTGAATCAGCCCCAGGCGTTCTGTCATGCCATCTCGCAGCTGAACCCCGGCAAAAACCTGTGCATCTGTATCATCGGCATAACGGTAGTTGAATTCGGTAATACCGCGTTTGCCAATCGTCTGGCAAAATGCCTTGAAACTGCCCGGGCGCTCAGGAATGGTTACCGCAAACAGTGCTTCGCGCTGCTCGCCAATTTCGGCACGTTCGGAAACATGGCGCAGACGGTCAAAATTCATATTTGCACCGCTATTAATTGCAATCAGTGTTTTACCGCTGAGATTATTTTGAGCAACATATTTTTTTATACCGGCAACCGCCAGCGCACCGGCAGGCTCAGCAATTGACCGGGTATCATCAAAGATATCCTTGATTGCGGCGCAGATTTCATCAGTGGTCACCGTCAACATCTGATCAACACATTGTTTTGCGACGCGAAAAGTTTCTTTACCCACCTGTTTCACAGCGACGCCATCAGCAAAAATACCAACATGATCTAGCACTACGCGGCGATTGCTTTCAATAGCCCTTGCCATGCAGGCGGCATCTTCCGGCTCAACACCGATTATTCTGGTTTTCGGGCTTATATATTTAACAATTGTACCGACGCCGGCAATTAAACCACCGCCTCCAACAGGGATAAAAATGGCATCGATAAAGTCCGCGTGCTGGCGAACGATTTCCAGACCAATGGTGCCCTGTCCGGCAATGACATCGCTGTCATCGTAGGGGTGGATAAAATCCAGTGATTCCGAACTGGCATATTTTGTTGCATAGGCACAGGCTTCATCATAATTATCACCAATCAGAACCGTTTTCGCACCGTATGACTTTACAGCGTCTACCTTGATACGTGGTGTTGTTTTAGGCATGACGATGATTGCGTTCAAGCCGAGTTTTTTCGCGGCCAGCGCGACACCCTGGGCATGATTTCCGGCAGATGCGGCCACCACGCCATTGACTTTCCTGGTTTGTATTATCTGATAGATACGGTTATACGCACCGCGCAATTTAAATGAAAAAACACTTTGCAGGTCTTCGCGTTTAAGCAATACCTGATTATTCTGGCGTTTACTTAATGTCTTTGCCAGTTCCAGCGGGGTTTCGACAGCAACATCATAAACGCGGGCAGTCAGAATTTTTTCTATATATTTTTTGGTCATAACAACAAAGTTGGCAGTTATCAGTTTGCTGTCATCAGTTTAAAGACATTTGCTGCTGGTTGAAAGCAATAACAGCTGGCAGTTAACAGCTATTTTGTTCTGAAGCAATGTTAGATACATTAATACTGCCAACTAATGACTGCAAACTTCCAACCGGTCTTCTTTCACGGTAATATTCGCACTATTAAAAATTTTAGAAATAGCTACGGGAGTAAACCATGAACCAGGACGAGATGAAAAAGAAAGCTGCGGAAGCAGCGCTTGAATATGTCATAGCTGACGAAATTGTCGGCGTAGGTACCGGTTCCACCGTCAATCATTTTATTGATGCCCTGGCAAAAATAAAACATAAAATCAATGGCGCAGTGTCCAGTTCAGTGGCTTCAACCGAGCGCATGAAAGCTTATGGCATACCAGTTTACGATCTAAACGAGGTCAACGGCATCGAGGTATATATTGATGGCGCTGACGAGTCCGACCATTATCTAAACCTGATCAAAGGCGGCGGCGGCGCTTTGACCCGCGAAAAAATCATTGCCGGTGCCAGCAAAAAATTTGTTTGTATTGCCGATGAATCCAAACTGGTTGATGTCCTGGGAGAATTCCCGTTACCCGTTGAAGTCATCCCCATGGCGCGCAGCTTTATTGCCAGGGAACTGGTAAAAATAGGCGGACGTCCAGTCTGGCGTGAAGGTTTCGTTACCGACAACGGCAATGATATTCTGGACGTGCATGATCTTAGAATCATGGAGCCTGTAAAGCTTGAAAATGAACTTAACAAGTTACCCGGCATCGTCACCGTCGGCATATTTGCCAACCGGCCAGCCGATGTGCTGATACTGGGCACGCCCGAAGGCGCTAAAACTGTATACTCGAAATAAGAAAATTCCAGATAGCCCGGCAATATATCCAGTCTATTCTCAATATTTGTGCCGCAAAAAACGCAAAGATTTACTATTTGTTCCTTGCGTTCTTTGCGGCTATCAATAATTTACTCATACCAAGATATTTCGTTGCAAAAAGCCCCATGACGCACAAATGCTACTAAGGCGTTCAGACTGAGCTTTACTGTTGGTGAAATATGGCCAAATGTTTTCAAGACTCGTATCTGTTGTCCAATGATGTGCTGAGCTGATCGCTATACCCGACGTGTTGAACTTTGCTATCAAGAAAATAATCCGGATCGTCAGTCATCAACCACCTTTCCAGTTGCTTCCATAAACAATGGCGAGATTTTAATAAGCGACTCGGCCTGTTGTAAACATGTATCCAGAATTGACCTGTTAATTGCCGTCAGCCAGATTTCCGGAATCTGGTCCATGCCATAGAATGCCCCGGATATCATGCCTGCAATAGCTGCTGCCGTATCAGCATCTCCGCCCTGGTTGACAACATCAATAAGACAGGACTCAAAACGCGTTGTGCGTATAAAAGCTTCAAACACAACCTGCAGTGTATCGACTATATAGCCGCTTGGATTGCTAATATTTCTATTCCTGAAACGGAATTCGGAGTAATCAGTTACCAGATTGTCGATACGATCTACAAGTGCATCCTTTGATGTATTCGTTAGCGCCAACTGTACCAGGTCAATAACACACTCGGTACCAGCATCGGCCAGGCAAGAATTGTGAGTAACATGCGCCTGTTGTCTTGAGGCATATACGACTTGCTCTTTTTTCGCACCCAGGGTACACAGTGCAACAGGCAAGCAACGCATACAGCTGCCATTGCCAGCATCCATGTCATTTGGCGCCAGTTCACTTTCACCCGTATTCCTGAAGTGAATGATCCCGCGGCGAACGGTGTTACCGACATCTCTTGGCTTGCCTCGCATCCAGTCACTGAATGCCCGGGCAGCAGCCCGGGAGTTAACACCACCATGCAGAAGAATGGAATTGCCCAATGCCAGACTCATTTCGGTGTCATCGGTAACCTCGCCTTTAACAAGGCACAACCAGCCACCGCCGATAATGTCACGATGAATACCATAGCGGTGTTCGATTTCACGGGACGTCATGAATTCAACGGTGGCGCCCAGCGCATCACCGATTGCCAGTCCGGCATAGGCTGCCCTGGCGCGCATCATCAGGTCATTAATGTCGGCTGAGGTATCGATAATGATCGTTCTGCGTTAATCTTCCGGTCCGAAGCAGGTACCATAGTCTACACAAACTTCGCACGAGGGCGCACGGCAGGTGTAGATGCCTTCCGCATTACAAAGCTGTTTATATATAAACTTTTTCTATTTCATATTATGTGTATTGCGTTGCGCAAGCAATGGGAAATTACGCATCATCAGGGCAGATAGCTGATCACGAGACCACAGTCCCATGTCCTGCCACAGGTGATTATGTCCCTGGCAGGCATGGGAAACGATCATTGCCATAGTGTTTTCACTCTCGCAGCGGCAGGCCCGGTTGTCCAGCAATAGTTTTGCAATAGTTTTAGCACGTCATAATATACATCACTGCGACTCTGGCCGGCCTCTCTTCCTGGTTGATCCAGACTGTCAACCTTCAGTCCCGGAAAATGAAAGTCAATCAGGGCAACAAAATCAGTCTGCGCCATACCCAGACGATCGGGCATCATACCCTGGCCTGCCTGCCAGCTCGCCGGCATACAGGCGAGAGCTTCATCATTACTCTCACCGCTAGTATGGCTGATGATTCGCTCGTATTCGAGCACCACCGGTTCCCCGTGAACGCGCTTTAGCATTGCGAGAATCAGTACTCCACCAGGATGTCTTCATCGCGAGTGATAAACTGACAGGCCAAACGCCATTCACTGGGCAGATCATTGACAATCAGGTTTTCCAGTTCTTCCTTACTAAGCTTGCCAAGTTCACGCAACACGGTTTCCGTATGACTACCGGCGACAGCATAGATGGTTTTATCTTTGTAATCGGGGCTCGAAAAATTGATAGTAGGCATAATAAATACTCCTTCAGTTAAATGATTCAGGCAGGTTTAACTGTGCAATCACCCAGGATCTGCGCCTGACAGGCAGCCGCACGGCCTGTTCGCAATCCGTGCGCCGAGACGCCCGAATCCGATCGGACTGTCGATCGTGAAGTTAAATCGAATCGAAAACAACCTGTTACACATCGTCAATATCGATGTTGTAGATAAAACGCCGTTACTTGATATCAAACCCTATGTACCTGCATTTGATGTACAGGATGATGTGCGATCAGGCTGGCTGGAAGAAGCAGAAGATAATGTGGCCGAATACTTTTCGGACGACAGGTTCAGTTAGTTGATTGATGACCGACCAGAGAACTGAAAGCATACAGTGGACAGTAAAACAAATCATCCAGCACGAGAGTTTCTCAACAAATCCAAAACGGACATACGGCATAATTTTCTGAATGCGCTAGGTACTTTAAAGGACCCACAAGATTCATTGATTAACGAGCAAGTACAGCCATTAGCAATCATCAATCAGATTTAGAACAGGAAAAAATATTTCGTTTATCTATTGCTGCAGATCAATATAATGTAAATAAATAATTAATAATATTCTAATGTAATGTTTCTCTTATTTTAAAAGGTCGAAAACAATGGAAGAAAAGGTAAAAAAACTATTCATTATGGTAACTAATGGTCCTGAGAATCCAGAACTGGCAACTATTCCTTTTGTAATGGCCACTGCTGCCCAGGCGAGTGATGTTGAGGTTGTAATGGGGTTTCAGGGTAACGGAAGTATGTTGGCTGTAAAATGTATGGCTAATCATGTATTTGCGAATGGTTTTCCGAAGCTGAGTGAGTTGATAGACGCTTATACAGAAGCAGGTGGGAAAATGTATGTATGTGGTCCATGTGTAGGCTCTCGTCAGGTCAATGAAGAGGAGTTGATTCAAGGTGCAACCATAGTTGGCGCTGCTACATTTGTATCCGAAAGCCTGTCTGCAGCACAATCATTGATTTACTGAAAGTTACTATATTGCCCCATACTAGCGGAGCATTCTATTTCAGCTAATCAATCTGCTTTTTGTTGACTTCGGAAGTCTAGTCGAAATTATTAAGGGTCCGATAATGCTGCCAAATTCCCGGTCGGCAAAATTAACCGTGCGGGTATTTTGTACTGATAACAGACTGACAAAAGCGAATTTAGCCGCGAAGGACGCAAACAGCGCAAAAAAGCAGTTTCGTAGGGGGCAATAAGTGCAACGCATTGCACCGAATGAAAATCTACATTCAAAACATACGGCGCAATG
>JAJDNP010000043.1 GCA_022340645.1 Gammaproteobacteria bacterium | reverse complement strand
TATTTTTTGCTTTTAAATATTTGCGTTTATTCGCGTTCATTTGCGGAAGAATCTAAAAGTTTTTTCTTTTCCACCAACGGGCATCAAGGGTCGACAACGTAAGTTCAACTGAAAACATTCACTGTCCGTTCCTGCTGCTTCAGCGACGTTAACCTGAAAACTGTGGAGGTCCGTTATTGGCCGCAACTTCCCTGTCATGAAAACCAGCTTAGTGGGAAAAGACACCCTTATCGTTCAGCCTAAAAAATTAAAAGCATTTTCACCACAGAGGCGCAGAGTGCACAGAGAAAAATCTTTTATGATTTATTGTTAGCTGCGCCTGCGGCGCAGCTAACAATAAAATTCTTCCTCTGTGTTCTCTGTGCCTCTGTGGTGAATCGTTTTTGACTTTGATTTTTGAGGGATCGCTTTTGGCCGCATTTGCTCTACCAGGATAATGAATCGACAGGGAATAGTGACCCGGAAGGGGACGTTTAGGTATTGTTGCCATATCAATATGCTTGCAGTACAAAATAACTAATAACGGTATAGCGCATCATATTGCCGGCTGAGTCCATAAAGACAAATCACAATAAACGGATACACAAGACTCCGGCTATAACGGTTAATGGATCACCAATCACTGGCACCCATGCAAAACAGAGGGAGAACAGGCCGTATTTCACAAAACGCTGTTCTGCTCGAACAAACTCCTCTTCAAAATCTTAAGCCAGTTTTTTTATGACTTCCAGGGTAGCCCGATAGCCCAGTGCATAATTCGGAAGTGCGCCTTATGTATTGCCGGTTGCAGCAATGTCGACTAAAGCAACAGATGATAATCCGCCTGGCAACAAGGCGCTTAATACAACATCGGAGCTAAAAGGTAAAATTGTCGCAGCTAAAAACGCAGAATCAAAAAAAAGCCAAAATAACCTAATTCAGAAAAATATTACACGAAGTTTTCAGACCCGACATTTGTAGTATTTCAAGAATGATTTCATACAGAATATAATCGTTGCGTATATTATTCATGATCTACTTTCCCTTGCAGCCAATTCTCATGAGTGCCTGTTTGAAATCCTGGTTTGTCACAGCACATTTAGATTAATGCGTATCGCTGTCAAATTGCATCGAAACACGGGCCAATACTGGATAATATATGCATTAGCCATTTCTCCATAAAGAGATGTTTAATAGCTTGAAAATAGCAATCATACTTGTCACAGCAAGGGTTAATGATCTATGCAGACAACAGGTCAAATTTCGATGCGATTTAACAGTCGGTTCATCAATTGATCTGCCTGTCATGCTGTCAATTTTGAAAATCGTTAATAACACAAAAGAGTGGTATGAATCCGCTCTTGCATCGACTGGAGATAAGAAATGAAACATTTTAAAGTGCTGGGTTCAGGATGCCAGAATTGTGAAACAACAGCCAATTTAATCAAAACGGCAGCAGAACAGGCCGGTATTGAAATAGAGCTGGAAAAGATTACTGACATTGCTCAAATCATGAGTTATGGTGTGATGTCCACTCCCGGTGTTGTGCTTGATGACAAGGTCGTGCATGCCGGGGGCTTGCCCGGTCCAGATCTGGTTCGTCAATGGGTGTCAGAATAATTTAACGATTAAAAAGCTTTTGGATATGTTCGAATCGCTCGCCAGCCTGATTGTCTACAGGTACCTGGGTCTAAGTGCCGACAGCCAGGCGGGCTCTGCATTGCATTTCTTCGTCATGGATACGGCAAAGATTTTTGTCATGCTGATCCTCATTATTTATATAATGGGACTGTTGCGAGCATATCTCTCACCGGAAAAGGTACGCGAATACGTGCAAGGAAAACCTAAATGGCTGGCGCGCACTTCGGCTGTAACACTGGGAGCAATTACACCCTTTTGCTCGTGCTCATCAGTACCTTTGTTTATCGGCTTTGTTGAAGCGGGCATTCCACTGGGCGTCACTTTCTCATTCCTTATCGCCAGCCCGATGATCAATGAAGTAGCTGTGGTGATTCTGGTCGGTATTCTTGGCTGGAAATTAGCATTAATGTATGTAGCTGCCGGCCTTACGGTAGCCTATACAGGTGGAATAGTAATGGAAAGTTTCAAACCAGAACGCTGGGTAGAAGAATACGTCTGGAAAATCCAGATGGGTGAGGCCTACTTACCCAAACCGGATACATCGCTGGCAGGACGGCATCGTTATGCATGGAGCGAAGTAAAAGAAATTGTCGGACGTCTATGGAAATGGGTCATCGCCGGTATCGCTGTTGGCGCATTGTTTCATGGCTATGTGCCCGAAAATCTTGTAACTGAATACCTCGGAGGGAGAGAAAACTGGTTGGCAGTACCTGGTGCGGTTTTGCTTGGTATACCGTTATACTCAAACGCTACCGGTGTTATTCCAGTGGCAGAAGCCATGCTTGACAAAGGTGTGGCGATTGGGACCACACTTGCTTTCATGATGAGTATTGCGGCACTGTCATTGCCTGAAATGATTATATTAAGGAAGGTTATTAGATGGCCTGCGCTGGCTCTATATGGATGCGTGCTGGCTATTTCCTTTGTTATAGTGGGTTGGAGCTTTAATTTATACAGTTAAATAAAGTTACATGCCAGCCAAAGGTGGTAACAATTAAAATATCAAGTATATTCCTCCCAGAAAGAGAAAGAGAAAGAGAAAGAGAAAGAAATAGATATATTATTTATTCGATATCGAAAATCTTAAACACGTCAAATATCGGCTTATCAACGAAGTTGACGACTAAACTAATAATATTGAAAGCAGGCATCAATAGTAACTGACAGCATAAAACCCTTAAAAACGATGCCGACTCTGATCCGTGCGTTTATATCCAGGCAATATTTTTCAGCTATCTATTTCAACTCTGGCAATCGCATCTATACTTCTCTATGGAATACGAACAGGTATTATCAAAGCATGGTTCAATCCGAACCGATAATTCAAAAAGAAATGACCGAGGCCAGTCTATGCTCCCGAACTTAACCGCCAACGAATGCCGAGTGATTGGTTGCTTAATGGAAAAATCCGTTTACACGCCGGACCTGTATCCGCTGACGCTGAATGCGCTGACCAATGCATGTAATCAGAAATCAGGGCGCAATCCTGTTATGTCACTGAATAAGGGCGAGGTGCAGCATACTGTGCGTGATTTACGCGACAAACATCTCGTGCATATTGAAGAAAATTTCAAGAATGGCGTTGAGAAATATACACAGCGATTCTGCAATACCAGGTTCGGTGATTACCAGTTTGATCCGCCGCAGTTCGCCATAGTTTGCCTGCTGTTGCTGCGTGGTCCGCAAACACCCGGTGAGATAAGGGCACGCAGTGAACGCCTGCATACATTTGCTGACAACGAAACGGTTGTTGACGCACTTAACAGCCTGCTCGATGGCAGCGATCCGCTCGTTGTAAAGCTGCCGCGTACTCCGGGACGCAAAGACTCCGAGTACATGCATTTATTTTCCGGCCCCATCGACGTTGAAGAACACACCATACAGGCAGTGGCCGCAAAAACATCAGAGCGTAGCAGCAAATCCGACCTGGAACAGCGAGTAGCGACGCTGGAAGCAGAAGTTGCAGAACTCAGGGCATTATTGAATAGCTGATGTCTTTCCTGCCGCAGCCAGTTACCTGGCTGCAGCTTTTTTGTTGTACAAGTGTCAAATGACTGGCGTTAGCGGTCAAGCCATCTTCCGATGATTAAACTAATCTTAGTTACGAGTTACTTTCATAGCTGGTAACTCAGTTACTTTCGGTAAGTGGTGTGTGGTGGTGTTTATAACTCACACCACTTACCGCCTTTTTACAATGTAATCGGATACAGACCACGGTGATCCGTGGCTGGTCAAGTGTGATATGCTGTTATATGAGCAGCCTACCTGAAATGCAGCAGGCCAGAACATAGCTTTATCGTGTACGCTCAAACCAGTTTAATGTTTGCGCTGTTCGTAAAAATGATAAAGCTGATTAAGTATAGTTAATTTACTAGAACAGCAGTGATTGCTTGCTGTCTTCTATCATCTGTTGATTCTCTGTTATGTTTATGGCGTCGACTTCTGTCTCCATGCCAAGTCTCGAAAATGCCGGTACCTGTGACCAGTCTTCAGGCATTTTGTTATCAGGTACGAAGCCACCCTGTAACAGGGTTACCTGAACAAGGTATAATAATGGGGAATCGTCGCTACCTGTATATTCAAAATTATGGCACTCGGAAACGACCTCAATAAGATTGCTTGAAAAGTTCCAGTTTTGTAAAATTAACGCACCCACTTTGCCTTGAATATCCCAGATACGTGAATTGAGCGCTTCTGCGTCATTAAACAACTCGGTATTGTTTTCAGCAAACTGCAGTATTGGTAACGCGCCTATATTATGAATTAAACCGGCCAATAGCGCTTCTTCTTTTTTAACACCGGCAACAGCGGTTGCCATCATCTGGCAAATGGAAGCGACGTTTACTGAAGTGTTCCAGGCGTCTCTAAATTTTTCGTCCAGTCCTTCAGATGTCGCCTGAAACATTTGTTTCATTGCCAGGCTCATGATGAGATCTCTGACCATACGAACACCCAGGCGGGCTACGGCCATCTGTAAATCATTAATCGGATTTCTTGTTCGATATAATGGACTGTTTACCACTTTTAGCAGTCTTACCGACAGGGAACTGTCCTGACTTATAGCGTCTGCAATCTGTTCTGCGCTTGAATTTTCCGACTCGACAGCGTCTCTTATTTTCAAGGCTACGTCCGGTAATGATGGCAATACCAGGTTATCTGAAAGTATTGCCTGTTCTAGTTCTTTAAAGAACTTGCTGGATTCTATATGCATGTCGAGATTCCGCTGTTTAAGCGCGTAAGCACTGGATACAAAACTTTTTCAAACAAAGTCATGCTAATACTATCGACAGCTCAGAGATTTTCTTTAAATAACAATACCGTGATTATGATATAAAGCTGAATAAAGAAATATAAATGGCCAAAAGACGCTAATTCAGGGCACGCTAATAAAAAAGACCGGGATATTGATGCCAACAGGTACAGCAGACCCTGAATGCCTGTTGAGGAAATGGCACTCAGTAGTTCCTGTTAGCTGCAGGCAGATGCCATCAACAAAAATATAATGAAAATACCCGGGACATACTTCAATACTGGTAGCGGGGTTGCAGGCATGGTGAATTATTCTCAGACGATAAATATCAAGTTTTATCTTTGGCTTTCACCGGTGGTTACAGAAAAATGAAGTTTTTTATTACGAACCATGACCATCAGAATACTGCTACTTCTCCATACTGACAAATTGTTTGCTGGTGCTCAGGAATTTCACCCTTTATACTTCCTGTTGATCGATTACAGACAGAAAACAGCTTCATGGAAACATTGCGCTACTTTGAATATGGTGTGAGTCCAGCCGCTTTCCTGCTGCTGGCGTTATATCATTTTCGCCTCTACCGTAAAATACACAAAGACCCGCTGAGCACATCACTGGGGCTTGCTCGACGCATTCGAGTTTTGTGGGTGCATTCAGTCATGGAAGACAGGAAAGACATACTGGCAATACAAACCCTGCGTAACTGGACCATGGCGGCAACCTTCCTGGCGTCGGCCGCAATCCTCATTGGGCTGGGTATCTTCAACCTGGCGCTGACAGCTGATAAACAGGGGGAGCTGTCAATGATGATGGGGCCGCTAGCCAGCCGTCATCCCGTTTTGTGGACGGCAAAACTCATCCTGCTGGGTGTTGATTTTCTGTTTGCGTTCTTCAGCTTTACCCTTGCCGTACGTTACTTCAATCATACCGGTTTCATGATTAACCTGCCAAACAATGATGACACGGAGATAAGTACCGAGGATGTTATTCAGATTCTCGAGCGCGGCGGCACACACTATACCCTTGGCATGCGCGCTTACTATATGACCATCCCGCTGGCATTATGGCTGTTCGGGCCACTGTGGTTTATGGCTGGAACACTGCTGATTATCATTAGCCTCTACCGGCTTGATCGAGGCGTGTAAAACACTCTTAATTCTGCATCTCGCAATCGGGTGTATGGAATGCAGCATCTTGAATTGAACAATGCATGGATACTGCTCATGTGCATGCCGAGTATACATCCGGCAACGGCAACGCTATCAGCCGCCGCCTTTTTCGTATAGCGAATTATTACTTATTGATAATGATTACTCGCATATTGGCTCTGTTAATCTTGATGCACGAAGCCTGAGACTGAATTCTGAGCTTGTCGTTGAAATTTTCGACAGCGAATTCGTCACCTCGATTGATAAACACGTCGAACATATCAAAAATATATCGGTAAAAGAAACTTTGGCCGGCGTTGATACTCGCTCCTTACCAGCCCGCATACGCGATGCATTAGCATGGCTGTTTTCGCCTTACCTTTGAGGCTGTTAACAGCGGCGTATTTCGCAGCGGTTTTCCCCCGCATGGGCGCGGTTCCTGCAGGAACGAGATGCAATGTATTGTAGGACCAGCCCCGGCCGGGAATGATGGCAGAGATTGCCGCGCTAACGTTCGCAATGACACGAATATTTCTCAGAAGCGCCTTTCGCTGCTTGTCCGATTAATATCCAGAGCGACATACACCAGGAAAATCGGGCCAGATACGCAGTTAGCCAAAAGCATAAATCTTAATTTATACTTACCCGTCATGTTATGATGCAGGCTGCTGTCAGACATGACCTCGACAGGTTATGAATAAAGAAAAAACCCTGTAAACGACTCTTCCTAAAGTCAGGCTATCGAATACATATTTAAGAGTTAATCATGCATCTCGACCCCATAATGCCCTACCTGGTTGGTTCGATTTTAGCGGTGCTGATGCTTGGCCTGGTATTGCGCGCTATTCGCCTGCCCTATGTTATCGGCTACCTGGTTGCCGGTATTATTCTCGGTCCGCATGGCGTAGCAGTAATCACGGATGAGGACATGCTTGCTCACCTGGGTGCAATCGGTGTGGTGTTGCTGCTGTTTTTTATCGGCATGGAGGTAGCACCACAAAAATTGCTGGATAACTGGAAAGTAGCGGTCCTCGGCACGCTGCTGCAAATACTTATCAGTGTCGGCTGTGTCTGGCCATTGGGCCTGTTTCTCGACTGGCCAGTCTCGCGTATCGTGTTAATCGGCTTCGTCATCAGTTTGAGCAGTACCGCTGTCGTCATGAAACTACTGCAGGACTGGAAAGAGTTTGACACCAGGGTGGGCCAGAATGTGCTGGTCATTTTGCTGACGCAGGACCTGGCGGTTATCCCGATGATGATAATTCTTTCCTTGCTAGGCGGCACACACGGTGAAGCCTGCAACATCTGGCTGCAGCTTTCTGGCGCCGTTGCCATAGCAGCGCTCGTCGCCTATATCGCAATAAAAGAAACCATCCGCCTGCCGTTAAGCAGGTTTGTGGGCAATGATCATGAACTACAGGTATTCGCGGCCCTGTGTATCTGCCTGGGCCTGTCGCTGTTAACAGGCCTGGCGCAGCTATCAACAGCGCTCGGCGCCTTTGTCGGCGGCATGGTGATCGGCGCTACGAAAGAGACGCAATGGGCACATCACAGCCTGGAATCGTTTCGTATTGTATTCGTGGCGCTGTTTTTTGTTTCCATTGGCATGCTGGTCGATCTGAACTTTATCAGGAGCCACTGGTTACAGCTGGGCGCACTGGTAATACTTGTCATCACTACTAACACCTTCATCAATGGCGCAGTCTTACGAATTCTTGGCGATAACTGGCGAGACAGCCTGTATGCGGGCACCCTGTTATCGCAGATTGGTGAGTTCAGCTTCGTGCTGGCGGCAGTTGGCATCCAGTCAAATATCATTACCACCTATGGTTACCAGATGACGATAGCAGTAATTTCCATCACCCTGCTGATCAGTCCACCGTGGATCATGATTATAAAATTTATATTAAAACCGAACACACCAAACCCGTAAACACACTGAGCAGCACTGCAGATCATGACATATTTCGAAAAGACCTATCACACCCCCGGCACCGCTCCCGGCACCCTTGTCAGTCACGAAGGAGCAGACCTCGAAGCTGTCAATATTCGTTTAATCGATTACACCGAGAGCAGCTTCATAGAAAAAGAACTGGCCACCGCCGATGAGTGCCAGTCCTTTCTAACTAAAGACAGCGTTACCTGGATACACATGCAGGGACCGATGCAGGCAGATACCATCAGGAACATTGGAAGCATATTCAATCTCCATCCACTCATGCTGGAGGACGTGCTGAACAAGGGGCAGCGACCTAAGGTGGAAGAACATGAAGATCTGCTGTTTATCATAATGTCCATGCCCGCCGTGTTTGATGATGAAATCAATATTGATCAGGTATCAATATTCATGGGAGACAATTACATCATCAGTTTCCATGCCGGTACAATGGACCCCTTCGATCCTCTGAGAAATCGACTGCGAAAGAAAAGCGGGCGTATTCGCAGCCTGAAACAGGACTACCTTCTGTATACCATCATGGACCTGATTATCGACCAGGGTTACCCGGTCCTTGAAAGTCTTGGTTATGGTATCGAAAACATCGAAGAAACCCTGTTAACCGCATCGGCCGAAAAAACCACCCTCAGCGCGATTCATAAGATAAGGCATCAACTGATACTGCTAAGGCGAAACCTGTGGCCGCAGCGGGAAGCTTTAAACAGGTTAATACACGGCGGCAGCCCGCTTTTCAATGAAAGCACATCAATCTATCTGCGCGACTGTTATGATCATACCGTGCAAATTCTTGACCTGATAGAAAATTACCGTGAAATGGCCGCGAGCCTGGTTGACATTTATATCTCTTCAACCAGCTACCGTCTTAATGAGATCATGCGTGTACTTACTATTATCGCCACCATTTTTATTCCGCTGACTTTTATCGTCGGCGTCTACGGTATGAACTTCGATATTGCGGAAAGTCCCTGGGCCATGCCTGAATTACACTGGTATTTCGGTTACCCGCTTGTATGGGGTGTCATGATTGCGACCGTGATAGCCATGGTAGTCTACTTTAAGCGCAAAGACTGGTTTTAGCCTGTGCCGGGGTTTAAGTGGCAGGCCGGATTAAACGAAGCGCAAGCCACCATCGTGAACGGTACGCGGCGGTGCAATGCGCTTTACTTATTGCACCCTATGGAATGTGCGAAGAGCCATGGAATGGCTGACTGATATGCATAATTTGCTGTAATATAAAAATATTGTTCACTTCCACTTTATTTTAAATATACAATTTCCGGTTAATACGATTAACAGCAAACAACCACGTTAATCACCGACAGTTAGGAACCGGGATATTAAATATGCAGCGAGCCCTGCTGTCACTACTGTTAGTTTTATTCAGCACAGCGCTGTTTGCACGGATCAATGTCACGGTTGACATCACAGGTGTCGACAAGGCGATGGAAAATAATGTGCGGCTGTATCTGAGTGTTGAGCAGCAAAAAAATCACGCAGCAATGACCGAAGGCCGCCTGCGCCGCCTGTACAAAAAATCAACACAGGAAATCAGTAAGGCATTACAGCCCTTCGGTTATTACCACCCGAAGATTGAAAGTAAAATCAGCCACATACAGGGTGATGACACAATTATACGCTGGCTGGTGAGTTATAACATCGATCCGGGCCCGCCAGTTCTGATTGACCAGTTCAACTTCACACTAAGCGATGAAATGCGCAACGACAAAAATTTTCAGAGCCTGATCAAGGACCCGCCGCTGAAAATCGGCGGCATATTCAGCCATATTGTTTATGAAAACTTTAAAACCAGCCTGGCGAAGACTGCATCGGAATGGGGATACTTCAACGCCCGTTTTGTCGAGCACCGCGTTGAAATTGACCTCGAAGCCAACAAGGCACGGATTAATCTAAATTATCAGGGAGGCACCCGCTACGTCTTTGGCGATGTACAAATGGACCAGGATATACTGTTACCTGAGCTATTGCAGCGTTATATCCCTTTCAAAAAAGGCGCACCATACTCCCTTAGCCAGGTCATCGATTTACAGCAGGCGCTGAATGACAGCTATTATTTCCAGACTGTTGAGGTCGCGCCGGGCGAACTGCTGCACGACAGCCATGAAATTCCCATTATCGTCAATTTGACACCGCGAAAGCGTCATCGCTTCAGCTTCGGACTGGGTTACGGCACCGACACCGGGGCACGGGCCAAGTTCGGCTGGGAAATGCCGCGTATTAACAAAAGCGGCCATCACCTCGACACAGAAATCAATGTATCGCAAATCGGCTACAGCATAATTGCCAACTACCATGTACCGATATTTAATCCGCGTACCGATCAGCTGATATACAGCGCAGGTATCGTAAACGAAACCATTGAGTCCCGGGAAAGCATGCTACGCACAATCGGCGTCACGCTCAAGCAAACCCGGGGCGAATGGCGTGAATCCATTTCACTCAATTACCAGCAGGAAGAATACGTGATTGCTGACGAAAGCGGCGACTCCACGCTGCTAATTCCCGGCATTAACTGGAGTCGCACCTGGGGAGATGATTTCATTTACGCGGTTGATGGCCTGCGCTTCGACCTGGACCTGCGCGGCGCCAGTAAAGAGATTATTTCCGATACCGATTTCGCCCAGCTGCAGGGCACCATCAAATTCATTTCCTCACTCAACAAAAATAACCGGTTCATTACTCGCGGTACACTGGGCAGCACCTGGACAGATGCATTTAACGAGCTGCCTACCTCGGTGCGTTTCTTTGCCGGCGGCGCGCAAAGTGTACGCGGTTACCGCTATCGCTCGCTGGGCCCGGTCGATGCAAGAGGTGAAGTTGTCGGCGGCAAGTACCTGCTGTCTGGCAGTATCGAATTCGAACACAGCTTCACAAATGTATGGGGCATGGCGATATTTGCCGATGCCGGCAACGCCATCGATCACATTAACGATGACCTGGCAAAAGGCGCCGGCTTCGGCTTCCGCTGGAAGTCCCCTGTTGGGCCAATACGCCTTGACTTCGCCAGCGCACTTTCAATTGACGGCGAGCCATGGCGCATCCATATCACCATCGGGCCGGATTTATGAAAAAACTACGCCTGATTATTCCTGCCGTACTGCTGCTCCCGCTGACGCTTCTGGGCTGGCTGACAGCAACCGAAAATGGCCTCAACTGGGCCTGGCGACAGGCCCAGTTTTACCTGCCCTTCGAGATAACTATTGATAAGCTGGAAGGCAGGCTGATTGGCCCGCTTACCATCAAGGGGTTTGAATACCAGCAGGACGCTTTGTCCATCAATGCCGAGCAGATAACTTTCGACTGGCTGGCGACCGCCTTGCTGGCTGCCAATATCAATATCAGCCAGCTGCATATACAGTCACTCAATATTATTTTATCAGAAACTGCAGAGAAGGAACGTAATCAGGGACTGGCGCCGAAGCAGGCAATACAGCTGCCCGACATCAGCCTGCCCTGGCGATTACTGCTGAAAAATGCCGAGATTGACGGCCTGAGCCTTAGCCAGAATGGCCGGTTTTTCAGGCTGAACAAGGTCAAACTGGATGCAACAACCCTGTTCAGCACGGTCAACATTCAACAGCTCAGCATCGATGGCGATACCTTCAACATTGCGATTAAAGGCAAGCTAAAGCCAACTCGCGACTACTCGCATGATCTTGATATCAGCTGGCAGTTTACCCTGCCTGGCAGCGATGTCATACATGGCAAGGGCAAGATGTCAGGCAGCATGCAAAAGACTCGTTTGCTGCAAACCTTGAGCGGCCCGTTGAACCTGACACTTGACATGCAGGCAAACAAGCTGCTTGAGCAGCTCAGCTGGACGGCCAGGGCCGATATCAGGCAGTTCGCTTTGCCCAGGCTGGCTGCCGGCTGGCCGGCCCTGAGCGGGGCGGCAAAGTTGAACGCCAGCGGCGATCTTCAAACGGCGACCCTCATGGGCACCATGCAGGGCCGCTATCCGGAACTGGGAAAACTGGATGCCGATTTCGAATTGCAGCGCCTGGCCGACAACAGAATACAGATAAACCGCCTGCAGCTGCAGGCGCCAGAACATGATACCAGACTCAATGCAGATGGCTCATGGATGCCGAATAGTGATAATGGCGGCGATGTCAAACTGGCGCTTAACTGGCAAAACCTGCGCTGGCCGGCAAAAGGCACACCGTGGTTTGACAGCGCCCGCGGCAACGGCACCATCGCAGGCAATATCAATGCTTACCAGCTGACACTGGATACCGACAGTCCGTGGCCGCAGACCGCACCTTCCACCTGGCAGGCATATGCCAGCGGCAACCTCGACGGCATGAAAATCCAGAACCTGCATATTAACGCATTGCACGGCGAGGCTAATATCAGTGGCAAGCTCAACTGGTCGCGTCAATTTAACTGGCAGGCGCAAGGCAGTATCAGCAGTGTTGATCCGGCGGCGCTGTGGCCACAATGGCCCGGTCGGCTTGAAGGCAAGCTGACCAGCAGCGGCCGTGTGGAAAACAGCGAGATTATCGCCGATGCCGACATTAACCAGCTAACAGGTCAACTCCGCGGTTACCCGGTTTCACTGCGAAGCCGGCTGGCATGGCAGAAAGACCAGCTGGCTATTTCGCAGCTGAATTACCGCGCCGGTGAATCTCGGCTGCAGCTTGACGGCCGCCTGGGCAAAACGCTGGACCTGAACTGGAACATCAGCTCGCAGGACCTGGCCGAACTCTACCCGCAGGCCAGGGGGGAGCTGCAGGCAAAAGGCAGCCTCAAGGGCAGCGCCGAAGCGCCCCTGGTTGAAGCCGCTTTTAATGGCAAAACGCTCAGCTATCCTGACATCGAAATTGGCGCCATCGATGGTGAAATGGCTGTCGAGTTATTCCACTGGCGTAAAATCGATCTTCGGCTGGCTGTACAGGCACTCAATATATATAACACCCGCCTGTTATCGGCAGACATCAAATCAGCTGATAATAATATCAATGCACAGCTCGTTTCCAGCAGGGTCACCGCGCAGATAAAACTCCATGGCCAGGCCGATACCGCGGGGTGGCATGGCAGTATTGATAAAGCCGACGTACTCAGTGAATATTTCGACAGCTGGCAGCTCGATAAACCGGTGCCGCTGGCGATCAGCGAAAAATCGCTGTCGCTGGACAAATTATGCTGGCACAGCAACCAGCAGGCCAGCATTTGCGCCTCACTCGGCCGGCAAAAAACCGGCTGGCTTTCCAGCATCAGGATGAACGATGTCCCGCTCAAACTATTCGAGGTCTGGCTGCCGGCGGAGCTGAAACTGGAAGGTACGGCAGACGCGACAGCCGACATTGAATATCAATATCCCGAGATGCTGCTGGTAAAGCTGGATATTATCCTGCCCGCGGGGTCTGTCAGTTATCCCATGCTCAGCGGTGAAAACGACCAGCGTCAGTACAGCGCCGGTAAATTTCAGCTAACACTGAACACCGATGGACTGAAAGCATCATCAGCAATGACCATGGCCAACGGTGACGAGGCGTACGCCCAGCTGACTTTGCCCGGCTTCAATCCGTTTGCCATCTTCGATCCTGCACAGCCGCTGAAAGCCAGTGCCAGGCTGAGCGCGAAGAACCTGAGAATGATCGAAAGTTTTGTACCCGAAATTTATGACATGCAGGGTGAACTGAAGCTCCAGCTTAGCGCCAGCGGCACAGTTGAACAACCTCTGGTCAGCGGCAATGCCAAAATAGTCAATGGCACCATGCAAATACCCGGCCTGGGAGTGGATATCAGGCAAATCACGTTTAGCGGCCACAGCTTTGCCAGCCAAAAATTTGACTTCCGGCTCGATGCTCATTCCGGTGACGGCAAACTCGTTATTACAGGACAAACGCTGCTTGACCGCAACGCCGGCTGGCCGACCGAAATCAGTATCACCGGCAAAGACTTTGAAGCGGCGCACATACCTGAAGCCATGATCACAATCTCGCCCGAGCTGCAGTTAAAACTTCAACACCACACGATTGACATTAAAGGCAAGGTCCATATTCCCTATGCCAAGCTGCAGCCCAGGGACGTCACCACGGCAGCAAGCGTCTCCGCTGATACGGTTATCATCGGCGAGGGCCAGGTTGCAAAAGAAAAATGGCTGATTACTACTTCGGTCCGGCTGACACTGGGCGAACGCGTGCATTTTTATGGTTTCGGCTTTGAAGGCCGCCTCGGTGGCAGCCTGTTGCTGGAAGACGAGCCGGGGCAACTGACCAAAGCGACCGGCGAAATCACGATCCCGGAAGGCATCTACCGCGCCTACGGGCAGCGGCTTGAAATTGAAAACGGCAGGATTCTCTATACCGGCGGACCGCTGACCAACCCCGGCCTGGATGTGCGCGCTGTACGCAAAGTAGATACTGTCACCGCCGGTATTTATGTCAAAGGCAGCCTGAGCCAGCCTCAACTGGAAATCTTCTCTTCCCCGACCATGAGCCAGACCGATGCCCTGGCTTACATCTTGCTGGGCGGCCCTATTGAAAACGCCAGCAATGAAGACGGTCAGATGATGGCAAAAGCAGCTCTCGCGCTTGGGCTAAGCGGCGGCGACACCATTGCGCGTTCACTTGCTGACCGTTTCGGACTTGACGATATGCGCATCGAAAGCAGCAATAAAGGCGACCAGGCTGCACTGGTGGTAGGCCGCTACCTGTCACCCAAAATTTACGTCAGTTACGGTGTCGGCCTGATTGAACGAGTTGATACCCTCACGTTGCGGTATCAAATTACAAACAAATGGCAGCTCAAGGTCGAAAGCGGAGCATATCAGGGCGCAGATATGTTGTATACAATTGAACGTTAATTACATTATTTGAGAGCGGAAACAGTAATATGATTGCGCTGACTTTATTGAACCAAAGATTCAGTTTTTTCCAGCCAGCTTACTGTTTTGATAAATAAATTATTCTATCGCTGCTATTTGGGCCTTCATTAACTGGCGCAATACTATCGGTACTATCAGCGTGGTGATCAGGCTCATCAGAATAATAGCAACAAAACCGGGGGGCTGTATTATGTTCTGTTGCAGGGCACAATGACGCCAAACAAGGCAACCCAGAAATAACGCAATCTACCGATGTCTTTTAATTTGAACTCAAGTCCAATCACAAACAGCAGTATGACGGCGCCAAGTTTGGCAAGTGTACTGACAACATCGGTATAGGTAATCCACGCAAGCACACTGGGTCCAATAACGATACCAACTAATATCTCACCAGCAACTGCGGGTTGTGATATAAAAGAAGCCAGTACCTAACCGGATAATGCAACAAAAAGAAGCAAACTCATTTGAAACTCAACTGAGCTTAGAATGTCGCTACCATGGTTAGTGTTACCTGTTGTGTAAACGGTATATTATTAATCCGGCGACAATATATGTCGCCGGGTTAATATGTATTAAACATATACTAACGAGACATAAGGAAAGGACGCCCTTCAAGCAAAACCGTCAGCAACAGGGATGATGCTGTCGAGCCTACACGGATGTATTCACGGCGGGTCTTGATTGAAGGGCGTCCTTTCCAGGTGACTCAGTAATACATGTAAACCAGATATTTTAATACTGTATATATTTTATTAGAAAAATAGTCTTCTGGATGATGACAAGTGAGGTTACACATTGTACTTGAAGAAAATTATTCATTCCGCCACTATCATCCTGCTATTGTGCCTGTTTTCACAAAGTCATGCATCAGCCTTGGCAACTGCAGGCTGGGCAGAAAAAGCTACGCTGTTCCCACAAGGGATTAGCTTTAATGCAAAGCTTGATACGGGCGCAGAAACCACATCAATCAATGCAATCAATCCAGAGTTTTTCGAGCGTGATGGCAAACAATGGACGCGCTTCAAGATAACCAATAAACAGAATAAAACCGCGACCATCGAAGCACCGGTTGTTCGAGAGGCCACCATAAAACGCCATTTTGGCAAGCAACAGGTCCGCCCCGTGATTATGCTCGATATCTGTGTTGGCAACGTTAGAAAAACAGTAGAAGTCAACCTGATTGATCGTTCCAGGCTTGATTACCAGCTGCTGATAGGCCGTAATTTCCTCAAAGGCAGCTTTTTAATTGATTCAGGATCAACTTATATGCTGTCTCCGGATTGCCCTGATTGAGAGACATTTTTAACGGCTCGCCTGGCTTTAGTTGATTCCGGTTCATGCAGCCAGCTTAATGCGTTCACTGAACTCAGTTTTGGGCCCTTGTACTGGCCAATGAGAATTATGACCGCCAGGGTGACAGCGTGTAACTCAGGGTAAGCCACCAGCCAGATACCCCAGTCGGCCTGCAATAATACGAGCAACGATATCAAGGCAGACACCACTGTCCAGAACAGGCGGACCATCGCCGTGCGCATGCCATTCTGGTCCGCAACTGTATAGATACGGTCAATCAGCATGGTAAGAACAACGACCGGCAGTAATACCACGATGCCATCCATCGTCGGGTCAAAATACATAAACCCCGATAACACCAGCGACATGCTCAACGCCACAAGCGTAAACACAATGGCAAGCCGTGGCGTTCGTTGCAGGTTCAGGTTCGGCAAATATGACCTGATAGAGATACCGATGATAGTAACCAGCAGGAAAATTATGGTTGCTGTTATGCGGTCAACATGAACAATGGCCAGCGCGATTAAACTGGGCGTAAAAGTACCATAGGTTCGAATCCCCATGAGCTGCCGCATTATCTCCGTTGCCAGCACGCCCAGTGGCAGCAGCAAAAGCACGCCAAGGTTTTCACGATTTGCCGGAGAAAGCCGGTTGAAGTCCAGGATATCGGTCAGTTTTTTTGAGTCGGAGGTCAGTAAAGCGGCGGGCGCGTACGTGGTATCAATTTTCCAGGCCGTTGAAAGCATGTTGACATTCTTGGTCATAACCAGCTCGCTATCCCCCTTTCGCAGTGGAATATAAAAAGGCGGCAGTTGCTTTAGATGTCCCTGCACCGGGTTAAGCGGCAACCATGTTTCATCGTCATATACTTCAAGCCAGTAATATGGCTGTTGTGCTGCCGGCGCCTGTAAATTCACGCCTGTCACAACACGTGCAGGCAGGTGTGCGGTTCTTAACAATGCAGTTAAAGCACGAATGGAACCCAGCGCGGTCGCACGTTTTTTTTTCAGTGCAGATTCGGAGTCGCTATCTGCACCAGCAATAATCCGTATATTATTGCTGACATAGCCGAACAGTTTTTCAATAAGTTCAGCTGAAGATAGCGCGCTTTTCGACAGACGGTCTACAATTTTCACTGTTGCCGGCGTACCAATCAGGATACCCTCTGATGACGATAGCCACTGTTCCCTGTTCTGCTCCGAGAGACTGAATTTTCTGGTTTCACTACGGGCAAGCGACGACACATGAATACTGAAAATAACCTGTGCTGTATAGCTGCCGGCTTTTGGCGCAACCAATACAATGTCACGTTTTTCAGAATCTGATCTGGTACGTATCTGGCGCAGGCCGCTATGTGACAGCGTTTGCGCGAACATTCGCGCATAAGCTGTATCCCAGGGTGGCGGAATAGAAATGCTTGCACCTTTATCCAGTGCCGAAAGCTGCTGAGTTATACTGATGGTCCATGCAGAATCACCCGATGGTAATTCATCCGCAGTTTGAATCCAGATACGTGCTGCAACAGCAAGCAATGAAAACACTAGCAGCACGACCACAGTAATATAAATTGTTTTAGATGAATGCGGCATTTCTGCTGAGGTTTTTGTAGTTTTCATGTCATTTGCCGTACCTTCTGCGCCGCATGCAGATAGTTAACAAAAAGAGCCAGCGGTTATTAAACGTCCCAATTCGCGGGCTTCATCATAGTAACGTGCATTTTCGAGGATACGCTCGCTAATTTTCACCTTGCGTGCCAAGGCGCGATTTGAAGGCTTGGCCTCGGCCAGGATACTGGCCTTGCGCAGTCTTTCAGCAGCCGTTTTATTATCAGGGATGCGCGAACTGCCGAATATAACAATAGTGGAATGAATGCCATTTTCCTGCTGCAATAATTCAGGTTTGAGCAATTCCAGCTGCAGCCGTGCCGGACGCAGTTCATCTCTTAATAAAAAATCATCATCAGTGTAAGACAGTCGATAAGAAGTTGAGCGCGTCTGGATGGTATCTGCCGTCAGTCTCGCGGCACTGACATCTTCTTCAGCAGCAGGAAATGGACTTTCTGGAACTTCAGCTGTGGTCATTAAGCAATACTCAATATTTTTATTTACTGCAGCCAGTACTTAGAACGATATGCTTTCACCAGGACGCGGGACCTGTGCCTGCCATCCTTCATTAGCAAGACAATGCTGTAGTGCCATCTTTGCATCGGTCTCGCCGTGGATAAGAAAAAGCCTGGGGCGCGGTGCCTTAAAGTGATTTACCCAGTCGACTAGCTGCGACTGGCTGGCATGCGCCGAGAAGCCGCCCAGGGTATGGATAGCAGCATTCACAGCAATTTTGTCCCCGCCGACACGAAAAACTTTTGCGCCGTCCACCAGTGCGCGACCGGGTGTGCCGATAGCCTGGTAACCAACGAAAATCACATGCGCGTTTCGCCGCCATAAATTATATTTGAAGTGGTGACGTATACGCCCGCCGTTGCACATGCCGCTGCCGGCGATAATGATGGCGCCGGCTTCAACTTTATTGAGCTCCATGGATTCTTCGGTGGAAGTCGAGTAGCGCAGCACGGGCAAAAAAGTGTGCAGGCTGCCGGCATTTGCGTGCCGCATCTCTGACATGTCCTCGCTGTTATACACACGCTGGTAGCGGTGGTAAATTTCCGTGACCGCTATCGCCATGGGACTGTCCAGATAGATGGCCTGCTGTCTTAACATGCCTTTCTGGTACATTTCGCCAAGGCGGAAGATAATTTCCTGGGTGCGGCCAACGGCAAACGACGGAATCAGGATATTGCCGCCATTCTCCGAGGCCTGTTTTATGATGTCTTCAAACTCTTCAAGCGTTTCATCCATCGGCCGGTGGTTGCGGTCACCATAGGTTGACTCAAGCAGTAATACGTCAGCCTGCTCCACGGTTTCCGGATCACGCAACAGAGCTGCACAGCTGTTGCCGAGGTCGCCGGAAAATACCAGCTTCTTCTCACTGCCGTCCTCGGTAATAAATATTTCGACAATCGAGGAACCCAGGATATGGCCAGCGTCACGAAAACATACTTCAACGCCATCGACTATTTCACGGCGCTGCCCGTAAGCCCGGCCATCACACAATGCCAGCGCCTGCTCTACATCTTCCAGGGTATACATCGGATCGATTTCCTTCTTACCGGCCCGACGTCTTCGCTTGTTTTCCCACTCCGTATCCCGCAATTGCAGTGAGGCGGCATCCTTAAGCATGATCTCCAGCAACTCAGTGGTGGGATTTGTCATATAAAGGTGGCCGCTGTAACCGTCCGCAACCAGTTTTGGCAGCCGCCCTGAATGGTCCAGGTGCGCATGCGACAAAATTACCGCATCAAGTTTTCTCACATCGAATGGAAAGGGTTTTGCATTGGCTTCTTCTTCTTCACGGCTGCCCTGAAAAAGTCCGCATTCGAGCAGGATTGTTTTATTGCCCGTCTCCAGTATATACGATGAGCCGGTAACGCCTTCCGTGGCGCCGTAGAATGTCAATTTTGCCATTACAAGATCACATGCCTGCATTAAATCCGTTATCTCAACACGAAAGTTTTTCCGTGTCAGCCTTTTTCTGTTTAAATACGCCCAAATGTTAAATCACTTTACCTATGAATAAAAATTCAATCGGAGACGTCAATGAAATTAAGCCGCAATGTTTTAAGTTTAAGCGTTTTATGCCTGGCCGTTAGCTCACTGGCCGCTTGCACGTGGGTTGAACCCACCAAAGAAAGCAGCAATGTGACGCTGGTCAAGGATTTCAATGTTAAATCTTGTAAAAAACTTTCTACTACGACCACATCAGTCGCCTCGAAAATAGGCATCATTGAACGCAATGATGAAACAATTACAGATGAACTCATCACCCTTGCAAAAAATAAAGCTGCAGAGCTTGGCGGTGACTCAATTGTGGCCAAGGGGCCAGCAACTGATGGCTCAATGACGTTTGATGTCTACAAATGCGGTGAGTGAATTTCTGCTTTAAAGCCAATAAAGCAATTCACCACAGGGACACACAGAGCACAGCGCTTAAAATTGTAAGAAGCATAACATTAAAGGCAGGCCTGCATAAGGTACGTTGCAGGCAATACCCGCTAAAACGCCGTGAACAGCAAAGCTTTATCACGGCCTACATTACTGGACTTGTAGGCTGGCCTTCATTTATTGACATCAGGCCGAAGTATTCGGCCATAAATGATCATCCGCAAATAAAAGTTTTTATTAATCCACAGATGAATGCAGGTGAACACGGATATTTAAAATTATACAAACGTTTATATCTGTGTTTATCTGCGTTCATCTGTGGATAATTATTTATTTGCTTTTCAACTACGCTAAAAATAGATGCGTTTCATGCCTCATTGCATGCTATGGAACGCAACGGTGTAAATATCGGGCATTAATTCCAGTGCGGTAACATTTGTTCAAATCGTAAAAATAAAACCGCCAGTATCGCCAGGCTGATAAACCATACCAGTATCGACACCCGCATTGCGCGCCTGGCTTTTTCTTTTTCCCACCATGTCCTGGGACTGATGCCCTTGACCAGAAACACGAGCTTGGTTGCAAGGTTTACACAGACAACGTTGGCAATCAACAGCAGCGCGGCTCCCATGGCCAGCTGAAACTCGCCACGGCCAAGCATCAGTCCAAAAGTAGCCGCGGGCGGCAACAATGCAACAGCAACCATCACGCCCACCAGTACACTGGATAAACCGGTGGTCAACGACAGCGCCGCTGCCGCGCCGGAAGCTAGCGCCAGCGCCAGCGAGTCCATGCCGACATCCGTCCGTGCCAGCAGCTCACTGCTGTTAATGTCAATTGGCCAGACAACGCCAATCAAAATAGACAGGCCTATGGCAAGGCCGACACCAGCCAGGTTCGTTTTCAGGGCCTTGCGCATCAAACCGGTATCACCCAGTGCGGTGCCCAGCCCGAATGCAATGTTAGGCCCCAGCAGCGGCGCAATCACCATGGCGCCTATCACCACGGACACGTTGTTCTCGATCAGCCCAATCGCCGCAACCACGGTAGACAGGATCACCAGCACGATAAAGTTTGAATCCAGCACGACATTTTTCGTTACCGAATCATAGAGCTCTTCGCGCGAGGTACTGGTGGATTTTTTCGCGGTTTTGATTTCTTCCGGTAATGGCAGCGTGGCATCGACCGGGATAACGATTATGCGTGCCGATGGATAGGCACTGACAATTTTCTGCAGTCCATCCAGTGTTGCCTGCACCGCCTGGTCACGCAGCAGTATGCGCATGGCCTGGCGCCCTTCTTCGCTTTTCTGCGCCAGGCGAAAATCCAGTGCATTATTAGCTGTTGCTATGTCCGCAACGGTTTCGGCGATGTTCTCGTCAGCTATTACTTCTATCAGTTTCATCCGGCCCCCCTGGTTTCAGAATTTTTATCATAATATTCACCAACTATATCAACACTTCGCGTTACCTGTCTTTCCAGGCAAGTAAGTTTATTATTAACCTGGCGATTAAATAGATCGTCCTGATCTACTAATCGAAAGATAATCCCGGAGTGAATCCGGCCTTATCTTTCGCGGCTTAACGACGCACGGGCACATCCATGTACCCGTCTATTAACTCGACGATGTTCATCGCCGGGTTAATAGCAACACTTTACAGCACTGCAGTTGCCTTAACGAATAGCGTATACTTGCCGCTAATCCACAGACTGGCAATTGAAATAATCTCCTTATGGAACACTGGACAGAATACACGCGATTTTTTATCGCCCTGTTTGTCATCCTCGATCCTTTCGCCGCGGTTCCAATATTTCTCGCGCTCACCAAGACCTATAGCGAAAGCGAGCGCGGACGCATTGCCAATATAGCGGCTGTTACCGTGATGATCGTGCTGGTGGTTTCCGCCCTGTCAGGCGACACGCTGCTGCATACCATGGGCACCAGCCTGGCATCATTTCGCGTCGGCGGCGGCATCGTGCTGCTGCTGATGGCGCTGGCAATGTTAAGCGGTCAAACCGGCGCGGTACGAACGACGCCGGAAGAAGAAGCTGAGGCCGAAGACCGCAATGCTATCGCAGTGGTACCGCTGGCTGTTCCATTAATGGCCGGACCGGGCTCGATCAGTACCGCCATCATCCAGATGCAACGCTCGAACATGGAATATCACGGCCTGCTGGTGATTATTACGATTATTCTGGTTTGCCTTCTGCTCTGGCTGGTGCTGCGGCTGGCCACCATCATTGGCAAGGCACTGGGGCAAATTGGCCTCAATATTATCAACCGCCTGTTTGGCCTTCTCCTGGCAGCGATCTCGGTGGAAATTATGGCCAATGGCCTAAGGGAGCTGTTTCCTGTACTTGCCGGTTAAACCCTGAAACTATTACATTGCGATCGCTTGCCGGCAGGATTATCTTCACTTTAATATGTGAGTAACCACAGACATTTTTTACTTCCTGTTCTTGCTATCAAGGCGCTACAGGCAGTATCCTTTATGCCATGCAGATTACTAAACATATCATTCGTGCATTCACTGTTTCATCGCAAAGTCTTGTCATTCTTGGCCTGCTGATAGCCTGTTTGTTATCACCATCGTATGCTCAAACCGCAGCCAGCAATGACCATGAAACTGCAACGACATCTGCAACTGAAGCGAAACTTCGGGCAACTGTTATAAACCTGGAAAGCATCCAGAAGTCAATTGAGCTAAAACAGGGCCAGCTCCGCGAACTTAATAACAATCTGGCAAAAACGAAAGACCCCCTGGAAAAACAGGAATTAGAGAAAAAGATAAGCGATATAAACAGTGACATCACTGACCTGCGCGCTTCTTTTGAAAACATCACTCTCGGCGGTATTACCCGCTCGATCCTGAATGACCAGCCTGAACAACCCATAAACTGGCAGGATGAACTCGAGCAGGTTATCAGGCCGCTGCTCTCCACGGTTAAGGAATTCACCGCTAAACCACGTAAGATTGATACCCTGCGAAGAGAGAGCGATCGGCTGCAGGCCCAAATCAAAGCCGTAGATAAGGCGCTTGATTCAATAAACTCCTTCAAGAGCCAGGAGTTACCGCCAGCGATAAGTAAACAGCTTGACCAGTTATTAACCGACTGGCAGCAACGAAAGCTAGATACACAGCGAAAACTGGAGGTATCTCAGTACAAACTCAACAGCCTGCTGGCAGAAAGTGATAGCTGGCAGGTCTCCACTGGTGAATTAATCAAGGAATTCTTGCGCGGCCGCGGTCTGACGCTATTCTATGCAATTGTCGTTGGTCTGCTTGTCTGGCTGACTTTCAAAGGCCTGCTTACTCTCTTCTGGCGATGGTACTATAATACAAAGCTGGCGACAGGTATTAGACGGGCACCGCTGCTGTATTACGGTTATCGCCTGACGATGCTGATCTTTATTTTATTCGCCGTGCTCCTGGTATTTTATGTTCGCGGAGATGTGCTGCTGCTTACGCTCGCCCTTATTGCGCTCGTCGGCGCCGCGCTCGCCTTGCGGCAGACGCTGCCGCGCTACGCGGCAGAAGTTCGACTGTTACTCGGCGTTGGGCCCGTGCGTGAAAAGGAAAGGCTTATCCTCGATGGCATACCGTTCAAGGTAGATTCTCTCAGTGTCTACACTGAACTGCGAAATCCCGAGCTCGAAGGATTCATCCGCCTGCCTTTGCATAAAATGGATGAGATGGTTTCGCGGCCAGTAAACAAGGAACCCTGGTTTCCATGCCGAGCGGGAGATTTCGTGCTGCTCGCCAGTGGCAGCCTGGCGAGGGTAATACGCCAGACGGTCGAACTGGTAGAAGTTGCGGTTATGGACACTATTATGCAGATGAGTACCCGCGCCTTTCTTGAGCAGAATGTACGTAATCTGACCCGAGAAGGATTTGGCGTTGCCTGCCTGTTTGGCGTTGACTATCAGCACCAGGCAATTTGTCTCGATGTAGTCGCGGACAAGCTCAAGGCTGATATTACCAGCCACTTTGAACGCTCAGGCATGAAAGATGACATCAAGGAGATAATGGTCGAATTCAGTTCTGCAGGCGCCAGTTCACTTGATTACCGTATTTATCTGATACTCAATGGCAGCGCGGCAAAAGCCTATTACAAGGCACAGCGGCTGGTAGCGCAGGCCTGTGTAGCAACCTGTAATCGTGAAGGCTGGATTATTCCATTTACCCAGGTCACCGTGCATACCGTTAATGACAGCACACAGTAATCGCTAAGGCACGACCCGCATCATTCACGTAGAAACCAGCCTTGTTCTCTGGTTAGAACCGTAGGCATGCAGAAGGTACCTTGCAGGCAGCCCCCTGACAAAACCGGGATTTTACACCGACCACAGCAACCATTCGTTCGCCGGGTGTTCCGTCCAGACTCTACTTCACATCGACAGTGACTTTGCGGATCTTTGCAGTGAATCGGTTCTCGTCACGTCCGATGCCGGTATGAAAACTCACTTGTTATCAAGCAAGTACTCAAACTGTCCGCCGTTTATGATTAAATACCTGTTAAAAACGGATTATCCCATCGAGACCGCTTATGTCACCACTACTGCGTTACTGCCTGTTCGGACTGGTGTTCTTTCCTGGTCAGGCGCTGGCCTCGAGCGGTGCACTACCCTCTCTGGTACAGGATATTGGTGTCTGCATCGTGCTGGCCGGTGTGCTGGCAATTGTTTTCACCCGGCTGAAAATACCTGAAATCGCTGCTATTCTGGTTGCCGGTGTAATCGTCGGTCCAGTTGGTGCTGGACTTGTCACCGATCCATCTAACATAGAAACGATTTCGGAACTGGGCCTGATCCTGCTGCTGTATCTGATCGGGCTGGAAATCGACATTCGCAAACTGTTTGCCAGCGGCAGAATTCTGCTTGTATCCGGCTTGCTTCAATACCCGCTGTCGATATTATTTGGCATGGCTGCAGCCTGGTTACTGCTGCAGGCCGGGATTGACGGAGAACTGCTGCAGGGCAGCTACGTTCCCCTTTATATCGGTTTTGTGGTGGCAGCATCATCGACGCTGCTGGTTGTGAAACTGTTTCAGGAGTCTTTTCAGCTAGACACCGAGGCAGGTCATATTGCACTGGGCCTGCTGATCTTCCAGGACATCTGGGCAATCGCGGTGCTCGCCGTACAGCCCAGCTTCAACGCACCTGAAATCAGCCCGATATTGTTATCGCTTGCGGGTATCGTCACCCTGACCCTTATTGCTGCTGTTATTGCCCGTTTCATCATCCCCGTGGGTTTCAGGTGGGTGGCAAGAAGGCCTGAGGTCATTTTTGCAGGCGCCATTTCCTGGTGTTTCATGATTGTGCTGCTTGGCGTGAAACTGGATATTCTCATTGAATGGCTGCTGGGCATTAACCTGCATATGGCTGTCGGAGCTGAAATGGGTGCACTCATCGCCGGAGCCACCATCGCCAGTCTGCCCTACAGCACCGAGATCATGGCAAAGGTGAGCGTGGTAAGAGATTTTTTTGTGACCTTGTTCTTCGTCGGACTTGGCATGAGCATACCGATGCCTGACGGTGCTGATGTGCTGGTAGTTGCGCTATTGCTGACGGTGATAGCAATACTGGCAAGGTATCTGGTGTTTCTACCACTGCTTTATGTTTCCGGGCTGGATCGCCGCAACGCGGTGGTGGTTTCTACGCGTCTCAGCCAGGTCTCTGAATTCAGCCTGGTGATAGGTTTTATCGGTGTCAACCTGGGGCATATCAGCACGGGCCTGAACAGTGCAATCATCTTTGCCTTTGTTATCACGGCCCTGGCGACACCGCTATTATTTCACCAGGCGCATGCTGTCCATGATCTGCTTGCAGGCATGCTGGGATATATCGGTTTCCGTGAACCGCCCAGCAGGGAGTCTGCCGGTAACGAGTCATACAGCCTGGCACTGCTGGGCTTCCATCGTACTGCATCTTCGCTGCTGCACGAGATCGGCCGCAACCGGCCCGAGTTGCTGAGCGATACGCTGGTTGTTGACTTCAATGTTAAGCTGCATCCCGGTATCGAGTCCCTCGGTCCCACCGTCCGCTACGGTGACCTGTGCAGTCCGGAGACACTGCTGCATGCCGGTGTCGACAGGGCAAAGGTCGTGGTTTGCACTGTACCGGATGACATGCTGAAGGGAACAACAAACCTTAAGATCGTAACTGCTGTCAGGCAGATGAATGCAGGCGCTATTATTATTGCCAACGCAATCGAGCTCGGCGACTGTACAAGACTGTATGATGCCGGCGCGGATTATGTTTTCCTGCAGAGAATTGAAACCGCCCGCGCGGTTGACCTTGCCATTACCATGGCGCTGGCAGGTGAGATCAGTGCGCATCGCGAGACCATGGTGTCAGCATACGGGGTACCGGGGTTGCGTAACGAGGTGATGTAACAGCTGCCATTGTAAAAGTTATTGAAAAACCGGGGCATATTTTATTTTGTATAGGGTCCCAGCCTGGCCTTCTCTAACGCCTTTGCATCGCCTTGAAAATATTCTGGCACAGGTTAATCTGCAGGTCTGAAATTTGCATCGGGAAAATCTTTTTCGCGTCCTTCACGACGGCTTCTGGGTAAAGATAGAACGTAGGCCGCAACATCATAAGCCTGCTCAACGGTTAATACCGGCGACTTGCTGTTTGTGCCAAACGGCATGTTAACGCGAATAAACTGAGCAGCCTTGATCAGGCGGCTCATGCCGGCGTCGTCGTTGAATGAGTCGTTGCCTGCCAGTGGCGGGAATGCGTACATGCCTGTTTCTTTATAGTCCGGCGCTTTCATGCCAGCCGCTTTTTCGCCGTGACACGCCAGGCAATTTAGCCGGTAGACTTTTTTGCCCGCGGCAACATCTGCTTTTCTGTCAGGCAAATCGAATGCTGGCACACCGGTGCCTTGCATTGCCTGGTCTTTTTTCGTTCCTTCAGCCAGCCAGTCGAAATATGCCAGTATGCCCTGCATTTCTTTAGAATCCAGCGGCAGTTCTCTGCCATTGCCCATACTCCTTAGCATACAGCCGTTGACACGTGCGGCTGTGGTAACGATGGACATGCTTCTCGCCCTGAATTGCGGGTAGTCGTTTGCAACATTGGTGAATGGCAGGGCGTCATACTTTGTGCCAGGTAACTGGGTGTCGCCTTGGAGATGACAGCTTGTACAGTTCAGGCTGTTTCCCGAGTAACGCTTGCTGCTATCTTTTACTTGCGGGCCGATGGTAGCAACGGTTTTATCCAGAACCTGCACGCCGTACAGGATAAGCTCGGAATTTTCATGTTTTTTTATGTCGTTAACCGAACCCGGTGTTTTCCATGCCTGCTGTTCACGGCTTTTGTAGCGCTGCTGCAGCTCTTTAGCCTGTTCAGCATTGAGCACCTGGCCCGGCCTGTAAGGCGAGACGTCGATGGCATGGGCCGCAGTTGTGGCAGTAAGCAGTGATACAAAAAGTACAGTTTTCATTAATGTCAAAATCCCCTTTAAAAAAGATAGTTCAATCCAACACCCCCCCAGAAAAAATCGCCTAATGTTTCATCAGCGGCGTACTGTATAACGTCTTTGTTGATCGCCTGGTTGTAGCTCGCATAGGCATAGAATTCTATTCGTAAAACCGGCATATAGGCTGCATTGGCATGAACCTGAAAGTTGTTAAGTCCATTGTGCCCTTCAGTGATATAGCCTGCATTTGCTCCGAGCGAGATGGCGACGGTATAGTGAAATTTTTTAACTAGCTGGTCAAAATACTTAGCTCCAACCTCAATAAAGGAACCATTGGCATCAAAAGAATGATAAGCGCCTGCAAACAAAGCAGTCTGCTTTAACAGCTTGTAACCCATGTCAAAACTGATTTCATTGTCTGTTGCGCGTTCATCCTGGTAACGTGCGCGAATATGATTGTAGCCGACAGACATCGCCAGATTATCCGCCAGGGCGGTTGCATAAATGAGGTTCAGGTTAATTTCTGTATAGTCAGCGCCAGGACTATGCGCCACCCATGGCAGGAAATTTACATCATCAATGACAAGTTCCGATGACAGGGAAATTAGACCATTACCCGACAGGTTATCGCGCCCCTCTGATACATACCGACTTTCCACAAGCATGTGCGCATGCCAGTCGAACAGTGATTCAGCCTCGGTACGGTATTCTCTCTCAAGATTGATGTTACCGCCCGCACCAACTTCGAGTGGCAGGAGTTTTTTATCGTCATCTCTTTTGGCTGGCTGTTGTTCACTGCTATTATCTGAGTCTTTATCGGTTATGTCTGCCTGCGCAAAAACATCCCGAGAGAGACAACAAACGGTACTGGCCAGCAAGAGTAATAGAGTTAGTGGGTAAACACGCGTGCAACAGGACTGGTTATGAGTAAGCATGTTTTTTTACTGTTTAGCCCTGAATGGATTTATTATCTGATTGATATCGGTAAGCCTGCTAACTTTGTTGACTGCTTTTATTGTCAACACTGCGCGTCCAGGCAACTCAGAAAATATAACTATAGATTTTCATTATACTCATTTATCCGGGTAAAAATCTCATTCTGAGTACGCCGCCATGATTTTAAAGTTTTCGCCGCAACGCTTTATGAAGTTCCATCACAACCAGCACCGTCAACGCCAGACCCAGTAATTCGATCCAGTGTCCTGGCGAAATCGGCTGGATCTGAAGCACATCACTGATCCACGGTGTGTACATGGCAGCAATATGCACCAGTTGCGCTGTCGCAGTACCAACCAGTAGTACCGGGTTGCGCAAAGGGTTGTGTTTGAATATCGAGCGATATTCCGAGCGGCAGTTAAACACGTGAACATTTTCGAACAACACCATCAGCAGCAATGTGCCATTGCGTGCCTCCTCCATGGTAAAGCCGCTGTTCATTAGCCAGTAGAAAACAAAAAAGGCGACGATACCGATAACCAGCGCCGAAATAACGACGCGCTCAATCATGAGGCGGTTGAAAATAGCTTCTCCCGGTGCGCGCGGCGGGTAGCTTAATTCATCACCTTCACCGGGTTCAAATGCCAGTGCAACATCCTGGATGCCGTTGGTTACCAGGTTCAGCCATAGCAGCTGCACGGCAACAAGCGGCAGGGGCATCCCCGTCAGCAAGGACAGGGTAAACAGCACCAGTTCCGCCGCACCTGTTGATATCAGCAGGAATATCACTTTGCGTACATTGGCGTAAGCAACACGCCCTTCCTCAACGCCGGAGACTATGGAATCGAAATTATCATCGGTGATAATGATGTCGGCGGTTTCTCTTGCCACATCGGTACCACACGCTCCCATGGCGACACCAACCTGCGCGGCACGAAGCGCCGGCGCATCGTTAGCGCCATCGCCACTGACCGCAACAAAATGGCCGTTGCGCTGCAGAGACTGCACGATATCCAGCTTCTGATGTGGACCCACACGCGCATAGACACGTGCATTTTGCGTAAGCTGGTCAATGTTACCGGCATCAATCGCACGCTGCAATTCGGTACCGGTCACCATCTGGTGGTCGTGATTCGCCATCTCAAGTTCGCGGGCAATGGCAAACGCAGTGACTGGGTAATCTCCCGTAATCATAGCCACTTCAATACCCGCCCTTCTGCAGTTTGCGACAGCCAGTTTCGCCTCGGTTCGCAATGGGTCAATAATCCCAACCAGGCCGACCAGCGTTAGTCCGTGAAGGTGGCTGTCATT
>JAJDNP010000042.1 GCA_022340645.1 Gammaproteobacteria bacterium | reverse complement strand
TATTTTTTGCTTTTAAATATTTGCGTTTATTCGCGTTCATTTGCGGAAGAATCTAAAAGTTTTTTCTTTTCCACCAACGGGCATCAAGGGTCGACAACGTAAGTTCAACTGAAAACATTCACTGTCCGTTCCTGCTGCTTCTGAGACTGTCACCGGGAAACTGTGACGGTCCAAAATGTGCCGTTTTCTCCCGTTAATTAAATTACCTGAAGGTCTGTTACTTGTTTAATATGAGACATTGATCAGTGCCAGACCAATTCAAGACCTTATGATGAAAGTATCAGATCGAATCACGACTAATACAAATTATGATATACACCAGGGACCACCCCCGGCCGGGAATGATAGCTGCCAATTGCCGCAGCTACAGCAGATTCAATACAGCCTGTTTCAGCAGGCCGGACAGTGAAATAACGTTGCTCTCGTGAGCAACGCTGTCGGTACTCCATATATGGCGCACACCTGCTTCTAGCAGCCGATGTTTTGCGTTATTTGCAAACAGCGCATGGGTCACCAGCACATCGACATGCGCTGCATTGTTTAACAGGCATTGCTTGCTCGCAACAGCCAGTGTCTGGCCGCTGCTGGCGACATCATCGACAATGACTACGTCACGTTTACGCAAATCGATTTCGGGTAAAGTAATCTCGACTTCCTTGTCGCCGCTACGTATTTTATGACAGACACCATACTGCCATCGATTGGGGCTCGCTACCGCGTTCACCCATTGTTCCGATTCACTGTCTGGTCCCAGTAATATCGGATTTTCATGCTGTTCATGTAAAAATTCCGCCATCAGGGAGGTTGCCGACAGCGCAACAGCATGCCTGGCCGGAACGGCCTGTTGCAGACGATGGATGCGATGCAGGTGCGGATCGACGGTGATGACATTATCAAACAGTTCAGCCAGGAATTTACCGACAATAGTCTGGCTGACTACTTCCCCGGGATGAAAAGCCTTGTCCTGACGCATATAACACAGGTATGGCGCAATCAGAGTCAGCTGTTTCGCACCCTGGAGACGCGCTGCTTTTGCCGCCAGTAATAACTCAACCAGCTTTTCATTGGGATGATCAAGGCTCTGGCAAAGCAAAACATGTTCGGCTAACCCGGCAGGCAGTGTCAGCTTGCTTTCACCGTCGGGGAAACGATGCCGTTGAATCATTTTACACGGCATATCCAGTGCCTGCGCCAGCATGCGCGACTGACGCTCATATTCTTCAAAAGCCAGAATAATTCCCATAATCGTTATGTCTACGGCGTTAGAACTCGACGAAAGCCCTGGGTATCTGTTCCTGTGTACCGATTGTATAGCCAGTACTTTGTTCGCATAAGGCGCGTGCAAAATTGAAATCAGAGGGGAACTCTGCATAGACACAATACAGCACTTCGCCTTTCTTAACCTCGTCGCCCAGTTTTTTAAACAGGTCGACACCGGCGCCTTTATCCATGGGAGCGCCGGCAAAACGCGCAATTTGCGCCATATGCTCATTATTGATATCGACAACTACGCCGTTCGCGGGAGAGGCCACTTCGTGCCTGAGTTTTCCCAGCTCAAACGTCTTCGTTTGCGCGCCCTGTGCCTGGATGATTTTGTTCATCATAGCCAGCGCCCGACCGGAATCCAGTATGTCGCGGGCGATGGCGAAACCGTTTCCGCCGCGTACATCAGGGTCAAACTCTATTACGCGTCCTGCAAGACGTAATGATTTTTGCCGCAGATCATCCGGTGCATCCGGCGCATTCTGCAATACCCGCATTACATCACGGGATTCCAGCACCGGCCCAATACCGTAACCGACTGGCTGTCTGCCATCGGTAATTACCACCTCCAGATGTATATCGAGCTGATCACCAACAAACTCAAATAATTTACGCAGACGCTGCGCCTGCCGCATCTGCCGGACCTTTGCCGTCGGTCCCACAGGAATGTCGATAAGCAGGTGTGTCGAACCGGCAGACAATTTCTTTGACAGGATGGATGCCACCATTTGGCCAAGCGAATCGATACCCAGCGGGCGCTCCACGGCAATCATTATGTCATCCGCGGGTGACAGCTCGGCGGTGCCGCCCCATGCCAGGCAGGCGCGATGTTTGCGCACGATGTCATGCAGCTTTTTGATATTCAGCTCGACATTCGCCAGCACCTCCATGGTGTCGGCGGTGCCGGCCGGCGAGGTAATGGCCCTGCTTGAGGTTTTGGGAAATAACATACCGTGCGCGGCAACCATCGGCACCACCAGCATCGAGGTGCGGTTACCGGGAATACCGCCGATGCAATGCTTGTCAGCAACCAGCGCTTCGTTCCAGTCCAGGCGTTCGCCCGATTCCATCATGGCCCTTGTTAAATAAAACACTTCGTCACGATCCATGTCCGTTTGTCCCGAGCCAACAAGGAAGGCGGCGATTTCCATTTTGGAATAAAGCCTGTCGGTAATATCATTGATGATGTGGCGAAAATCCTGCTGGTTGAGCCTCTCCCCGGCAATTTTACGCCGCACCGCATCCATCGAAGCGGGGGGTTCTGCGTGTTCAATACTCACCAGGCGCCCCTCTTTTAAGCCAAAGCTGACAAAGGCTTCTTCTGAGAGACCCAGGTCTGAAGGTGTAACGATGCTGTCGTCATCGACAACATTTAATACCGCAAGAATATGCTTGTCATCGGCACAAACCTTCACCTTGGTAAGCGCCTGGAAGCCCTCAGCCCTGTATAGTTCGCACTCGCGATGCAGGTAAACAACGTTCTCGCGGTAAGTATCGATGCCCAGGCGGCGCAATTTAAGTGTTGCCCGGACGTCCTTAGAGGTGGAGGTTTTAGCCATGTGTTTCTATCGAATTGAAGGGTAAAAACATAACAACGTTATACACGATAATAACAAAACTGCTCTGCAGCAAGATGCCGTATTGCTGCAGGCATGCTGCCGTAATTAAATCATATGATAAATGCCTGTTATCAGCACACATACTACTGCTATGTCTGCATAAAGAACACACATAATATTATAACCCACCCAGATCATTAACATAGCTCAAGGCAGCCCTGATTAATCGCTTGATAGCAGTAAGCATGGAAAAATCGCCTAGAAGTAGGCATTTACCCCCAGCGAGTAAACAGTCTGCCTGTAAGCATAAATAGCTTCCGTGGAACGGTTATCGGTATACACGACCTTTGCTCTTAACCTGAAATCTTTGCTAAAGCGATAATCCGCATAGACTGCTGCCCTGATACGATCATCCTGACGGTCCTCGCTGGATGTTACCGGATAATCACTGACCTGGTAGGACAGGTCTCCGGTCAAACCCCACTCATTGCTAAATACACTGGTATATTTTCCACGAAACAGCTGGCGGGTTGGCGAGTAACTGTAATCACCGGTACTCAGGCTCAAATCATTCCTGTCATTCAGTTCCAGCTCATAATAAAGCCGGGCGTTATCCAGCCTGAGATACCTGCTGTATTCTGCCCGAAGTTTCTGGCGCCAGCCTTGCAGATAATCGAACAGCGGGTTATCACTGTTAATAGCTTCATAGCTGTAACGCAGTGAAAGCCGCTGCTTGCCTGACAGCCTGTTTTGTGATTCAGCCGACAACAGCGTGATTGTCTGGTAGTCTTCCCCATTATATTCAATCTTGCTTGCATCCAGCGTGAAAATCGTCTGCCAGTTGCTATTTAGTTGCAGATATTTTTTAATTGCAGCAGCGTACTCACGTTCATCAAATATATCTTCTGTCTGGTAATTTATATCGTAAAAAGAAACCTCACCTAACCAGCCGTCGTACCTGTCGCCCGAAAACAGGTAATCTGCTGACACGTAGATTTCAGAAAAACTGTCCGCTATTTCCGTGGAAATACCCAAAGGAGCAAAGTTAACATTATCGTCATAACCCAGAAACGCACTGGCATAAGCTGACCACCTTTCAGTAACCCATTCAGGTTTTTTTTGCGATGTTATGTCTTTAAGTTTTTTTTCTGCGAAAAAAACAAGTTTTTTATCCTTGCTATTTTGCACAACGCTGTTAAACCATTTTTCTGCAGCCGCCTCATCACCCTGTATAAAAGCAATAAGGCCAAGGTTATATTCAGCGAGGTCCTGTATTTCCTTATAACTGCGAAGTTTATTGAAGTAGTCGCCGGATTTTTCGTAATCACCCAGCTTGTAATAACTGCTGGCCAGGTTGTAATAAAGCGCGGCTGACGTTATTCCCTGTTCTTCGACTTTTTTGAACAAGCTGACCGCGTTCGCATAATCTCCCTGGTTAAAATATTCCTTGCCCTTGTCAAAATCATCCCATGAGCCTGCTGTTAAATTTGACTGTGCCGATGCCGGCGTCACTGAGCTGGCCGGAAATGAATAAAAGCTGTTTAGAGTTATCAATACAACAAACAGCAGTTTATTGTTTATCAAGTTCACTAATATATCCTGTTACAAATTTAAACACGCAACAACCTCCCCCCCCCTTATTACCGGGGAGAGGTTATCTGGTTCCGCCATGCGGACCAGCTGAAGTCCTGCAGCTTACCTGTTACCATTACGGCCAGGCCCTTTGCCCTGCATTTCCTCGCGATCTATGCCGTTTTGCTCAACCGCCTTACGGTCATTTCGATTCATTTCCCGTTGCTGCATTTCTTCTCTTTCCCTTTCCCTCTCCATTTCACGTTCTAGCTCCTGCTCTCTTTCTGCTTCTTGATCCTGGTACTGATCCATATCACCGTTTTCGGCATTACGGTTACGATTTCTGTTTGCAGCCTTCAGGCCTTCTGCAGACTGCTCTCTTGCCTGAGCTGAAGCAGCTTCAGGTAATTCGATCTGGCGGGTGACCGCCTGCGTTGCCTGATCATTGGCATCCATCATGCGAATGGTGACGTCATCGTCAGCTGAGGCCATTGCCGCTGCAGGCAACGTCATACCCAGTGCGATAAGAATTGCCTTGTTGATGTTTTTCATGAGTATATCTCCAGTGTTAAGCTGATTTGAATTCGATTATTTGAAAATTTTGTGCCCCACCATCGGTTGTTTTCAGCACGATGTGAAACTGTTTCGTTTTAGCGCCGTAATTTAACTGTGCCATTAACTCTCCCTGTCCATTGCCCGTTGCAATTATCGGCAGCGCAAGAATATTCTGTCCCCTGGTTAAACTTGTCTGCCAGACCAGCTGTTTCTGTCCGCCGTAACCTTCAAGTTCGATGTTGCCAGGCAGCTCCACGGTTAACGTGACATCAGCCAGGTCCGTCGGCGTCTCGAACACCAGTTTGACGGTACGCGTCTGGTTGATTGCAAGATTAATCATTTGCGGCGCCTGTTCCTCGAACTGCGGTGTATACAGCGTGCTGGCAAACCACAGCGCCAGGCTGACAGCCATTGCTGTTGCGAAGCCTGCGATAAACCGATTGCCGGGTTTTCTTATGCCAGCGCCATACTGACGATGCACGGCAGAAAACACTCTTGTTTCAAACCCCGGTGAAGCTTCAACCACAGGCAATGAAGCTAATGCCTGGCGTACAGCCTTACGCTCCGCCAGCACCTGCCGGCAGGATGTGCAGTAATCCAGATGCGAATCAACAGCTTCGCGCTCGACCGAAGAGGCTGTTTCATCAATATAGTCATCCAGATATTCTTGTATGTCTGTGCATTTCATTATCATCACCTGTTATTGCTTAACACGTTTGCCTGCAGCAAATGGTTCCATGTTCTGTAAAATTTCCCGCAGCCGGCTGCGCGCGCGGTTCAAACGTGATTTCAATGTACCGACGGAAACATCCAGCATGCCATGGATTTCATTCAGTGTGTAACCTTCCACATCATGCATAATTAGCAACACACGCTGGTCTTCGTTGAGCTTGCTTAGTGCTTGCTGCAGGCGATTTTGCAATATTGCATTTTCGACATTTTCCGACGGGCCTGTTGCTTCATCCCTGTGTTCATCTGGAACCGTCTCATCATCCACCAGGTGAAGCGGCGAACGCTGCCTGCTGCGCGTGCGGTCGATAAAGTGGCGGTACAAAACCCGCGCCAGCCAGGGACCCGGCTGCTCTATTTCCTGCAACTCGTGCATGCGCGGATATAATTTGACAACCATATCCTGAACCAGGTCTTCCGCCTCGCTCTGTTGCCCGGTAAAACGGTAGGCCAGCCTGTAAAGCTGACGCAAGTAAGGCTGCATCAGCTTTTCAAACTGTGCATGTTCAGATTGCCTTTGCGGCCAGAGTTTAATTATTCCCATACTTGCTACACGTCACGAGACACAAAAAGGTTCCATAGAACTAACAAATGATGCCACAACTGTTAAACACCATTATTGTAATTATCCAATATGTGAACGTCTTTGATAACATCCAGGCCAGGTGATTATTTGGTAGCATCGGTCGGATTTTGCAAGCAGAGATGAATATCAGTTTGTTATCGATCGGAAGAAACAGATAGATATACAGGCATCTAGATCTGGTGAAATAAGATTAAAGCGCGGCACAAAAAAATGCGATGGATTTTGATGATAACAGCATGAAAATGACAGATTAACCTGACGTCATCGCAGTGCAGATAACTGGCAATGAATTTAAAACAGCGTTACCGGGTCTGCATTATCAGCATTTTTCTTTGGCAGCCAGGATCCTGCACGGCAGAAAATACTAATTATTCACACCCGGATGTTTAACCCGATGTGCTTTTTCAGAAGCGATAGTTAGCCGAAAGCATAAGTACACTAACATTATAATCGGGAGATGTTTCGCCGAAACTGATTACGTTCGGTATTGTGTCTGGATTGACATTATCCAGCATCCAGTTGGATGAATCGTAACGTTCATACCAGTATGCTGCGCGCAATGTCAGGTTTTCCTGCAGCCGGTAGTCACCATACAGCTTGAGTGATTTAAGTTCAGTATTCATATCCGGGAAACTATCCTGCACACCGGTATTCATGGTCACCTCGCTTGATGACCGTGTCCATGTATAGTCTGCTCCGATACCCAGCTTGTTCTCGATCAACTGGTGCTTGACGCCAAGGCCAATACTGTCGATAGTGTCATCATTTTTGGCAAACCAGTCCGGTGTGGAGTAGGTCTGGCTACCGGATTGATCAGACTTGATTTCCTGCCTGCCGACAAAGGCATAAACGCTGCTTGCAGTGCTCAGCATTACGGATATATCCGCGTTATAAGCGACATTACGGCTTGCGGTCAAACCAATTAACGAGTTTGTATAGTCATCATATGACTGTTCGGCATCCAGGCCGACAGTGATATATTCGGCGGGATTAAAGCCAACATGAATACTGCCCGAATCCCGATCGCGGTCAGCCATGTTATATTTTCTCATCAGCGGATTCTCCGCGGGTGTAACTGTAGCCACCGGGTTGTAACCAGAAGCGTCACGCACGGCATGTGCCAGCTTGAAAGTCACATCCGTAGTACTGCCGTGACGAAATGTTAGCTTTCCCCAGTAGGTGTCTTCCGTCGTATTTTCGACCTCCTGGTTGGTACGATATATGTCCTGATAGTCATAACCACCACTGAGCTTCAGGCTTCTGATAATCCGGTAGTCGACTCCCAGTTTGGCAGTCCTGGTGATAAAACTGTATGGCAGATTCTGGCGCGGGGTAGCAAGGAAGGTATCAGTCGTCACCCAGTTGAATGTCATACTCGGAGTCTGGTTGTCGCGTTCATCGTAGCCCAGGGCTGCATTCAACCGAAGCTTTTCATTGACCATTGTATCCAGTTTCAGGTTGGCATTGATAGTGTCAACCTTCGCATCCGCTGAATTTTCCGGCAACGTTAAGGAGTTAAACGCTGGATTGACAGATATCGCCAGAAAATCCTGGTTCTGCTGCATACGGCCGATAGCAATATCACCATTGATATTTGTCGCCTGTGACAGCTGATAGGCGGTTGCAAACATTAACTGGTGGAACTCGTTGTCCGGCGCCAGTGCTTTCTGACCGGTAGTCGCTCCGGCTACCGGAGTGTATGCATTTTGCCATGTTAATGATTGATCATGATTGGTGAAGAAAGAACCATAGTAGGAAAAACTGGACTGCCAGTTCTTTGTGTTGTAACTAACCGAAGCATTCAGTTCATCCGTAACATAATCAACCGACTCGGCCAGTTGCGCGGTATTAAAGAAGAAAGCACCGGCACTGCGTTTGGTTCCGTCACGCACCTCATGGCGCACATCAAACGCGGTATCCCAGCGGCTGCTCAGGTTCACATCAGCGCCAACACTCAGACGTTTACGCTGTGTATACAGGGGAACCGGGTGTAGCGTGCTCGTCAGACTCGTCATCCCCGCTGTTGTACCTGCATTAACCCAGCCGGGTTGCAGCATCTGCACCGAACTGCCATTTCCGGCATAAGGGGTGCCTGCACCGTCCGAGATGTAATGTGGAATCTCATCATAATTCAAAAACAGTTTGTAACTGCCCTGACGTCCGGCTTTAACATCAACCTCCCGGGTATCAAGTGCTAAATCTCTAACCTTCAGGTCAACGAATCCTCCATCCAAATCGCGATAGCGTGAGCTGCCATTTACGATGCCGAAGGCGCCATCGTCATACAGGCCATTGTATTCGCCGAACTTGAAAGAGCTATCTGAGACAGAGCCCAGGCCGAGTTCAATTTCGCTAGTCATCCCCTCCTCGAATGTGCAATATTCACAAACCCAGTTTGAGAGATCGACATTGTCAGGGATCACTACCATATTTTCATTTTCAGCTGCCAGCACCATCGTCGATGAAATCCATATTGGCAACAGGAATATCGTGTTGGATCGAGCCAGCTTCAGGATCTTGTGTTTCATTATTCCTCCCCAGTGTTACATCAACAGGTAATCATTATTTGTTATTACATCAGCGCATCATTTTGACGCCGGATGGATGATTGGATCCATGTACCTGTGAATGACAGTTGGTACAGGAACCGGCCAGCAGAAAACCGGACGGATTACCACCAGGCAAGCCGGCTGTAGTCCTGGCCACACTCGGATGACCAGCCTGTGAATGACATTGCTGGCATAGCAGCGGTGGACGTTTCTTCAGCAGCGCCGGGTGGATCGAACCATGCGCGGTATGACACAGCATGCAATCCTCGGAGGCCGGAGCATGTTCCCACAGGAACGGACCACGTTTCTCGGCATGGCAGGTGTAGCAGGTCTGATTCAGCGTCGGCTTCACCAGGAGTGAAGCTGTATTTGAGCCATGCACGGCATGACAGTCACTGCATTTCAGTTGACCGAAGCGCACCGGATGGTTTGACGGTTTGAAAAACTCGGCCCGTTGTTGCTGATGACACCTGTAACAGACATCGGCCTGGGTTGCACGGTCAAGCACGGGATCTTGCACAGCATGTATCGTATGACAGTTCGCGCATGCTATCTCACCATTGTCATGAACGCTTCCCTGCCAGTATATGTGCTGTCCGCCTTTGTGACAGCCAAGACACATGCGGTTCTGTTCCGCCACCGGCTCGTCAGACTTGACGCCGAAGTTCAGGATTGGCGGACGTTTTTCACCGGGCCGTACCTTGCCTACATGGCTACCCGCTTTTTTTGCCTCTTCCATGAATATCGTAGCCTTCACTCCCGGACCATGACAGGTTTCACACTGCAGGCTGGCAAATGGCGTACGCGGATCGGCTTTTACACCGTGTTTTGTTTTAAAGATATCAAGCACCGGATACTCGGAATCCTCATCGTGGCACTTGAGGCAGGTATCCGCGCCTTTTTTGGAATATTCTTCAATGACTGGTGGCCGAGTCACTGACATTGCATTATCAGCCGCTGCAGGCTGATCACTGTCCGCCGACGCAGCTTGGGGCTTTGCTGCCTGCGGCTGTACGGTTTCTGCTGACATTGCCGGTGCTGTTTCCCCGGTCGCAGTGGCATTCTCAGCAGCCGTCGCTGATTTCTCGACCGGGTCCGCAAGCGCGGCTATGCAATAGAGCAACAGTGGTATTACAGGCAGTATGCCGACGTTTTGTATTTTCATGATCTTCTCTGGAGCATATTTTTAACGGTAAAACAGTTAATTGCCTCGAAACCGGTTACGTTAATTGATATTTTCTGTAATCGGTTCCGAGACAAATCTGTTATTTATTGAACGAATTCCCCAAGGAAGTTCGCGAACGCCTCGTTATGTACCAGTTCCACATCGGCGATCTTACCGCTGCCATGGCAAACCGGGCAGGACTCGATATTGCCTGCCTGAACCGATTGTTCGGAACCTGCCCCACCCATAATGGCACCGTTATCTTTCATGTGCGCCGCTGACACATCACCATCATGGCAGGCAGAACACACCGAGGCAATCGGTGAGTATTTCCAGTCTTCCGTCTGGTCAGCCAGCTTCGCGGCGAAGTCAGAACCGTCAGCCGCAGCCGTTGGGTAGGAATTGACCGTACTGCCGCGGATACCGCTCATTGCCGGCCATTCCCAGTTGACGCCGCCGTCTGCAGTATGATCTGCCAGCACATAGGTGTCGTACTTGACGGTGCCGCCGAGTTCACCCACTTCCAGGTGGCAGGTATCACACTTGGCCAACACACCGGGGAAGCGGACATGGCCGAAGGGGTTGGCGCTGCCGCCGTAACCATACACCACGATTTCCTTGTTGCGGAAGCCGTGGGCATCAGCCGCGGCTGCATGGATGGCGTGTATCATGCGTTTGAAGTCAATGGATTCTTCCGTTTTACCATCCGTAGTTGCAGTGGCATCCGGGAGGCCTGTGGTCCCATCCTTTGGACGCTGGTTGACATCGGTGTTGCTCGAGTTATGGCAGAGCACGCACAGCTGGCCGTTGTTATTTCGATTGTTTCCGTGGACATTCAGTGAGTCATGACAGTTATCGCACTTGGTCGGCACATCCACCACCTGGCGACGTGCTTGCGGAATGGTGTCGGTGATTGCGAAATAAGCAACCTCGCTATTGACCGGGACGCGCACGGTGTACGCTCCGGCTTTGTCCATGGCAGCCGGATGGCCTTCAATGGCAACCGTGCCGCTGCCCGTTGCGCTGGCAGGTATCTTCGTGGACGAGGTCAGCAGGAAGGTGCCGTCGCCGTTGTCGGTCACATCGGTCGATGTGCGGAGATCAATCGAAATCGGGATTCCCGGCGGATTACCGCTGCCGTCGTTGGTGTAGTCGTTTGTGTTCCAGGCAACCAGTGCAAATAGCCTTGCCACCCCGCCCCCGGTACTGAATGCGGGATCTGTACTCGTTGAGCGAATGTTGTAAGCGTTACCATACTGGTGCGTGGTTGCACCGGAAGGATCGGTGACCGAGAACAACATGCCTGGATTAGTGTCTGGCGGACACACCGGATTGGAACCAACCGCTGTGCCGCAGATTTCCAGGATGTTGTACTTGAACAGCTCCCGTTCCGCCTTGCCGGGAATGGTATGCGACTCGGCAACACTACCGGCCTGACCACTCGTTGTATGGCAGGTTACACACAGGCTATTATCAGTGATGATACCTCCTGGGTGGCCTGTCTTGGCGAGCGCGGTACAGCTTGTAGCAGTGTCGTCCGGGTAACAACCTGAACCGTCGACAGCAAAGCTCTTGTCATCATGACAGGAACCGCATGCCGCCATATTCGGCACCTGCCAGTTATCACCCTGTGGCGTGTCAGGGTTACTGGCATTATGACATTTGGTGCAGTTGCGAATATCCTGAGGGAAAACCACATCAGAAAAATCCGCTATAGCATCCCTGTATCCATATATGGCGTATGTCCCTGTTCCGTCATCGGCGGTACCTGCAATTAAATCAGGGCCCAGCACAACACTCGGCAGGTTTTCACCGCGGTGAAGTTTATGGATCATTACTTTCATGTCCACGGTATTGCCACTGCTGGGATCGGTGCTACCGGGATTATGGCAGGTCACACAGTATTTCGTTTCAACGCGTCCACCGCCGTGCATGGCAAGCGCACTGTGACACTCGTTGCAGTTATCGATGCTGACAATCTCACGACTGAAGATATTGGCCGGGTCAGTAATACAGGCCGTACCATTGGCGGGCACAAAATCACATGTCGGATTGGCTGCAGGAAACCCGCTTACCTGGATGGCAACGCGATGCGTCAGACCAGGTGCGTAGCTTATATTACCCACGGTGCTATTCGGGTCGGTAATATCGGTAGCAAAGGTATATTTGAATTTTCCATTACCCATGTCTTCGAGTGTGCCGTTGTTCTCATAGGTTCCCTGCAACGCAGTAGTACCATCACCGGGACTCCCGGACGCGGCTGTTTTCTCCCTGTTGATGTAGTTCTGCCAGGCACTTGGATTGCCATCTGTACCCGGTATGAGTTTGGCGATATTGAATCGCAGGTTACTGGTGGTGAGTCCGGCAAGTGGAATGCCGTTCTGATCTTTGACAGTGAGTTCCACAACCGGGGGGCTGCTGATAGTGACGCTGTCAATCTTTATATCGAGCGAGTCTGCTATGGTCGTTCTTACCAGCCCGTCTTCCCCCGGTGCTCCAGGTGCGCCATCATCCCCTGAGCAGGCGGCAATGAGTGATATTACTGATATGAGTAACAAACCCATAACCAGTTTCTTGCTGTGTAACCATAATTTACTACACCGATTCATTACAATTTCCCCTTGGAGTTCTCACAGTCTAGAGAATCTGCTCTAACAGAAACGCATCGACGATTACAAAAACATTACTATTCAGTTTTTTTAGCCCTTAGGCTTTTTTATCGTATTTATTAACTTCGCTGATTTGGTCAGCAGACAAAAACCAGAAAAAAATTCAGTTTTTTAGTATACATAATAATAACCATTGAAATTTGATTTTTGTCAAATTGTGCAACTATTAATATTGTTATTCTATAAAACACTAATACTGACGCGATAATGACGTAAATTTCATTGTGTCACCAGTTTTTATACAGTGGCTTTCAATTCAACAAACTAAAACTATCCGAGGCAAGCTGATGAAATATTATTCTCACTATATTGGTGTTTGTTTACTTATGGGTTTTGCTTACCCGGCAATTGCCGGTATGCAGGAAAATCTTGATACATGTTACAGCTGTCACGGTAAAGATGGCGCCAGTACCGATAAAGATATACCGATCATCGGCGGTTATTCTGCTATCTATATTACTGACAGTATGAAAGCCTACAGTAATAAAGAACGCCCCTGCGAAAAAGTCGAAATACGCAGCGGCCCGCATAAAGGCGATAAGAAGGACATGTGTGAGATTGCCAAAAATCTATCTGAAGCCGATACAAAAGAAATTGCCGATCATCTCGCCTCTGAGCCATTTGTACGCGCCAAACAGTCATTCGATCCCGATAAAGCAGCAGCAGGCAAGAAAATCCATAATCGTCAATGTAAAAAATGTCATGAAGATGGCGGATCTTCACCTGATGATGATGCCGGCATCCTGGCAGGACAGCATATGGAATATATTCAAGAACAGATGGAAGATTATGTTGCCGGCAAACGTCCCATGCCGGAAAAAATGCAACCCAAAATCGAGAAACTGGATAAAACCGATCTGGAAAACCTGACGCACTATTACGGCAGTTTTCAGTAAGGGCTAATTCACAATGCAGGATCGAAGTAAGTAGCTGCATCTCAAACAGACCAAACAAGAGGATAATCGCGTGTCAGATAATAACAAAAAAGAAAGAAAGGACTGGTATATCGAACGCCTGTGGCGTAAACCGCTTCGCTGGTGGATGATCGGCGTCCCGGTTGGCGGGTTTTTAGCGTTTCTCGCCGGTATTATTTTCTGGGGCGGGTTTCATACGGCTGTCGAAATGAGCAATTCACTTGAATTCTGCGCCTTTACCTGTCATGAAATGAATACCGTTTACGAGGAATACAAAACAACCGTCCACTACAAAAACGCCAGCGGCGTCAGGGCGATCTGTCCAGACTGCCATGTGCCAAAGGAGTGGGGCCCCAAGATGGCGAGAAAAATACAGGCCAGTTTTAATGAACTGCCGAAAAAAATAATGGGCACAATCGATACCCCGGAAAAATTCAAGGCGCACCGCCTTGAACTGGCCGAAGATGTGTGGGCAATAATGAAAGCCACCGATTCAAGAGAGTGCAGAAATTGCCATGCCTTCACCACCATGGAGCTGGCAAAACAGGGCAGGAGTGCACAGAAAAAGCATTCTCCCGAACGGCAGCAGGAAAAACATGAAACCTGTATCGACTGTCACAAGGGTATAGCGCATGAACTGCCGGAGGACTATGAGGGGGATTGAGCAGCGGTTCAACCCGGATTAAAAAAGGCTCTTTATTGAGCCTTTTTTTATGCATATAAACTTCTGACTACACTCGTTAACTTTAATTGCCAGGCAACCACTAAAAAATCGACAATAAATTTGTTGTTGTACCGCACCGCACAGCATGCCATCAAAGCGGTAAATCTTGTAGACTTACCTCCCATGACCACCGCCACCGCAAACAGTACGAATAAGGCTGAAACAGCGCATACCCCGATGATGCAGCAGTACCTCCGCATCAAGGCGGAGCACCCCGATACCCTGCTGTTCTACCGCATGGGTGACTTTTATGAGCTGTTTTATGATGACGCGAAAAAGGCAGCCAGGATACTGGATATCACGCTCACCGCGCGCGGCCAGTCGGCCGGCAAACCCATCCCGATGGCGGGCATTCCCTATCATGCCGCCGATAATTACCTGTCACGGCTGATCAGGCACGGCGAATCTGTTGCCATCTGCGAACAGACCAGCAAACCCGGCGACGCGAAAGGACCGGTAAAACGCGAAGTCAAACGAATTGTCACCCCCGGCACGGTGACCGAAGAAGCGTTGCTGGACGAGCGCAAAGACAATTTGCTGTTATGTGTGCACCAGTCCAGAGACAGCTACGGCGTCGCCACGCTGAATATTACTTCCGGCCGCTTTAACGTCTTTGAGGTAAAAACCAGATCACAGCTTTATGCCGAGCTGGAACGGCTGCAGGCAGTGGAGATTTTGCTGTCGGAAGACAGCCCGCTGCACGAGGAATTTGCCACCGCGCTGAGCCAGGATGTTTGTTTACGGCAACAGCCTCCCTGGTGGTTTGATTACGACAGCGCCAGCCGTTTACTCAATACCCAGTTTGGCACAAAGGATTTATCGGGGTTTGGCTGTGAAAATTTGAATACCGCGGTGATGGCGGCAGGCTGTTTATTGCAGTATACGCAGGATACACAGCGCGCCGCCTTGCCGCATATCTCCGGTCTGCATGTTGAAAATACCGAAGACGTCATCGTGCTTGATGCGGCCAGCCGGCGCAACCTGGAAATAGAAATAAGCATTTCAGGCAAAACCGAAAACACCCTGGCCTCGGTGATTGACCGCACCACGACCAGCATGGGCAGCCGCTGTTTACGCCGCTGGCTGCATTCGCCATTACGCAACCGTGACATACTCAGGCAACGCCACCAGGCAATTGACGAGCTGCTAAACAACCAGCTGGCAGCGGACATTCAGTTTTGCCTGAATTCCATCGGCGATATAGAGCGCATTATGAGCCGGCTGGCCTTGCTTTCAGCACGGCCGCGCGACCTGGAAACACTGAAAAACTCGCTTGCCATATTACCAGAACTGCAGACGCTGTTAATACAAAACCAGTCGCCGTTGATTCAGCAACTGGCGTCAGACATAGCAACACATCCGCAAATTGTTGAGCTCATTCGTTCAGCTATTTGCGAAAACCCGCCGGTACTGACCCGAGACGGCGGTTTTATTGCCACCGGTTATAACAGGGAGCTGGACGAGTTGCGTTCACTAAGCAAAAACGCCAATGCATTTCTCGAACGGCTGGAAACCCGTGAACGTGAGCAGACCGGCATTAAAACACTCAAGGTAAATTACAACCGTGTGCACGGCTATTACATAGAAATCAGCCGTTTGCAGTCAACAGATGTTCCCGCACATTACACTCGCAAGCAGACACTGAAAGGCGCCGAACGATACATTACTGATGAATTAAAACAGTATGAAGAGAAAGTGCTAAGCGCGAAAGAACGTTCGCTGGCGCTGGAAAAATCAATCTATGAAGAACTGTTAAAACAGCTGCAGGAATATTTACTGGCACTGAAAACCTGTGCTTCAGCCATCGCTGAACTGGACAGCATCTGTTGCCTCACCGAACGCGCACAGACACTGGATTACTGCTGCCCCGAGCTGAGCGATAAGCCCGGCATTTATATCAGGCAGGGCCGCCACGCCGTGGTTGAACGCGTGTGCGCCAATTCGTCTGCCAGCCACTTCGTGCCGAACGACGTACTATTGAGTGACAGCAAGCGCATGAGCATAATAACCGGCCCCAACATGGGCGGCAAGTCAACTTATATGCGGCAGACAGCGCTTATCGTTCTGCTCGCCTATATCGGCAGCTATGTGCCGGCACAAAGCGCAGTACTTGGCCCAATAGACCGTATATACACGCGTATCGGTGCATCAGACGACCTCGCCAGCGGCCGTTCAACTTTCATGGTTGAAATGACCGAAGCAGCCAATATCCTGAACAACGCCACGGAAAACTCCCTGGTATTGATGGATGAAATTGGCCGCGGTACCAGCACCTTTGACGGTCTGTCACTGGCATGGGCGTGCGCCTGCCACCTGAGCACGGTTAACAAATCCTATACCCTGTTTGCCACACACTATTTTGAAATCACAGCTTTGCCGGATGAAATTCGCGGCATTAACAACATCCATATTGATGCAGTCGAACATGGTGAAAATATAATATTTCTTCACAGTGTCAAACCGGGACCGGCAAACCAGAGTTATGGCCTGCAGGTTGCCCAGCTGGCAGGCGTTCCTGCTGAAGTAATAAAACTGGCGAAAAGCAAATTAATCGAGCTGGAAAACCAGACGGTAAGCAACCATCATGAATCAGGCCAGCTTGAAATGTTCAGCGACCGGCCCCACCCCGTGATTGAGACATTACAGGCACTGGACGTGAATGAATTAAGCCCAAGAGCCGCCCTGGATTTACTCTATAGTCTGAAGAAAGATGCTGAAAAATAACAACCTAACGGTACTCGCAGGAGCGGAACTTTATTCCGCGATAGTTCCGGTATTGCATGCTGATCGCGGAAAAAAGTTCCGCTCCTGCACAGGCAAACATCCGCCTTTTCAATCGAGAATATCAATGTTAGTGTAGCGCCATGAAATTTAACACCATCGGCATCATTACCAAACCGGAAGCTGAATCAGCCCGGCTGACACTGCAGTCATTATGTGATTATCTGGCGAGTAAAAACTGCACTGTCATACTTGAGGAACAGGCGCCCGACATCGTCAACAATTGCGGCTTTACCAAAGCCAGCCGGGATACCATAGGTGATCAATGCGACCTGGTGGTAGTTATCGGTGGCGACGGCACAATCCTGAATGCAGTTCGCTCTATGGCGCATGCCCATGTACCGCTGCTCGGCATTAATGTTGGCCGCCTGGGATTTCTCGCCGATATATCGCCGGATGATCTTGAAACCTCGCTTGACGAGATTCTCAACGGTTTATACCGTGAAGAACAACGCTTTCTTTTAGAAATGCAGGTGCTGCGCGACAATAAAGTCATCTTTGAAGGCGATGCATTCAATGATGTTGTCGTGCATATTCGTGATGTAGCTCGAATGATCGAATTCGAAACCCGCATTAATGATGAATTTGTAAATCACCAGCGGGCAGATGGCATTGTGATCTCGACACCCACCGGCTCAACGGCGTATGCGCTGTCATCTGGCGGCCCAATATTGCATGCCACGCTTGATGTCATTACGCTGGTACCGATATCGCCGCATACCTTGAGCAGCCGCCCACTGGTCGTCAATGCTGACTCCCAGATCAATATATTAATCTGCAATACTAAAGACGGTATTGCACAGGCTACCTGCGATGGCCAACTGTCAACCGATGTGCTCGTTGGCGACCATATAAAAGTGAAGCGTAAAGCAAAAAAAATCACCCTGCTGCATCCCAGGCAGTATAACTATTTTGAAATTCTGCGCGCCAAATTACACTGGAGTGAACACACTTGAAACGAAGTATTAAACTTGTAGGTTCGAATTCATTCGAACGAAACCAGTACGGACCGCCCCAGTGCGAATTAATTCGCACCTACAAACATTGCTTACAGCAATTGCGATTGACCCATTGATTGATTGGTGATTCGCCGTGTTAAAACATCTATACATCAGAAACTTTGCCATTATCGATGAACTTGAACTCGACTTCAATTCAGGGCTGACGGCGCTTACCGGTGAAACCGGTGCCGGCAAATCCATCCTGCTTGGCGCCCTTGATTTAGTACTCGGTGACCGTGCGGATAACGACAGTATCAAGCAGGGCTGCGACTACGCTGAAATTGTCGCGGAATTTGATGTTCAGAATCTGGATCATGTAATTGCCTGGCTGGTATCGCAGGAACTGAATTCAGAAGGAGAATGTATCCTGCGCCGGCGTATTGCAAAAGACGGACGTTCACGCGCCTATGTTAACAGCACACCGGTAAACTTGCAGGCCATCCGGGAACTGGCAGAAATGCTTATCGACATACATGGCCAGCATGAGCATCAGTCGATAATGAAAAGCACCGTACAACGGCAGCTGCTAGATGATTACGCAAGTCACGTATCCTTGCTTGAAGCGGTAAGCAATCTTTATATTGAATTAAAGCTGGTGGATGAGCAGCTCAAGCACCTGCAACAAACCTGCAATGAACAAAATGACCGCCTGGATCTGTTACGTTTCCAGTTGCAGGAACTTGACGCGCTGGCGCCTGAAGAAAATGAATACCGGGCGCTAATCAGCCAGCATAAACGTCTGGCCAACGCCGAGAAACTTGCGAGCACGGTGCAGCAGGCGATCTACTCATTAAGCGAAGATGACAACAGCAATATTCAGTCGACGCTATCGCACATCATTAACTCACTTGGCGACATCAATGAAATTGATTCCAGCCTGTCCCCCGTGGCCGAAATGCTAAATGAATCACTGGTGCAGATAGATGAAAGCGTTTCATTGTTACAAAACTATCAAGATAACATTGACCTTGACTCGACACAGCTGGCCAGGATTGAACAGCGCATGCAAAACATTCTTGATCTCGCGCGCAAGCACCGCGTTGAAGCTGATGAGTTGCCGGCTTTGCATGAAAAACTGCAACAGGAACTGGATGATATTGATCACCTTGATGAACGGCTTGATGAAATTGCAAACCGTCAAACAGAACTGGAAGGCGAATACATTAAAGCCTGTGAAGAACTGACCGCCAGCCGCAACAGGGCGGCCGACATACTCAATAAAAAGATTACCCGGTCAATGCAAACGCTGGGTATGAGCGGCGGTAAATTTGAAATTACCATCAGCCCTGCCACATCAAAGCGTTCCGCGCACGGGCTTGACCAGATCGAATTCACAGTCACTGCAAACGCCGGACAGGATTGCAGGCCCCTGGCGCGTATTGCATCCGGCGGTGAACTGGCACGCATCAGCCTGGCACTTCAAATGATTATTGCAAACAACAGCAAAATCCCTGCCCTCGTGTTTGACGAAGTCGATAGTGGTGTTGGCGGCGGCATCGCCGAAATTGTCGGTCAGCACTTGCGTGCCCTTGGCAGCACCACGGACAGGTCTAATCAGGTAATCTGTATTACGCATCTTCCACAGGTAGCATCCCAGGCGCACCATCATTTACGCGTGGAAAAACAAACCAGCAATAAACAAACAACCTGCCAGGTCATTACCCTGGACAAAGAGCAGCGACGTCAGGAAATAGCCCGCATGCTAAGCGGTGTTCAAATTACCGAACAATCACTGGCACATGCCGATAGCATGCTTGCGCGAACATCGGATTAAACATACACAAGATTTACTGACGTACCGTAGTATGCGGTTCGCGCCACACCGCATACTACGGTATTACTTTTTCTCAGGTATTAGCTAACCATTAGAAGCAGACCTTCGGCTGGAGTATCAGGCAGAAACATTCCCGACCATGTACTGACTGCCAGCAAAAACTAATTTTTTTCCGCAAATGAACGCAAATCATTAAAATAAAAAAAATAAATCATCCACAGATGAACACAGATAAAAATGTTTATAGGCCTTTAAATATCCTTATTTACTGTGGATTAAGTTGTTTTTTATTTGCGTGTATTTGCGTTTATTTGCGGAAGAATCTAAAAGTTTTTTTTCACCAACGGGCATTCAGGATCGTCTTTTCCCGGTCAGCTGAATTTTACGAAGGTCCGTCATCATAAAATTTACTGAATCATCAATAGTGGTAGTTCGGTTCAGCGTAGTGTAACCCGATTTTTGTGAGGCGTGCCTGCCAAGTACCGGATTGCGTTATCGCTAATCGAATTCACCAGAACCAAAAAGACTTTGCTGTTATCGCGCGTGAGTTATTTGCAAACTGTGTGCTTTTATTCAGGGACGAGCTGACTTGCAGCACAAAAGAAAATCTTAAGTGATCAAACTGATACCCGACCGATCTTAACAACCTGCCGGGTGGAATTAATATTTTATAGCCCGGTATTGACTGAGCTATAGAAGTCTAACAAGGTGAGACGTCTTCTGCCTGAAAACCTTTGTCACTTTTAACGACAGTAAACTCTACTTTTTGACCATCAGATAAAGTCTTGTATCCTTCACTACGAATTTGATTGAAGTGCACGAATACATCCTCGCCATCTTGTCTTTCAATAAAACCGAATCCTTTTGAATTATTGAACCACTTTACTGTGCCAGTTTCACGCTCTGCCATTACAGCTCCGTACTTTATTTAAATTGAGAGCCAATTGTATATCAGCATGTTTAAAAAAAACAATAAAAACTTATATGGATCATTAAATTAGAATATTAAACCAAATTAATATTAATCGAGGAATCGCTGAAGCTATAGATGACCGCCAGGCAATAATTCAGCGGCAGCGTAAATCATTTTAAGGCAGGTTTGACGCTTTGCCCTACCGTGATGATATTGCCTTCCGGATCGGATATTTTGAACTCATAGATCTGGTAATCCATTAACATATTAACCCGGCGATAACATATATCGCATTCAGCCGGCGTACGCCTGTTCACGGCAAATCATCAGCACGCCGTTGTAGCCATTCTACAACAAGTGATGATAACGCCGTCCGTGGGCAGGCGTACACCGGCCTTTCGTGTTCAATATCAAATAATCAGGGGCCACAAGAAAATACCAGCTCCGCGTTGCAGCTTTTGACAATGGAATAACCATTAGCTGCAAGCTGCGCCTTGATCCGGCCTTTTCTTGTAGCCCTGAATACGATATATATTGTCGCCGGGTTAATAATATCGGAAACAGGCAAATTTTTTGCCTTGATGAAATGATGTAATTATTTGATGTCACTAACATAGAAATAAATAGTGACACCAGCTTTCGCGTTGTCCTGCCGTACAGAAATTGCCGGCTCCGGGCTTTTCAACATCAGCATGGCATCTCCATGCCTGAGATGCACCCATTGCAGGCAATTGCCTGACTCGCGTTTCTGTATCACTACAAAGTGAAATCAGCGCTGGTAAAAGTCCAGCGTCAGCTCGATTGTTTTACAGTTTATTACAGGAATTGCAGCAAGAATCGACATTGGCAGTTTGCTATAACTGTTGCAGGAAGAAACGATAAACTTAAAGCGGTTTTATAAAAGCCATGATAATGTCATTTTCGAGATTATCGAGAAATCTTATAATCAGTCTTTCCCGGCGTGGCGCCGGTTCTACAATGATAGAAAGCTGATTCTGGCATGATAGATATTGGCGATTACATATCCTGCAGGACCGGCCACCGGCCGGGAATGGCGGCTCGAGATGACATGAAATCAGCGTAACAGGGGCCTTAATATTTAATAAGCGCTGAACCCCAGGTAAAGCCGCCGCCAAATGCCTCCAGCAACAGGGTTTCACCGCGCCTGATTCTGCCATCGCGAACCGCGACATCCAGCGCCAGCGGCACCGAGGCTGCCGAAGTATTACCGTGTTTATTCACCGTCACCACTACCTGATCCGTGGACATTTTCAGTTTTTTTGCCGTGGCATTGATGATGCGAATATTCGCCTGGTGCGGCACCAGCCAGTCAACTTCTGACTTGTCCATGTTGTTAAAGGCCAGCGTTTCATCGACGATACGGCCTAAAGTATTCACCGCCATTTTAAATACTTCGTTGCCCTTCATCTGGATACCGCCAGAGCCCTGGACAATCTGGTCTGCTCTTGTGGATACGCCATAATCCACGGTCAGCAAACTTTCATATTCCCCATCAGCATGCAGGTGAGTCGATAAAATACCGGGCTCATCGCTTTGTTCAAGCACAACAGCGCCGGCGCCATCACCGAATAATACGCAGGTGTTGCGGTCACTCCAGTCAACAACTCGAGACAGGGTTTCCGCACCGATAACAAGTGCGCATTTTGCCGAATCTGCCCTGAAAAATTTGTCTGCAATGCCCAGTGCATAGACAAAACCGGTACACACCGCCTGGACATCAAATGCTGCACAGCCGTGAATGTCCAGTCTTTGTTGCAGCAGGCAGGCTGTACTGGGAAACACACGGTCTGCCGTGGTGGTTCCAACGATGATTAAATCGATATCATGCTTGTTTTTACCGGCGGCTTCCATGGCCTTGATAGCAGCCTTCTCAGCCAGGTCGACGGTGTACTCGTCATCTGCAGCAATATGGCGCTCTTCGATACCGGTACGCGAACGAATCCATTCGTCACTGGTATCAACCATTTTTTCAAGGTCGGCATTGGTCAGGATTTTTTCTGGCAGGTAACTGCCCGTACCGCTTATTCTTGCGTAGCTCAAACTGTTATCCCCGCTTCTTTTTCTTCCGCTTCAGCCGCCACTGAACCGGTCTGCTCGGGTGCAACCTGGTGCAGCAATGGCTCCATGCACTTACGAATATGTTCGGGAACAGATTTTTCTATTTCCAGCAATGCGATTTCAATTGCATTAGCATAACCCAATACATCGGTGCCGCCATGACTTTTAATCACGATTCCGGACAGACCCAACATGGAAGCGCCGTTATAACTGCGTGGATCAACACGCTTCTTAAACCGGTTTAAAACAGGCCATGCAAGCAGGCCGGCTATTTTTGTAAAAATGGAGCGATTGAATTCTTCTCGCATCATGGTAGCAATCATTTTGGCCACGCCTTCCATGGTTTTGAGCGACACGTTGCCGACAAAACCATCACAGACAACAACGTCAACCTTGTCACTGTAAATATCATCGCCCTCGACATAGCCAATATAATTGAATGGCCCATCCTGTAAAAGCGCATTGGCCTGCTTGACCTGGGTATTGCCTTTGCCTGCTTCAGAGCCAATATTCAATAATCCGACTTTAGGTTGTTGCGTTGCGTCGATAGCTTCCGCCAGCACTGAACCCATGACGGCAAACTGCAGCAGATGCTGGGCACTGCTGTCCACGTTTGCGCCTAAATCCAGCATGTGAGTATGGCCGCCAAAAGACGGGATTGTTGTACAGATTGCCGGCCGGTCAATACCCGGCAGGGTTTTCAGAACGAATTTTGCCGTGGCCATCAGGGCACCGGTATTGCCCGCACTTACCGCCGCCTGTGCCTGTCCCTGCCTGACCAGGTCGATGGCCACCCGCATTGATGAATCCTTCTTTTTGCGCACGGCATGGCGTGGATCTTCATCCATTTCAACAACCTGGGAAGCATGATGAATTTCAAAGTATTTATCGAGGTCGATGCTGTGCTGTTTCGCGCAGTCCCGTAAACGATTCTCATCACCCACCAGAATAATGCGAACATCGTTGAATTTTTTTACGACATGGGCTGCAGCAGGGAGTACAACTTCGGGACCGAAGTCTCCTCCCATGGCATCTAAGGCAATTGTCGCCATATATACTATGAATTACCGGCAGACACACTGCTGCGCGTCTGCCGGTAATGGACACAATTAATCTTCAAATGCGTCGCCGGTATTTACGACTTTGCGGCCTTTGTAATAACCATCAGCAGTAATGTGATGACGGTGATGGGTTTCACCTGAAGTTGGATCAACTGACAATGTTGCATTACCCATCGCATCATGTGAACGGCGCATACCGCGTTTTGAACGTGATTTTCTGCTCTTTTGAACTGCCACGGAACTCTCCTGAAGTATAACGATGCAAAGCCAGGGCCTTGCAATATATTAAAAATTAAACACTAGTTAGCTTTATTGTCTAACTCTTCTTTTAATGCCTTTAAAGCTGCAAATGGATGCGATGCTTCTTTTTCGGCTGCTGCTGCCTTTTGCTGATTTATAATAAAATCAGAACAGGCCTCATCATGTACTGTCACCATTGGTAAACTTAGTAGCAGTTCGTCTTCGAGTATATCGATAATCGACTGCTCATCACCTTCCAGCAGGTAAGGCTCGAACTCATCAGGTATTAATTCAAAGTCGTCTTCACTGTCAAGCAGGGCGAACTTGAAACTACCCGTCACCACAGTTTCCATTGGTTCCAGACAACGCTGGCACCTGACCAGCAATTTAGCAGAGGCCCTGGCTTTTAAACAGGCGTAACCGACACTGTAGCCGAACTCAAGTTTTGCGGTAACATATCCTTCGTTACTCAGCAGAACCTCAGCCAGTCGTTCAAATTTTGCCAGCGGGTAGTCCCCCTCAATCGTGCGATTGAGTTCGACCAGGCGCATAAAATTCGCCCTTGCAGGTAGTTGCGTCTGCATAATCAATCAATTTTACAGTAATTCATCAAGTCTGTATAGAGAACGGTTAGTATAATCCCTTATGTTTCAAGGGCTTCTCAGGCCTGAAAAAATTATATAAATGCATATATAGATGTTTTTATATAAGATACACGTTTGTCTTCCACCGCATCGGCAAGTTCCTGAATCTTTTGTAAAAAAACAATGAAAATTGTCCTCGGTTCCACTTCCCCGTTTCGAAAAGCACTGCTGCAACGACTGTGTCTGGATTTCATTTGCGATGCACCCGATATTGACGAAACACCGCTACAGAATGAGGACATCGAAAAGATGGTCGTCCGCCTGTCGATAGCCAAGGCAAAGGCAATCGCAGGCAGGCATGCCAACGCATTAATTATTGGCTCAGACCAGAGCGCGGTACTCAATGGTGAAAAATTAAGCAAACCGGGGAATTTTGAAAACGCCTTCGAACAGCTGACTCGCGCCTCGGCACAGAAAATCACATTTCAGACAGGCTTGTGCCTGCTGAATTCGGCAAGCGGTAATATCCAGAGCGCCTGTGTTCCCTATACCGTTGTTTTTAAAAAGTTGACAGCGAAAATGATTGCAGACTACCTGCACAGGGAAAAACCGTACAACTGCGCTGGCAGCTTCAAGTCCGAAGGCCTGGGTATTGCACTTTTTGAGCGTTTTGAGGGCGATGACCCCAATGCACTTATCGGCCTGCCATTGATACAGCTGGTTAACTTTTTAGAGAATGAGGGCGTTTCGATTCTAAATTAATCAGGACCTGTTAACACTATCCTCGGATCTGGTTCAGGCGTGGCGGAGTGAATTTCGCGATATACAAGCTGGAAATCTATGAGCTGATACTGGTATGCAAGTGTTAATGAGCATCCCAGTATCTTTGCATTTCATAGTAAAGGAATGAAGCCGTCCAGGTAATTAAAACCAGGCCGGTCAATGATTCAATCCCTGTTAAATACCTCAGATGGCCCAAAGGCTCGATATCACCAAAACCCAGGGTACTGAACACCGTGAAAGAGAAATAGGCACAATCCATTAAACTACCATTAAAGTTTCCAGTCAGAGTCCCCCAGCCATCCGCGTGGTTCATAAAATAATAGGCAATCGCAAAAATCCAGATTTCCAAAGCATGTGCTATTAACGCGGAAAAGACGCCAAAAACTATTCTAAAGCGGTGATGTATTCCCATTCTTGGAATAAATAAAGTTATACGATAGAGAAATTCGTAGTGAACCATGACTGACAGCGCAACTATCAGAGTGTTAATCAGAAACACGTAAAACATTTTGTACTTTCAGCGATTGTGTTTTCTCTTATGTATTCCAAAGACTTCAACATGTAATTTGAGGCAATGTCAAAATCGGGCGATGCGTTTTATCTGCGTTGAGCGTTTTGAGTTGACATGGCAATCAACAACACTGCAAATTAAAAGCAAACGCAGTCATATAATACATCAATTGATTCCTGCATTAGTACTTTTGTTATGGGCTTTTGTGATAGCCAGCAGAGATCCGGCATTTCGTATCTCGGTGACGTTTTATAAGTGCAGGGTCATAAATTAATAGAAGTAAATATCCTGCCATGCGGCCATACGAACCACGGCAAACTCGCCTGTTCCTGTAAATTTATTGCAGGGTATAATCGATGCAACATGCAAACAGGCGGACTGCACAATGCTGTCCGAATATATCCTTACTTCAGCATAATGATGTAACACGGATTAGATTTGCTACCCTTTCTTTAACAATTTTTTTACACCAGCAAATTTTCAGCCTGATTTCATTTTTGATTGATATCGTAGAGCCAGTTAATCACCGGAGATCTATATATCATGCCTAAAGCTTCCCAAATAAAGGTCTGGGACCCGTTTGTCAGGTTCTTTCACTGGGCATTAGTGAGCGCTTTTACAATTGCATATTTTACCGAGGAAGATTTGCTGGAGATCCATAGCTGGGCTGGTTACCTGGTCCTCATACTGCTTTGCGTTCGCTTTGCCTGGGGATTCATCGGCACGCGTTATGCGCGTTTTTCGGATTTTATCTACAGCAAAGAAACCATTATTCAGTTCTTAAAAGATACTTTAAATCTCAAAGCGAAGCGTTACATCGGGCATAACCCTGCCGGCGGCGCCATGATCATCCTGTTAATGGCAAGCCTGTTTATCACCACGACAAGCGGCATTATATTGCTTGGTGCTGATGAACATGCCGGCCCTCTCGCCGCCTGGTTTACCCGGCCGGAAAGCATGTGGGCTGATATTTTCGAAGAATTGCATGAGTTCTTTGCAAACTTCACCGCGTTACTGGTAATTGTCCATCTAGCCGGCGTTTTTCTAGAAAGCCGCATACACAAGGAAAACCTGGCTCGTGCCATGATAACCGGCTTTAAGGAGAACAGAGAAAACACAACTTTAGAACAAGATAAGCCATGAACAACCATATTCTATTCGCAGTCCTGCTTGCAGGCGTTCCATTGAGTTCTTCCCAGGCCGGCAGCGCCACCGTTAACACACTGCTGCAGGAGTATGCAATCCTGGGAAGCGGGCCTGGTGACGCTGAACAGGGGAAACAGTTCTGGCAAAAAATGTTTAACAATAATGGCGAACATAGCTGCGCATCCTGCCATACAAAAGATTTAACACAATATGGCAAACACATTAAAACCGGCAAGGCAATAAAGCCAATGTCGCCAGCGGTCAATCCGGAAAGGTTAACGGATAGCAAAAAAATCAGTAAATGGCTGAAGCGCAATTGCAAATGGACACTGGGCCGCGAATGCAATCCACAGGAAAAAGCCAACGTTTTAGTTTACATAGAAAAATCACAGACACTGCAGGATTAATATTATGAAAAGCACTATCGCGATAAGCGCTGTTATCTTCACTGCTGGATTTGTCTCACTGCCCGTGGTCTGGGGTGACAATGATTTCCGCTGGGGAGAAATAAATGAATACAGGCACCGCTCCAGTGGCGTGGCGCCTGTGACAAACCCGGTTTATAAAGAAGAGTGCGGCAGCTGCCACATGGCGTACCCGCCGGGCCTGTTACCCGCCATATCATGGCAAAAAGTAATGGCTGGGCTTGAGGATCATTTCGGTGACAATGCTGAACTTGACACGGCAACACGGCAGACGATCAGTGACTTTCTGCTTAATGACAGTGCTGACAGGTCACCTTATCGCCGCTCACAACAATTCAGCCGTTCCATAAATTATGCTAATGTACCGGTGCGCATAACAGACACGCCATACTTCCGGCGTCAACACCATGAAATCCCGGCTCGCGTGGTAAAAGACAACCCGAAAGTTAAAAGTTTCAGCCAGTGTGATGCCTGTCATCGAAGCGCACAACAGGGTTTGTTTAACGAACACGATGTACGCATACCCGGATATGGCCGCTGGGATGACTAAAGAAAAGAGTTACCTGGATAAACTATAATGATCTCTCTCAACCGCACCTTTATACGTCTATTGCTGGCGGCATTAATGGCACTATGCCCGCTGTATACTGTGATGGCCGAGGACGATGATTATCATGATTATATCGAAGCCAGGCAGCTGCTCGATGCCGGTATAATACTGCCACTGGAGACCATACTGCAAAACGTGCGGCAGAAATTTCCAGGCAGGGTCCTCGAAGTAGAACTTGAAAAGAAAGCAGGTCATAAAATTGTGTATGAAGTTGAAATACTCAGAAATGATGGCGTAATTCAGGAAGTTTATATTAATGCTACAACCGGTGACCTGTTATACACAAACGGAAAAAAATGACCATGCGTTTACTGTTAGCCGAAGATGACCATGACCTGGTCACCATCCTGAAGAAGGACCTGCAGGCAGCCGGATATGCTGTCGATGTCGCAGATAATGGCATAGACGCGGAATACCTGGGTAATGAAATGATCTATGACCTGGCTGTGCTTGATCTGGGACTGCCACAGAGAAACGGCATTGATGTGCTGAAGCACTGGCGTGCGTCTGGAAATCATTTACCCGTCATTGTCCTTACCGCGCGCAACGCCTGGCATGAACGCGTCGATGGTTTCAAGGCTGGGGCGGATGACTATCTCGGCAAACCGTTTCATACTGAAGAACTGCTAGCCAGGATTAACGCTCTGATACATCGCGCCAGCCAGCTGCCTGGCGGCAAACTTCAGGCTAACGGCATATCGCTTGATGAAGAACAACAAACAGTAACCACCGAAGACGGGCAGACGCACAGGCTGACCGGTATTGAGTTTCGCCTGCTGCGTTACTTTTTATTAAATGCAGGCCATGTTTTATCCAAGTCAAGGCTCACTGAACATGTCTACGATTTTGACTCTGAAAAAGACAGCAACGTTATAGAAGTATATGTCAGGCGCTTGCGCCAGCTGTTAGGCAAGGATCGCATTGCAACCAGGCGCGGCCAGGGTTATGTGCTTATAGACAAAAACTGATGCCATCGATACAGTCAAAGCTCAGTACAGGTTTATTGCTCAGCTTAATCATTGCCTTCACCTCCCTGTGGATACTGGTCAGCATTAATGTACAGTTTCTGGCAAAGGAATATATCACCTCACGCCTCAAGCATGACGCTGAAAGCCTGCTCAACACGATACACTTCGACAACAAGGGGCTGTTTACGGTTGATGACACACGAATTGATCTGCTCTTTAACCAGCCGTTTTCAGGGCACTACTTCGTGATAAGCACGGATAAACAGTCGATAAGTTCGCGCTCGTTATGGGACTACAGGTTAAAAACTGCCAACATCAACACTGGCATACAATTACGCAAATTAGAACAGGGTCCAGAACTGCAATCTTTACTGCTGGTGTCGGGCGGTTACGAGAAACAGGGCAATAAACTTACCATTTCAATCGCTGAAGACCTCAACCCGATCAATAAAAATATCAATCAGTTTAAATACTGGTTTGCCGCCATGGCATTCGGCATGCTGTTGATCCTGGTCATACTGCAGGTACTCATACTTCGCAAAAGCCTGGCTCCGCTGAGCAGGATACAGACTGAATTAAGACTGCTTCAACAGGGACAGCTGAAGAAATTGGGCACCGAATCACCCAGCGAACTGCGGCCGCTGATTGATGAAGTGAATCACCTGCTGGGCTTAACGGAGCACCGTATACGCCGCTCGCGTGACGCCTTAAGTGACCTGGCTCATGCAATCAAAAAACCACTGACAGTCATCAGACAGATAACAGACAAAAATACGATTACAGACGCAAACAGGGCCACGTTAATAAAGCAGACAGAAGACATTTACCGCATAAGCGATAACATCCTGAAACGTGCGCGACTCGCCGGTCACAGTCACACGGGCGCGTTGTTTTCATTTGCCGATGACCTGCCGGCACTGCTAAAAACACTGCAGGGAATGTATGCAGCTAAAAATATGCAGTTAACCACAGATGTTCAGGATAACATTATGTGTCCGGTTGACCGGGAAGATATGCTCGAGCTGCTCGGTAACCTGCTGGATAATGCTTATAAATGGGCGGCAACCTCCATTTTGTTAAATGTATACACCGACACTGAACTTCACATATCTATCGAGGATGACGGTCCCGGTGTTAACCCGGAAATGATAGATGACCTCTCTATAAGAGGTATCCGTCTGGATGAAAAAGTACAGGGTCATGGTTTTGGCCTGGCGATAACCGCCGATATTATCAGTGATTACAATGGCAATATCAGTTTTAGCGACTCTGCCGAGCTGGGTGGTTTCAGGGCGGAAATAACACTGCCGCTGCAACACAACAATAATACTCACTAGACCAGAGCAGAACATACTTATCTATAAGCAAACCGAATTTTTAAGCAAACTAAATTTTCCAACAGGACAAAATGATGAATGTGAAAACTTGCAGGCTCAGTAAACACCATCCGGATATTATATCCGCCCTATTCTTTCTGCTGGTTATCAGCGTTTCAATGATACCGGCCAACAGTGAAGCGATACCCGCGTTCGCGCGTAAATACAATATAAGCTGCAATACATGCCATGCCGCCTTCCCCAGGCTCAATGAATTTGGCAGGCAATTCGTCAGTGATAACTACCGCCTGCCTAACTGGAAAGATTCCACGGTAGACACGGGTGATGACATGCTGGCGCTGCCGGAAAGCGTGCCGCTGGCGCTACGCGCCCAGGCATTTGTGCAGGCCAGGGATGCAGAAACCGTCGATATAGAAACGGGTGACACCATTTCCGCCGATACTGACTTTCAGTCCCCTTATTTAATCAAGCTACTGTCAAGCGCACCTTTATCAGATCATATCAGCTACTACTTTTACGCCATCTTCGCTGAGAAAGGCGGTAATGGTTCGGTGATTGTTGAAGACGCCTGGTTCTCTCATGACGATATCTTTGGCAGCGGTATCGGGATAATGCTTGGGCAGTTCCAGATATCAGACCTGATGTTCCCGCGAGAAACGCGTCTCACTTTCCAGGACTTCATGGTTTACCGTATGGCCGGACTGACCTATGATCGCGGCGCCATACTGAATTACACGGCAGGCCCGCTTGACCTGTCGCTGGGACTGGCCAACGGCAGCGGCATCGAAGAGAACAGCACCATTAACAGCCCCGGTTACAAACGCCCTGACCACCTGTTTGATAATAACAATGGCAAGTCTGTTTTTGGACGTATTGGCAGTGATATTGCGGGAGTAAATCTCGGTTTATTCGCTTATTCAGGCACCCAGAAAAATGCCACTGGCGTAGCCGGCACAGAGAGCGGCAGCCGTGATACTGACAAGAGGGCTTACGGCATCGACCTGTCCGGCAAGTTAGGATATAAGACTTACTGGTTTGCCCAGTTGCTGCAAAACGACTGGGATGAATTTATCAATGCAAACACCAGTTACAGCTGGTCCGGTGGGTTTATCGGTGTTGATTACATTCACAGTGATCACTGGGCATATTCAATGCTGTACAACTACGCGGATGCGAATGACCTGAAAAATACGGACACCGTATATGAAGGCGTCGATATCAATTCATTAACGCTGGCCGCTGCCTACTACTTTATGCGTAATGTCAAGGCAGTCATCGAAATTAACGTCGACCTTCTCCATACGGTCGATAAAACAGGAGCATACTGGACGGGACACCTTAGCAGCGAAAATTATGCGCTGGCTGGTTTTGATGCGGCTTTTTAATCACCCTGTAAAAATAAGCTTTCCGCAAAAGAACGCAAATAAAACATTAGCAGGCCGGGATAAGGCTTTGCCGTTCCCGGCAGTTGATGCAACAAACGTCTGCAACGTACCTTATGCAGGCCCACAGCTACAACTTAATCATTATATGCAGGTTCGAATTCATTCGGGCATCGACGCCAATGCTGGCATGCATCGTCCGAATGAATTCGGACCTGGGTAACTAAAGACTAAAGACAAATAACGAAAAATTAATCAGTCTTTCTGTATCAAGGTCATGGCATTGCCATTGTGCTCAACATTCAAGCGCCCGAGAAACGTCATGCCAAGCAAAATTGGACCGGGGTGATTGCCTTCAATGACGAAGGCTTCAACGTTGGCCTGGTTGATATCTCCAACGGACACGGAGTTCAGCCGCACACGATAGGCCTGCACATAACCGGAAGCCGTACTTACACCGGCAGGAATACCGGTTTTTTTATAACGGATGCCGAGCTGGTTTGCCTGCTCGGAGTTCATCGAAATTGCACTGGCTCCCGTATCGACCAGAAAACGTACGGCATGCCCGTTTATAATGCCGAATGTCATAAACATACCGGAAGCATTTTTATAGATGGTTTCCTTCCGGGTTTCGGGTTTTGCGAAAACGGTAGTGACAGTATTACCAAGCTTATAGTGTTGTCGCAGACCTTCAACTTCCAGCACCGCGCCGTGACTATCAGCAGAAATGACTTTCACCCCTTCTGGGCTGATTTGATTAACAGCAAGCACATGACGATTGCCGTCTATTAACAATACCGCTTTATTGGCAAACAGCCCCTGCACTTCCAGTTTTTCAATCGCATGCGCGGTTACCGTAATAGTGGACAGCAGCAGTGCCAGGAATAATCTTTTCATTACTAAAAATACCAGTTTTGAATCAGCATCAAACACAACAGGC
>JAJDNP010000020.1 GCA_022340645.1 Gammaproteobacteria bacterium | reverse complement strand
TATCTAATCACTCCGGGATCAACACTGGCAGGGCTGCTGGACAATATGGTTGCAGGGAAGGTAGTACAACATGATATTACCTTAATTGAAGGCTCCAGCTTTCGTCAGCTACTGGAAACGATACATAAGGCCCCGATAATCACAAAACAACTGGAAAATCTCAGTGACGAAGAAATCATGAAAAGACTGGGGCATGCCGGAGAACACCCTGAGGGCCGTTTTTATCCCGACACCTATTATGTCTCGCGTGGTGTGACCGACACCGATCTGCTTAATCGTGCATACACTGTTATGCAGCAGACCCTTGAAGCAGAATGGCAGCGGCGTGAAGATGATCTGCCTTTCAAATCATCCTACGAAGCATTGATCCTCGCTTCAATTGTTGAAAAAGAAACTGCAGTAGCCGAAGAACGCCCGTTAATAGCCGGCTTGTTCATTAATCGTTTACGAAAAAAAATGCGTTTGCAAACCGATCCGGCGGTTATTTACGGCATCAAAAATTTTGACGGCAATATTCGCTTTAGAGATTTGAGAAATGATACGCCGTATAATACATATACAAGGAATGGTTTGCCACCGACGCCTATCGCCATGCCGGGAAGAGAATCCATAAACGCGGTGCTGCATCCAGATAAAACAGACTATCTGTATTTTGTCGCCTATGGTGATGGCAGTGGCCGCCATGTGTTTTCAACCAATTTGAAAGATCATGAAAAAGCAGTTGACCAGTATCAGCGGAAAAAACGCTGATACATGTATAGTGAAAAGTGAAAAATGAAAAATTCAGACATGGGCAAGTTTGTTACACTTGAAGGCATTGAAGGGGTCGGCAAAACCAGCAATCTTCGCTATATAAAGCAGTTGCTTGAAACGGGCGGGCAATCCTGCGTGGTCACCAGGGAGCCGGGTGGCACCAGACTTGGCGAAGCATTACGCGGCCTGTTGTTAAGCCACTCGGATGAAAACATGAGTGCTGACGCGGAACTGTTAATGATGTTCGCCGCAAGAGCCGAACATCTTGATAAAGTTATCCTGCCTGCACTGGAGAGAGGGCAGACGGTTTTATGCGACCGGTTTACCGAAGCCACCTACGCCTACCAGGGAGGCGGCCGCCAGCTGGATATCAGCAAGATTCGCAGCCTGGAATCACTGGTACAGGGTGATCTGCGACCCGATCTAACGCTTGTGCTGGACGCCCCGGTGGAAATCGGCCGCGCACGTGCTGGCAGCAGGAGCCGTCCAGACCGAATTGAAAAAGAACAGAATGATTTTTTTCAGCGGGTACGCAAGGCCTATCTAGATCTGGCTGATCGGCATCCGCAACGTATCTGCCTGATTGATGCCTCGCTGGAAATAACCGCAGTACAGCTGCAGATACGCGAAAAGCTGCACGAGTACGATATATTAGAGATTCAGCATGCAGAATAAGACAGCGCGATGACCTATCCCTGGCAACAGACACAATGGCAGCAAATAAAGCAGTTAATAAAAGCCGGGCGCTTGCCGCATGCAATGCTGTTGCTGGGTAACCGGGGCCTGGGTAAAACTGATTTTGCATCATCATTGGCAAATGCCGTATTGTGCCAGCAGCCAACGGCTGATTCACAGGCCTGCGGATTATGTAAATCGTGCCGCTTGCTCGCGGCCGGTACCCATCCGGACCTGTATCATATAGCGCCAACGGCGCCGCCTGATTCAAAGAGTAAAAACCCGGTCAAAAGTATTCGCATCAATGATATCAGAGAGTTGTGCGATAAATTAAGCCAGACCAGTCAATACGGCGGTTATCGGGTTGCGATTCTTGAACAGGCCGAACAGCTGACGGTATCTGCGGCAAACAGCCTGTTAAAAACGCTGGAAGAGCCGGGTAATAATACACTCCTCTTGCTGGTAAGCGCTCGTCCTCACCGCCTGCCCGTGACGATACGCAGTCGTTGCCAGCAGCTGCGTTTTTCTCAACCGGAGGCAAAGGTTTCTTTAGAGTGGCTGCAGCAAAACAGTCAGACGCAAAGCACCGCTGATCAGTTGCAGCAGGCGTTAAGGCATACTCACGGGTCACCGTTAGCCGCTTTGGCCTTTCTGCGGGAAATTGAGCATCACCAATTACTCTCTGCCGCCATGACGGCGGGCATTTCGGCTAAAAATTCACTGGATTATGCAGAACAACTGAGCAAATTCCCCAAAATCCGCACCCTGGAGGCGATGCAGAGCCGGGTGACCGATGTGTGCAAACTGCTTGCCTGCGGAGTGGAAGCAGACATCATCAATGAGCCAGAACGCGTTAAATTACAGGCACTTGCAAACAGGGTCAATGAGCAGCGCTTATTTCGCTTTTATGATGAACTCAATTTCAACCTGTTAAACAGTTCAATATCCGTCAATGAGCAGCTATTGTGGGAAAATCTGCTAATATCCTGGGATAACTTGTAACATTTCATTGAGGTAAAAATGACTAGTCCAGCCGCGCGTCCGGGAATGCTGTCACTTAGCATTAAAGATAAACATTCACTTTACGCAGCTTTTATGCCTTACGTAAAAAATGGCGGCCTGTTCATTCCAACAAACAAGTCTTACAGCCTCGGAGATGAAGTGTTTATGCTTTTATCTTTAATGGATGACAGTGAACGCATACCGGTAGCCGGAAAAATTATCTGGATGACCCCAAAGGGGGCCCAGGGTAACCGGGCACATGGCGTAGGTGTGCAGTTCTCACCACAGGACAAGGGCGTAACGCGAAACAAAATAGAAACGCATCTGGCCGGTTCTCTCAGCTCAGACCGAATCACACATACCATGTAATGACTGCCTGTCTGGAGTTACGGTGTTTGTCGATTCACATTGTCATCTCGATTGTATTGAATTAAAAGATTTTAATAACAGCTTCGAAAACCTGATAAATCATACCCGTAATGCCGGTGTGGAACACGTATTATGCGTTTCCATCAACCTCGAACAGTATCCCGGCATGCTGCAAAAAGTCCGAGACTACCCGGACGTTTCCGTGTCAGCCGGCTTGCATCCGCTGAGTGATAAAAACGAAAAATTTTCCGTCGAGTATTTAACAGGGCTGGCTTGTGACGATAAAGTCGTGGCTATCGGTGAAACCGGCCTTGATTATTACTACCAAAAAGACACCCGGGCGTTGCAGCAGGAGCAGTTTCGCGGCCATATCCAGGTTGCCAGGCAACTTGACAAACCCCTGGTAATTCACACTCGCGATGCAGCACACGATACTCTGGAAATCCTGGAACAGGAACATGCTGAACAATGCGGCGGCATTATTCATTGTTTCACAGAAAGCCAGGATTTTGCCAACCAGGCACTGGAAATGGGTTTTATGATTTCATTCTCCGGCATTGTAACCTTTAGAAATGCAGACAGATTGCGTGCTGTTGCGAAAACTGTCCCGGATGACCGGCTGTTAATTGAAACCGATTCGCCATACCTGGCGCCCGTCCCATACCGGGGAAAACAAAACCAGCCGGCCTACGTGCAATATGTTGCAGCAACGCTCGCTGAAGTGAGAAATACCAGTGTCGAACACATTGCTGAAATAACGAAAAATAACTTTTATCGTTTATTTAATCTAAGCGGGCAGCAGGCCTGTATAACTAATGATTGATTTATTGTTCAGCAGCGATCCAAAGCAGGCATTACGGATGTACAGGCATCTTGCTGCGATGTTGTTTTCGCTGATGTTTACCTTAGTCAGTATTTCCTTTTTTCATAATAATTTATATTCAATCAGGCCCGTTACTTTTTACGCCATTATTGTTTTTTTCTGGACGGGTGGTTTTTTATTCACCGTCGTATTGCGCACGGGGTTCAATAAAAGATTTTCCGATCCAAGTCTTACTGTACCTCAGATATTATGGTGCACATTATTTTTATTGACCGTAATCTATTTATTAAATGAATGGCGCGGCCTGATGCTAATGGCATTTTTTGGTGTATTTAGCTTTGGATATTTTAGATTAAGATTGAATGAACTATTGTATGTTGCATTATTCGCCATCTTTGGATATGCATTTATTATTGGATACATGTTTACCAATGAATCTGATCGGATTGAAATAAAATTTGAATTTATACAATGGATGATATTCAGTATTACCATTACTGTTATGTTATACACGGGTTCTGCGATCCAGGAGTTAAGAGAGAGAGCAAAAAAACAGTACATGGAATTGCAGGATGCGCTGCAACTTAACAAGACACTGGCAATCACTGATGAGTTAACCGGCCTGTACAATCGGCGTTACTTTATGGATATGTTAGCGAAACAGAAAGCATTGTCAGAACGTGATGGTTCAGATTTTGTAATCTGTTGTTGCGACCTCGACCATTTCAAGCACATTAACAATACCTTCGGGCATCATGCCGGTGATGCCGTGCTGCAGCAGTTTACCAAAATCCTTAAATCAATATTACGTGAAATCGATTATGTTGCACGTTTTTCTGGTGAGGAATTCGTTTGCCTGCTGGTGAACTCAGACATCGACAATGCGTTAAAAGTCGCTGAGCGTATACGCGTAGTACTGAGTAACTATAATTTCAGTGATATTGCACCTTCACTGCATACAAGTGTTTCGATAGGCCTGGCCAACTTTAAACAGTTTAATACGATACAGGAGACCTTGATGAGTGCGGATAACCGAATGTATCGCGCCAAGGAACTGGGTCGCAATAGAGTCGTTTCTTCCGATGAAGAAACAGCTTAAATTTCTCCTGTTTGTAGCTGCGAATTCATTCGCACGAGCAGTGTCTGCTCTGGTATAACTGTGCGAATGAATTCGCACCTACGGTACAGCTACTATTCAATCATTGCCCAGCCGGCATCTTTTGTAAAACGCTCACCGAAGCGGGATTTCAGTGTATCCAGTGTCTGGCATAATTTATCGGCTCCCTCTGATTTAATATATTCCATTGGTCCGCCCCTGAACGGTGCGAAACCCGTACCGAATATCACGCCGGCATCAATCAAATCCTGGTTATCTACTATACCTTCACGCAGGCAGGCAGCCGCTTCGTTGAGTAAACGCAGCACAAGTCTGTGCTGAACTTCGTCAGCATTCGGGTAACCAGCACTTTTATTTTTAATCGGTTTTTTGTTTTTGTACCTGTAAAAGCCTTCACCTGTTTTCTTGCCCAGCTTGCTGTCTGAGAGCTGTTTTAAATTGTCAGGCAGGGGAATGTTCAGTGCGCCGGAAAGAATATTGGCGACGTTTTTACAGATATCCAGGCCAACGGTATCAGCAAGTTCGATAGGTCCCATGGGCATGCCATAATCTGTTGCCGCTTTATCAATCACTTCGGGTGGGATGCCCTCGCCAGCCATGGTGACAGCTTCCAGGATATAGGGCATTAATATCCTGTTAACCAGGAAACCGGGTGAACTTTTCACGGCAAGCGGTAATTTGCCGATATTTTTTCCGAATGCCAGTGCCTGCTGAACGACTTTCTCGTCTGTTTCATTGCCGCGAATAATCTCAACCAGCGGCATCAATGCAACCGGGTTGAAAAAATGCAGGCCGACAAGACGACCGGGATTTTTCAGCGATGAGCTCAGGTCTTCGAGTTTAATACTCGAGGTATTGGTTGCCAGTATCGCCCCGGGTTTCATTTTGGGTTCGATGGATTCATATAATGCACGTTTTACCGTGACATCTTCAAAAATCGCTTCAATAACTATATCCGCGCGATGCAAACCCGCGCCGCGATGATCAGCCAACAGGCGGTCATTGGCATCTCTGATTGCTCGCCTGTCACGTTTGAATTTCTTTTTGAACGAATACTGCGCACGTTTTATGGTCTGCGCCAGCCTTGCGGGGTCCTGGTCCTGTACACTCACTGAATACCCCTGTATGGCGCACCACGAGGCAATGTCACCGCCCATAATGCCGCCGCCGATAACGTGTACATGTTCGACATTAAAATCGATCTGCTTGCCCTGGCTTTTCAGATTTTCCTGTAAAAAGAAAACCCTTACCAGGTTCTTCGCTGTTTCACTGGTAGCTAATTTTGCGACGGTTAATGCTTCATGCTCCAGCATCTGTTTCCTGTTACCGCCATGTTTTACCCACAGTTCGATTAATGCATAAGGCGCAGGGTAATGCTCGGCTTTAGCCTTGCTGGCTACCTGCCTGCGCATTTGCGACGCAACCAGTGGACGCAGTATTGCAACATTCACCAGGCGCGCGAGTAACGGCAGTTTTTTTCTTTTCGGTGCTGTCAGGGCGTAATTTTCCGCCGCCGATTTCAGCTGTCTTAGCGGCACCATCTCATCGATCAACAGTATTTTTTTTGCTATCCGTGCAGGCAGTGCGCTTCCCGTCAGCATGGCATTCATCGCTGCCAGCGGCCCACAGCGCTCTATAGATCTCGCGGTGCCGCCGTAACCCGGAAATATGCCGAGTTTTATTTCAGGCAGGCCGATTTTTGTTTTCCTGTCATCCGAGGCAACAATGTAATCACAGGCCAATGACAGTTCTGTGCCGCCGCCTAAACATGCACCATGAACCATGCTGACAGTCGGACAGGGTAATGCTGCCAGACGGTTCATCAGGGCGTGGCCATTATGTAAAAAATCCAGCGCCTGCTGCCTGGTTTCCAGAGCGGTAAATTCTTTTATATCGGCGCCAAAGATAAAACTGTCTTTTTTATCCGAAAGTATAACCAGGGCCTGGGGTGGCTGTTTTTCGAATGTTATAAGAATATCATCAAGCTCCCTGATCGCTGCCTGTGATAATAAATTAGCCGAGACGTTAGCGGCATTAAAGTGCAGCCAGGCAATATTGTTGTCATCTTTTTCTATAGTCCAGCTATTCACTGTATTTGATGTATCCTGGGTCATCAGGCTGCCTCGGCTTCAGTAGTTGATTCATTCTGTATAAGCACGGCGCCGCCCTGGCCGCCGCCTATGCATAAACTTGCCATACCCTGTTTTGTATTGGTGCGTTGTAATACCTTGCATAAATGTAAAATAATGCGCGCACCGCTAGCGCCAACAGGGTGACCTAAACTGACACCGCCGCCATCAATGTTTAATTTTTCATAGGGAATTTTGCCCATGGCATTATCCAGGCCAAGGTATTTCTGACAGTACTCATCCTGCTGCCAGGCCTGAATACAGGCCAGCACCTGCGCAGCAAATGCTTCATTGATTTCCCAGTAATCAATATCATCGATAGCCAGTTGATTGCGCTGCATGATAGGTGTCATTGCATGCACCGGCCCCATACCCATCACCGAAGGATCGAGTCCTGCCCATTGCGTGTCAGCAATTGACGCAACTACCGGCAAATTATATTTATTGACTGCATCTTCACTTGCCAGCAGCAGCCAGGCTGCACCATCGGTAATTTGTGCACTGTTTCCTGCGGTCACTTTTCCATATTTTCTGTCAAACGCGGGACGTAATCTGGCAAGGCTTTCTACCGAGGAATCCGTTCTGACGCCATCATCAAAATCATAATAATTTCCCTTTTCATCATAAAGCACTTCAATTTCATCCAGCAGTCCCGCCCTGGCAGATGCTGCCAGCCGATGATGGCTGTTTACAGCAAATTCATCCATTTGCCTGCGCGTGATATTGAATTTTTGAGCAATGATTTCCGCTGTCTCGCCCATATTCAGGCCGACGGTATCATCGGTGAGGCCGAGCAGCAGGGAAATAACCGGTTTGAAGTGTTTGGCGCGTAATTTCAGGATGTTTGAAACTTTCTGGCCGATGCTGCGTGATTTCATCATATCACCCAGCCAGTTAACCATGGTGTGGTTAAACATCACCGGTGCATGGCTCATTGATTCGGTGCCGCCCGCCAGAATCAAATCAGCATCACCGTTGCGAATGTTTTTATAGGCGGAATCTACAGACTGCATCCCGGAGGCGCAGTTGCGCTGCACCGTCCAGGCCGTGACACTTTGCGGTATCCCCAAACGCAATGCCACCACACGCCCGACATTGGCTTCACGTTCACCTGGCATCATGCAGCCCAGGATGACTTCATCTAAATCCTCAAGCGGGAAGTTATGGCGCAACAGTAACGGTCTGGCAGCACCAACAGCTAAATCACCGGCAGAAAATGGCCCGACTTTACCGCGCGATTTAAGCTGAGGTGTGCGGCTGCCATCAACAATATAAACTTTACGTCTACATTCATTATTCATAATGATCTCTTTATTGCAGGTCCGTATTTACTCGGACGATATAAACAAACATTGGCGTCATTGTGCGAATACCAGAATATATATATCCTGGCGCACCTACAAATTATTTCGACAAGCAGCTTCATGGTGTTTCAATATTCCAGCCACTAAATGAAAACTCATCAACCTTGATTGCATTTTGTATGGCTTCTTCAGCTTTGATTAATTCATTATATTCATCTTCGCTTATAATATTTTTTTGTTTTGCTTGAAGGTAAGCATCACGATTACGGCTATCAAGCAGGTTGTGTTTTTGTGCAGCGCGTAATTTATGTTGCAGAGCATTCGTTTCCAGTTCCAGATTTAATGCATGCATGATTCTGCCCGTGGCGTTGCCTTTTTCATCGCTGTTAAATATGCCATCACTTAACCGCTCCAATGTTGCATTGGGTTTAAGCGTTAGTCTGGCAACACGATGTCCTAACCTGTCGCCGGGACGCTGATAAGGCTTTGTTAAAGGAAAAATAATAAAGTTGCACAAGCCACCGATAAACGGGGAGGGTAAATTTTTCATAATTCCTTTTAATGCCGTCTGTATGTTAAACAGTGCATCTTCACAGGCCCATTGAAGCAGCGCCAGGTCTTCTTTCTGGCTGCCCTGGTCTTCATAATGTTTTAATACGGCGGTCATGACATACATGTTTGATAATGCATCAGCAAGCCGGCCGGAGATTTTTTCGCGGCGTTTCAGGGTACCGCCCAGTACTGCTATGCAAATATCAGACAACAGGGCAAAAGCGGAACTCATTTTCACCAGTTGCCGGTAATAATAACGCGTGTCATCAGTGCCCGGCGAATTGATGAATTTTGCAGAACTTATGCCAAACCAGAAACAGCGCACAATATTGCTGATAGAAAAACCAATGTGTGCAAACATGGCATCATCAAAATCGTTCAAGCCCTGTTTTTTGTTTTTATTATGCACGGCCTGGACTTCTTTTAATAAGAAAGGGTGGCTGCGCATTGCGCCCTGTCCAAATATTATCATGGAGCGGGTTAATATATTGGCGCCTTCAACTGTTATACCGACGGGGATTAGCTGGTAAGCGCGTCCCAGGTGGTTATGCGGTCCCATGCAAATACCATGACCACCGTGAATGTCCATGGCGCGATTAACCACGCTGCGCATGCGTTCCATTACCTGGTGTTTTACGATGGCCGAGACCACGGAAGGCACCAGGCCGGTATCCAGTGCAACTGCAACTAACGACCTGGAGGCATCCATTGCATAAGTCTGTCCTGCTATTTCTGTGAGAGCTTCTTCTACGCCTTCGAAATAGCCAATCGGGGTGCGGAACTGTTTGCGAATGCGCGCATAAGCGCCGGTATATTTCGATGCCATTTTACCGGCCGCAGTACCGAGCGCGGGTAACGATATAGCGCGACCATCTCCCAGGCATTCCATCAACATGGCCCAGCCTTTACCTACATAATCGACGCCGCCAATAATTGCATCCAGCGGGATAAATACATCCTTGCCGCGGATTGGTCCGTTCATAAAAGCGTGGTTGGCAGGGAAGTGCCGCTTGCCGATTTCTACGCCTTGCGTATCACGTTTAATTAATGCCAGGGTAATACCGCGTTCTTCCTTATCACTTAATAGATGTTCAGGATCATATAATTTAAAGGCAATGCCGAGCAGGGTGGCGACTGGTGCCAGTGTAATATAACGTTTTGCCCAGTTTAGCCGAATACCCAAAACATTATCTTTGCCATCGTAACTGCCATAACAGACAACACCGGTGTCCGGCATGGCACCGGCATCACTTCCTGCATCGGGACCGGTTAAGCCAAAGCAGGGTATATCAATGCCTTTCGCCAGCCTTGGCAGGTAATATTCTTTCTGTTCTTTGGTGCCGTAGGTCATTAGCAGTTTGCCGGGTCCCAGCGAATTGGGTACCATGACGGTGACGGCGGCGGAACCGCTGCGGCTGCCGATTTTCATCACTACCTGTGAATGGCAGTAAGCGGAATAATCAAGTCCGCCGTATTCTTTGGGAATGATAAGCGAGAAGAAACCATTATCCCTGGCGAACTGCCAGGCTTCTGCCGATAAATCATAATCGACGTGGGTAATCCGCCAGTCATCCAGCATGTTGCAGAATTCTTCAACAGGTCCATCCAGAAACGCCTGCTCTTCAGCGGTCAAAGTAGCTGCCGGCAGTTTTTGAATCTGGCTGAAATCGGGTTTACCGCTAAACAGTTCTGCCTCCCACCAGACATCACCGGCATCAAGCGCCTCCTGCTCGGTCTGTGAAATCGTCGGCATGATTTTTTTCATGGCCCTGTAAATGGCCCTGCTGAATAGATTAAGGCGTAAGGGCTTTAAATTGACTGGAATAACAACTGCAGCGAATAATATCCACATTATGTATTTCCAGGACGTATCGACATCAGCTAAAACACTGAAGGCAACGAGAGAGGCTGCAAGCAGTAATGACCACACAAGAAGTGGTAACCGGAAATATGCGGAAACCAGTATGATTAAAATAAATAAACCTGACCACATCATAATTATGTCCTTGCTCCGTAGTGATAGTCTGCGGGGTTATTATTAACCCGGCTGAATGCGATATATATTGTCGCCGGGTTAATAATACACAGCCTCTGTATATTGTTTATTTAGATATTCAATTTGCTGCTTTATTGCGCGGCTTGTCCCGTTCAAATTGACTGCTATTGTTGTCACTGAGCAATTCTTTAACCTTGTCAGCTTCTATACTGTCAGCAGATTTATCAGACTTTAATAATTCAACATCATCAGAACTGGAATAAAAACAGTCGCCAATCGTATTACAGTGAACACTGGTCTGGTCCCAGGGCAATTTGCGGTAAATGCCAAGTTCATCAAAATCGAGAAGAGGGTATTTAATGACATCAAAGTAAGGCGAATGATCGAAGTCACGCGGTGTAACTAATTTTGAATTACTTCGCACCAGGCTTAATTTGCCGTCTTTTTCCTGGTATATCGCTGGAATAATGGGGAAGCGGACTTTAGCGAATGCTTCTGCCATCATGGTAGAGCAAACTGTTTTTGTGGGTTTGCCGACATTATGTTCAAATAATGTTGAGCGCCAGCGTTTTGGCAAAAACCAGTATGGAAACATAAACCTGGCCAGGTCCATTACCTGGCGAACATTATAATCGTGACCTAACTGGTTAATGGCATACTCAATGACATTCTGGGAATCCGTGCGGGTAATGCCCCTGGGCCGGCAGATACGCAGATGTTCACCTTCGTAGTCCTCTATAGAAGATACGATAATTCCCTTGCCCAGCAGGGCTTCAATGATTAACTGTTCGTCAGGACTGCAATGGCGGTACTTCTGAATATGATCGCGTAACATCGGGTCGTCAATATCGTGCAGACGGCCGATATAAAGGAAGGAATGTGTCCATATGCTCTGGGTGATCGACTTGATAATTTCACTGACATTTGAGTTGCCTTCAACCAGCAGTACGTCTCCGGGGCGAAGCTCGTAGCGTAAACGCTCAAAATTGGTTAAGGGCGTTTGCTGATCAGGGGGTGAGTAGGTAAGCCAGCTTACAAACTTTTCCCATATATAATTTTTAATTCTAGAATAAAGAAACATCTGCTTTTCGATACCGATTTTAGGTGTGTCATCTAGAAAACTTTTATATAAGAAACTACTAATATATTTCAGTTTTGCAGTCATTGTTAAGTTTAGCCCAAATAAACGTTATCAGATGTATATTAAGACACATTGCCGAATTATCGGTTCAAATAGCGATGCATGTGTTTTCCAGTGCGAAAAGCCGGATTTTGCTACGGGTATATATTGGAAAAGCATTTCATCACAGAGACACAGAGAGCACAGAGAAATGTTTGTATTGCTAGACGCGCGAAAGGGGGGGTTAGATATAAAACTCCGTGCCCTCTGTGTCGCTGTGATGAATCGCTTTTAAATTTATTGAATATTCTGTTAATGTTGTTTTCAGGTGTTCAGTTATTCTCTGTCAGATATAATCGCTGACTATCTCCAGCGCTTTATCAAGAAGCTGCGGTTCGGTATAGAAATGCGGAGAAAAGCGTATACCGTCGCCACGGTATGCGCAGATAACATTATTATCCTGCAGGTGTTGCTGGAGTTTAACGTTATCAACTGCCAGTTTCTGGAAAGTGACAATACCGGCATATTTGCCCTTATCGGTCGGTGTCAGAATTTGTATATCGGGGAATGAGGCTAACTGCCTGAATAAGTATTCTGTCTTCTCGACAAGCGCCTGCTGAACTTCATCGATGCCGATATCAAGCAGCAATCCCAGGGATGCATTAAGCGCGGTGATGCCCAGCATGTTCGGGCTGCCACATTCAAATCGCTGGGCGGTTTCAGCAATCTGTATGCTGTCATGCTGATGTGAAAAATCAAATGCATGTTGCAGCATATGCCAGCCGTACTGGGTCAGGTGCAAGGAATCCTGCCTTTGCTTACGGCAGTAAAACAATGCCGTACCTTCCGGTCCGCACATCCATTTATGCCCGTCTGCCACCACGAAATCTGCCAGGCATGCTTCTACGTCAAAGCTTATAGCGCCAAGCGACTGAATTGCGTCAACGCAAAACAGGGTGTTGTTTTGTTTGCAGGCTTCGCCAATAACATTCAAATCCAGCCGCAGGCCGCGGGCATATTGCACCGAGCTGCAGCTTAGTAATCGCGTATCTTTATCCATTGCGCTGATTAATGCCTGTTCAGCTTGCCTGGCAGCCTGCACGGGGATCAATCGAACCTTGACCCCCTGTGTTTCCAGTGCCTGCCAGACAACCTTGTTGGAAGGGAACTCTTCAGCGGGAATAATAATATTATCACCGGCTTTGAAGCTTAAACCCTGCGCGATCAGCGATAAGCCTTCAGAGGTGTTTTTTAAAATGGCAATTTCATCGCTTGATGAAGCATTAATCAACAAGGCAAGTTTCTGCTTTAGCTGCTGCTCTGTCTGCAGCCAGATATCATATCTCTGTGAGCCGATAGCGCTATTTTCTTCCGCAAAAGCAATTACCGCGTCGCGCGTGACTACGGGCCAGGGTGCGACAGCGGCATGGTTAAGGTGAATAATGTTTTTATCGAGCTGGAAATATGGCTTCATATCAGGCAATCTACCAGGAAATAATGGCGTAGGTGCGAATTCATTCGCACACAATGATTACATACTATGCAGTACCGTGCGAATGAATTTGCACCAACGGCAACAAAAATGAGACAAAACAAATGGGCATTGAAATCGAACGTAAATTTTTGCTGAAAAATGACAACTGGAAACCGCTGGTAACCAGAAGCTGCGTCATCAGGCAGGGTTATCTTCAAAGCGGTTGCGATACCTCACAAAAGTCATCAATTCGCATACGTATCAGCAACCAGAAGGCCAACATAAATATCAAAAGCGTCGACCTCACCATGACTCGCCAGGAGTACGAATACGAAATCCCGTTAGCCGATGCCGAACACATGCTAAGCACCTTGTGCGGTGAAGTGATTATTGAAAAAACGCGCCATTACGTTCCTTACGCGTCCCATATGTGGGAAGTTGATGTGTTTGCAGGGGACAACAGCGGCTTGCAAATGGCTGAAATAGAATTAGGCAGTGAAGATGAAAGCTTCGAAAAACCCGACTGGATAGCAGAAGAAGTAACCCATGACGAGCGTTACTACAATATCCGCCTGCTAAAACTCCCGTATAATCGGTGGCACAAATAAATCTTTGCTACAATCCTTTAAAAAATGGATATATTCTAATTACATATGCCGGCGCGTGACAGTAATTCCAAAATACGGGTTCTGATAGTAGATGACCATGAACTGGTTTGTCATGGTTTTAAAAGTTTGCTCGGCGCACAGGATTGCGTTGCCGTTCTAAGTACCCTGAATAGTGGTGAAGAAGCTGTAAACTGGTGCCGCGACAGCCAGGGTAATGTAGATGTGATTTTGATGGACATTAATATGCCCGGTATCGGCGGCATAGAGGCAACACACCGTATCAATAAATCCTGGCCAGATATCGGCATTATTATCGTTACCGTTCATGAGTCAGGGCCGTTACCAAAACAGTTGCTCAACGGCGGCGCCAGGGGTTATCTCACCAAAGGCAGCGGTGTTGAAGAAATGATTACAGCGATTAAAGATGTCTATCATGGCAAGCATTACATCGCTAAAGATATTGCCCAGCAGTTGGCACTGTCAGTACTGCCCGGAGATGCAAACCCGCTAGACAGCCTGTCCATGCGCGAAACCCAGGTTTTGATGATGATTTCACAGGGCATAAAAACACAGGAAATTTCCAATATACTCAATCTGAGTCCTAAAACCATCAGTACCTATCGTCAACGTTTAAACGAAAAACTCAATGTCAGCTCAGATATTGAAATGCTGCACCTGGCAATGAAATACGGTGTATTTGACGAATTTAACATGCCAACCAAATAGCGTCGCATCAAAAGACAAATAATACTTTTCCGCAAAAAAACGCAAATAAAAAAACGATTTATTATTTATATATTTGCGTTTATTCGCGTAAATTTGCGGAAAAAATAGTTTTTTCATCGCATATCGGTAGTAAGTTACAATATGCCGTATGCCAACCGTAGAAAAAGAATCATCAACAAAACCTGTTCCGGCTTTTGATTCTGCCGCCTTCCTCAAAAACGTTACCGGCAAGCCCGGCGTTTATCGCATGCTCGATGATAAAAAGCAGGTTATCTATGTTGGCAAAGCCAGGAACCTGAAAAACCGCTTGAGCAGCTACTTTCGCCAGAGCGGCCTGTCAGTGAAAACCCGGGTGATGGTGTCGAGGATTGCTGATATTGAGCTCACCATAACGCACACGGAAGGCGAAGCACTGCTGCTGGAGAGCAACCTGATCAAGGAGTTGCATCCGCGTTATAACGTCGTAATGCGGGATGATAAAAGTTATCCCTATATTTTTGTTTCAGATAAAGCTGCTTATCCACGCATATCACTGCATCGCGGCGCACGTAAAAAGCAGGGGCTGTACCTGGGTCCGTATCCAAATGCCCATGTGGTGCGTGAAAGCATCAACCTGCTGCAGAAAATGTTTTTAATACGCCAGTGTGAAGATACAACCTTTGCCAACCGTTCGCGCCCATGCCTGCAATACCAGATAAAACGCTGCAGCGCGCCATGCGTGGGTTTTATTTCTGAGAAAGCCTACCGCAGGGATATCAAACACGCGATTCTATTTCTGCAGGGCAAGAGTGAGCAGGTGATCAATGAGCTGGTAAATGACATGGAAAAAGCAGCCGAAAAGCGGCATTTTGAGAAAGCTGCCGTGTTTCGCGACCAGATTAGCAAACTGAGGAAAATTGTAGAGTCGCAGCACATCAGTGCGGACAAGGGCGATATCGATGTCATTGCCTGCAGCACCGAAGCCGGCCAGGCCTGTGTGCAGGTGTTTTATATACGCAATGGTCTTAACCTGGGAAACCGCAGTTTTTATCCCAGCCTGCCGGAAGAGTTAAACACGGAACAAATTCTCACCGCCTTTATTCCGCAGTTTTATTTAAAACGTGATGTACCGGGAGAAATTATCGTTTCAACCGCACTGGCGGAAAGCGGACTTATCGCAGAAGTGCTCAGCCAGCAGTCAAAACATAAGGTTAAGGTTACCAGTAATGTCAGGGGAGAACGTGCAAAGATAGTAGAAATGGCATTAAATAATGCCAATAACCTGTTGAAAACAAGGCTTGTATCGCGCTCCGGATTGTACAGCCGGTTTGAAGCTTTGCAGGAGGCGCTGCAGCTGGATGAAATTCCAGTGAGGCTGGAGTGTTTTGATATCAGCCATACGCAGGGAGAAGCGACCGTTGCGTCCTGTGTCGTGTTCACGCCGGAAGGCGCCTTTAAATCCGATTATCGCCGGTATAATATTACCGGCATTAAAGGTGGTGATGATTATGCCGCCATGAAGCAGGCGCTGGAAAGGCGCTTTCGACCAGCCGGCGCCCATAATAATAACAATCATAACCAGGCGATAGAGCAGAAACTGCCTGATATATTATTTATTGATGGCGGCAAGGGCCAGCTGAAACAGGCGATTGAAGTATTTGAAAAGCTGGACATCAACTCGGTTTTATTAATCGGCGTGGCCAAAGGGGAAGGTCGCAAAGCCGGTCTTGAAAAGTTAATATTCAGCGATGGCAGGCCGGACCTGTATCTTACCATCGAGTCAGCTGCACTGAATTTAATTCTGCAGGTACGCGATGAGGCACATCGCTTTGCAATCAGCGGTCATCGCGCACAGCGCGCCAAAAAGCGAAGGACCTCGCCTTTGGAAGGAATTTCCGGCCTCGGACCAAAACGCCGCCAGACTTTGTTGAAACATTTTGGCGGAATTCAGGGGGTTACTCAGGCAGGGGTCGAGGATCTTGCCAGAATAAATGGTATAAGTAAAAAACTGGCGCAGGAAATTTACCACCAGTTTCATGCGAATGATTAATACAAAAACAATAAAAAAGATTAAAATTTACCGTCATTGCGAGGTACGAATCAGCAATTTTATCAGCAGTAATATTGAACGCGCTTTGCGCGGTCCAAAGGGTAGATTACAGGGATGAAATTTATAATCTTGTGAAACCGGTACCTGCTGCCTGAGATTGCTTCCTGCCTCGCAACGATATATTAATTATGAATATCCCAAACACAATCACAACAGCACGTATCATTTTGATACCGGTATTTATTACCGCTTTCTACCTGCCACATCAGAGGTCGGCGGAACTGGCTACATTCATTTTCTTCCTGGCCGCCATTACCGACTGGTTTGACGGTTACCTGGCGCGTAAATTAAATCAGCAATCAGCCCTCGGCGCCTTTATTGACCCTTTGGCCGATAAACTCATGGTGATTTGTGCCCTGTTATTGATACTGAGCAGGCATGCCGATAATAACTGGCTGTTATTTTCCTCGTTAATCATTATTTCACGCGAGATATTCATCTCCTCATTACGTGAATGGATGTCTGCCATGGGAAAAGGTGACCAGGTAGCAGTTGCATTCAGCGGCAAGGCCAAAACAACGGCGCAAATGTTTGCCCTGTTATTCCTTATCTATGAAAAAAATCTGTTTACTATGCCCACTTTTGTAATTGGCACGGGTTTACTGGTATGGGCGGCAATATTAACCATTATTTCGATGATCGATTATATTAGATCGGCATGGTCCACCTTAAAGGCTGAAAATTCTTAACAAAGGTATGTTAATCTGCGATACTTGCAATTATATCTTGACAGTGTCGCCGGCATCGCTAGAATAGCCGGCTGTTTATAAACGTAATGCGGGAATAGCTCAGCTGGTAGAGCGCAACCTTGCCAAGGTTGAGGTCGCGAGTTCGAACCTCGTTTCCCGCTCCAGTTTCAGATAAACCCTGTGCCGCAGGGTTTTTTCGTTTTTAAGGTACAATACTTTAGAAACGATGAACGACAGCTTGTATGGCGAGTTAGGAAAGCGGTTATCCAGATGATTGCAAATCATTTTAGGCCGGTTCGACTCCGGCACTCGCCTCCATATTAATATGGCGATAGTATCTCTCGTTAAAATATAGATTCTTCACATAAGGATCTTTATATAGAATACACGCCGGTTAATTAAGACCACTCTGTTAGCCCAGGTGGCGAAATAGGTAGACGCAAGGGACTTAAAAATTGAGCACCCGGTCAGGAAACTGCTGGTGTGAATGGTGTCAAATTCGGGGAAACCTCAGCACTATATAGTGGTGGCAATCCCGAGCGAAGCCCGGATAAAACACGGGAACGTGTAGAGACTTGACGGCACCCACCTAACTTTGTGCAGGCAAATATGGTGAAGATAAAGTCCAGACCACAAATGTCATATGACAGTAGCGAAAGCTATAGTTGGTAAGAAAATCCCTCGGTGGCAACACCGTGCCGGTTCGATTCCGGCCCTGGGCACCATCTGTTAATAATCAATACGTGACATATATGTTGAACTTACTGTGCAATATGTACCGAATCGAACCGGTACCCGGTTAGATTACGAACCACTTCCATGTGGTTCGCCCTGCGGGCCATCAGCAAAAAACGCTGATGTTAAATTCGTTCCAGACAAATTTCATCCGGCCCTGGGCACCATCTGTTAATAATCAATACGTGACATATATGTTGAACTTACTGTGCAATATGTACCGAATCGAACCGGTACCCGGTTAGATTACGAACCACTTCCATGTGGTTACAAAT
>JAJDNP010000009.1 GCA_022340645.1 Gammaproteobacteria bacterium | reverse complement strand
CAGCACGTTACCGATACTGAATGATTAATGTGATATATATTGTCGCCGGGTTAATAAAACAACAAATTCAGGGAAATTATTCACGCCAGTGAGCCTGGTAAATATGCCATAGATCAATAAATCAGTTGATTATTGGCGTATCAGGCACCTTTTCATAATTTTGACTTCATTCTGTAATACAGATGTAACATTTATTCTTCAAGATTCGTTTTCGTATTATTGAGCATTACTAACAAGTCGTTCAATGCTTATGTGCCGAAATCAACCAGACTCGAACTCTTGGAGATAAAAAATAATGTTTAACAAGTCCCTGGCTATGGCTGCTGTTTTAGCGGTTTTTACAAACAATGCATTTGCTGATAGTGCACGCGATTATATAAGTATCGTTGGTTCATCAACGGTATATCCTTTCGCCACAGTAGTCGCTGAAACCTTCGGTAAAACTACTAAATTTAAGACTCCCAAGATCGAATCAACCGGTTCGGGCGGCGGATTTAAACTGTTCTGCGCTGGCGTCGGTGTTGAACATCCTGATATTACCAATGCCTCGCGCGCCATCAAAAAATCAGAAATCGAGAAATGTAAGAAAAATGGTGTTACTGGCATTGTCGAAGTCAAAATCGGTTATGACGGCATTGCGATAGCAAATGACAAAAGTGCAGCAGATATGAAACTGGGTCTGAAAGACATTTACCTGGCGCTGGCGAAAAAAGTCCCAAATCCGAAAGGCGGCGAAACACTCGTCGATAACCCATACAAAACATGGAAAGATGTGAATCCTGCACTGCCAAATATCAAAATTGAAGTTTTAGGTCCACCGCCAACATCCGGTACCCGCGACGCTTTTGCAGAACTTGCAATGGAAGGCGGCTGCAAGAAATTTGACTGGATCAAGGCCATGAAGAAGCAGGACAAAAAACACTATAAAGCTGTCTGTCATACCATCCGTGAAGATGGCGCCTATATCGAAGCCGGTGAAAATGACAATCTGATCGTACAGAAACTGACAACAAATCCCGATGCACTGGGTGTTTTCGGTTATAGCTTCCTTGAGCAGAACATGGACAAAATTAAAGGTTCAAGTGTTGAAGGTATTAAACCTGAATTTGAAACCATTGCTAATGGCAGCTATCCGATTTCACGTCCTTTGTTTTTCTACGTTAAGAAAGCGCACGTTGACGTGATTCCTGGCATTAAAGAATACCTGAAAGAGTTTACCAGTGAGAAAGCATTCGGTGAGGATGGTTATCTCTCAGAACGTGGCCTGATTCCGATGCCAGAAGCAGAGCGCAAGGAATATCGTGAAACCGTCAGGGAACTTAAAAGCAATATTTAGGTAAAAACCTGGATTATTCGAATGCATGCGACGGCCTGGCAAACAGGCCGTCGCATATTTATTAGATTAAACAATGCAAACACATACTCTTGTAATAGTTCTGCTAATATTCAGCTCGCTTGCTTATTATTTAGGCAAGAAGCGTGCTTTTAAGGTGGCCCAGGGCAAAATTCGCAACCTGCATTCATTGCCCAGCTATTATGGTTTATATGCAGCGATGTGGTGCAGTTTACCTGCGTTGCTGATACTGTTTTTATGGAAATCGTTTGAATCAACGATAATCACCAATCTGGTTGTGGCTGATTTACCCGCGGAAATACGTGCTCAGGGTGCAGATCGATTAAATCTCATTGTTAATGACATTAAAAACCTGGTGCAGGGCAATATTACTTCCGGCCAGATTGATACTACATTAAGCGCCGCTGCAGAGCACTACGCAAACCTGCAGGCTTCAGGTGACGCGGCATTAACCGTGTTGCTACTCTCACTTGCCGTCGGCGCATCGGCAATGGTACTGATGCGTATCAAGGCACATCAGCGTGCACGCAATGCAGTTGAGAATATATTGCAGGGATTGCTTGTGATTTGTTCGAGTATTGCCATTCTTACTACCATTGGTATCCTGCTCTCGGTGCTTTTTGAATCAATACGCTTTTTTCAAACGGTACCGGTCTCTGAATTTCTATTTGGCCTGGAGTGGAGTCCGCAAACTGCAATTCGCGCGGATCAGGTGGGTTCTTCAGGCGCCTTCGGTGCGGTACCGCTGTTTGCCGGCACCTTGCTGATTTCTTTCATTGCCATGGTGGTGGCGGTCCCCATTGGTCTGATGTCTGCCATTTATTTATCCGAATATGCAGGGCCAAAGGTGCGTGCGACAGCAAAGCCTCTGCTGGAAATACTTGCCGGTATCCCAACCGTGGTATATGGTTTTTTTGCAGCCCTGATCGTGGCGCCATTTATACGTAACATGGGTGTTTCTTTGGGTCTTGACGTGGCATCAGAAAGCGCCCTGGCGGCGGGTCTGGTCATGGGCATAATGATTATTCCCTTTGTATCCTCGCTATCGGATGACGTTATAAATGCAGTACCGCAAGCTTTGCGGGACGGTGCTTATGGCCTGGGTGCAACACAGTCTGAAACTATTCGAAAAGTCATATTCCCTGCAGCCTTGCCCGGTATCGTCGGCGGCATATTACTTGCTGTATCGCGTGCCATTGGTGAAACCATGATCGTCGTGATGGCTGCTGGTTTATCTGCAAACCTTACCGCCAATCCACTGCAAGCGGTAACCACGGTGACGGTGCAGATAGTAACCCTGCTTACCGGTGACCAGGAATTTGACAGCCCTAAAACACTGGCAGCCTTTGCCTTAGGTCTGATCCTGTTTGTTGTAACTCTGATTTTGAATGTAATTGCATTGACAGTCGTTAGAAAATATCGTGAACAGTATGAGTAAGAAAGCTTCCAGTTACGATGATTTTTTTGCCAGCCGGCCACGCACCATCGATCTGGTAAAAAAGGGGCTGGCGAAACGCCGGGCCCGAGAAAAACGCTTCCAGCTATACGGAAAGTTAGCCATTATTCTCGGCCTGATTTTCCTGCTGACCCTGTTCACCAGTATCGTCGGTAATGGTTACACGGCATTTATGCAAACCTATGTAAAACTCGACATTTCTCTGGATGTCGACGCGCTTGCAATTGATGATCCAGACAACATACAGCAGCTGTCAACGGCAAATTATGGCGGGGCTGTAAAAGCAGCCCTGCGAACGATGTTCCCCGAGGTTAAATCACGCAGTGATAAGCGCGCGCTATATAGCCTGATTAGCACTGGTGCGACATACCAGTTACGTGACCGAGTGATAAGACAACCCGAACTGATTGGCCAGTCGATTACAGTCTGGGTGCCGGCAGCAGACGACCTGGATATGTTAATGAAGGGGAAAATTGATCGTGATGTGGTCCAGGCAGATCGCCGGATGAAGGATAACCAGCTGGTCTGGGTGGATAAATTGATCTCGGAAGAGCGTATCAAGAAACGTTTTAATACCGGATTTTTTACTTCCGGAGACTCCCGTGATCCCGAGCTGGCGGGCATCCGGGGTGCGGTAATGGGTTCACTGCTCACCCTGATTGTGACACTGGCGCTGTCTTTTCCAATCGGCGTGGCTGCTGCTGTATACCTCGAAGAGTTCGCACCACAGAATAAACTTACAGACGTAATCGAGGTCAATATCAATAATCTCGCGGCGGTGCCATCGATTGTCTTTGGTTTGCTTGGCCTTGCGGTGTTCATCAATTTTTTCGGTATGCCGCGGTCGGCGCCTGTTGTTGGCGGCCTGGTATTAACCCTGATGACACTGCCAACCATTATCATTGCCAGCCGTGCTGCACTGAAATCGGTGCCGCCTTCAATTCGGGAGGCTGCGCTGGGCATAGGCGCGTCACCAATGCAAACGATTATCTATCATGTTTTACCTTTAGCAATGCCTGGTATGCTTACCGGTACAATTATAGGCATGGCGCAGGCTTTAGGTGAATCTGCACCGCTGTTGATGATTGGCATGGTCGCCTTTATTGTTGACGTTCCAGGCAACATCTTCGATCCAGCCACAGTATTGCCGGTACAGATATATTTATGGGCTGACAGCCCGGAAAGAGCCTTTGTTGAACGCACATCTGCGGCTATTATGATACTGCTTGCATTCTTGATAACCATGAATGCACTGGCCGTAATATTGAGAAAACGATTTGAAAGACGCTGGTAACAGCGTCACGATTTTATTTGTTGAGTGAATATTATGGAACAAACTGAAGACATTAAATTTACAAACGCCAAAAAAGCGAGCATTGATGATCCTGTGGAAGTTAAGCATAGAGCCACAGTTTCTCGTGAAGATCGTAGTACGGTTGGTGAAATACGGGTAGACAGCCCACGCATGTCCTGCACCGATGTTAATGTCTATTATTCAGGGCAACGGGCTATCAAGGATATTAATCTCGACATTGGAAACAATGAAATTATCGCCATGATCGGTCCCTCCGGCTGTGGCAAAACGACATTTCTACGTTGTTTGAACCGCATGAATGACACCATAAAAGGCTGCGAAGTTACGGGCTCTATTATGATGGATGACTATGAAATCAATTCACGGGAAATTGATGTTGTGCCGTTACGTGCCCAGGTGGGTATGGTCTTTCAGAAGCCCAATCCCTTTCCAAAGTCAATCTGGGAAAATATTGCCTTTGGTCCACGGATTCATGGCCTGGCGCAGGATAAAACCGAACTGGAAGAAATAGTCGTTACCAGCCTGCAAAAAGCCGGTCTATGGGATGAAGTCAAAGACCGTCTTGATCAGCCCGGCACCGGGCTTTCCGGGGGGCAGCAGCAACGTCTATGTATCGCCCGCACCATTGCAGTAAATCCCGAAGTTATCCTGATGGATGAACCCTGTTCCGCCCTGGATCCAATTGCAACAGCAGTAGTCGAGGATTTAATGGATCAATTACGCGAGAATTTCTCCATTGCTATTGTAACTCACTCAATGCAGCAGGCAGCACGTGTATCACAACGCACGGCATACTTTCACCTTGGCGATTTGATAGAAGTCGGGATAACCGAAGAAGTGTTCACTAAACCGAAACATCAGCTGACCGAAGATTATATTACCGGCCGTTTTGGATAGTTCGCTGTATAACGAAGCCAGCTAAGGATGTCTGCTCATCACCAACTTGAAGGTCATACCTATCAACGCTTTGACGGCGAGTTGAATCATTTGCATTTGTCATTGCTGGAAATGGGTGGGCTGGTAACCGATCAGGCAAGTGAGGCGCTCGATAGTATAAAACACCAGGACCTGGTAAAGGCCCGCAAGGTTTGCGAGCGAGAACATCAGGTTGATGTGCTGGAAAAGGAAATCGACAGCCGTATTACTGCAATACTCGCCAAACGCAGCCCGCTTGCCCGTGATCTTCGCGGTCTCATGGCCTTTTCCAAAGCGGTTACTGATCTCGAGCGTATTGGCAACGAAGCTGTGCGTATGGCCAGTATTTCAAAAATAATTTACGAAAATGAAGTTAGTAATCCGAGTTCATATCTGCTGCATGATGTTCATGCCATGGGAAAAGTTGTCTGCAATCAGTTAAAGGAATCCTTAAATATATTTGATCTACTCGATTTCGAGCGTGCCGAAGTATTACTGAATAACAGGGATGAGCTTGACGAGGAGTTTGAGGTTGGTCTGCGCCGTCTTACCACCTACGTTATGGAAGATTCACGCAATGTTGGCCATGTGATTAATATCGTGCTGGTGCTCAAATCGCTCGAACGAATTGGCAATCTTGCCCACAACCTTGCAGAGTATATCGTTTATCTGGTAAGCGGTGAGGATGTCCGGCATTCTGAAAGTAACGCCTAGCCACTGTTAAATCTGGATTGCCAGCAACAGGCTGGTTTTTCAGAAACAGACTATTAAAGATTTTCATGATCAATAAATTCAAGCATAAACTCACACCAGGTTGATCCAGTCCGGGTGTCTATTAAATCTAGTGTCAACAAACTATTATCCCGGATAAAGTGTCAGGGCAGCCTTTATAAAAGCAATTGATTTTCTACATGTCAACCCAATATGTATCCGCTGAGTTTTTACTCAGACCCAAAATCCCGATAAACTTACGGGTCCTTGAATAATATACCCTTGTTACCATGACGACACACAGTCGAATTTTTCCAATGCCAGTGCAGCTGGTAAATCAAATTGCGGCAGGAGAGGTTGTTGAGCGTCCATCGTCTGTGGTCAAGGAACTGCTGGAAAACAGTCTGGATGCCGGCGCGACCAGGATCGCCATCGATATTGAAAAAGGCGGCATAAAGCTTATCCGCATCACTGATAACGGTCATGGTATCCATAAAGATGATCTTGTTTTGTCATTATCGGCGCATGCCACCAGTAAAATCAGCAATCTTGATGACCTGGAACATGTGACCAGTCTCGGTTTTCGCGGTGAAGCGTTGCCGAGTATCGCATCTGTCAGTCAATTGCAGCTGACTTCCTGCTGGCAGAAGGGCAATGAAACCTGGCAGCTGACGATGGATAACAGCATTGCCAGCGATATCAAACCGGCAGCCAGTAAACCCGGGACGACAGTTGAAGTACGGGACCTGTTTTTTAATGTTCCTGCGCGGCGTAAATTTCTTCGTACCGAAAAAACAGAGTTCTCGCATCTTGAAGATGTGGTGAAACGTATTTCTCTCAGCCGTTTTGATGTTGATATATCGCTCCGGCATAACCAGCGCATTGTTAAGCACTATCAGGCAGCTGGCAGTCGGCTTGAACAGGAAAAACGCATCGCCGAGATTTTCGGGCCGGCATTTATTGAACAGTCAGTGCACATGGATTTTGAATATGAGGGATTCCACCTCTGGGGCTGGATTGCACAACCCACATTTTCACGCAGCCAGGCGGATATGCAGTTTTTTTATGTCAATGGCCGTGTCGTAAAGGATCGCCTGGTAACGCATGCTGTACGGCAGGCCTATGCCGATGTTTTATATCATGGCAGACACCCCGCCTACGTATTATTTTTTGAATGTGATCCTTCGCTGGTAGATGTCAATGCGCACCCGGGTAAACACGAAGTGCGTTTTCGACAAAGCAGCCAGGTGCATGATTTTCTGTTTAGGGCCATACATAAAAGCATTGCAGAAATACTGGCAGGTGATACAAAAGCGCATGAGTACGGCCATTTCTCCAATGGTTCGAATGCTGCGGTAAATGCTGATGCCGGCCGTGCAGCTTCCAGCCAGTTCAATTTTTCTCAGCAGCAACCGTCACAGGCATCAATGCCATTTGCCGTTGCTGAACAGCGGCGCGCTTATGCCGAGTTTGCTAATAATGACAGGCTGGATGCGTTTATTCAGCATCGGCAAAGCCAGCCGTTAACAGATGCCGCTACCGGCATGGCGTCTGAAGAGCTCCCGCCTTTGGGTTTTGCCCGTGCTCAGCTGCATGGCGTTTATATCCTGGCAGAGAATGCACTGGGCCTGGTGCTGGTCGATATGCATGCCGCGCATGAGCGAATTACCTATGAACGTCTTAAAACAGCGCATGACGGTGAAGGTATCCGCTCGCAGCCATTGCTTGTTCCGGTAACGATGTCGGTAAGCAGCAAGGAAGCGCAACTGGTCGAAGACGATGATGAAGTTTTTCGCCGGCTGGGCTTTGAAGTTGACCGTGTTGCCGATGAGAGTATAAAAATACGTCAAATACCGGTTTTATTATCTGCCAGTGATGTCGAGACGCTGGTGCGTGATGTACTGGCAGATCTGTTAAGTCATGGTAGCAGTATGCGGATTGAACAGGCCATGAATGAAGTTTTGTCCACCATGGCCTGTTTTGGTTCAGTGCGCGCCAACCGCAAATTAACCATTGAGGAAATGAATGCGCTGCTTCGTGATATGGAGATTACGGAGCGCAGCGGGCAGTGTAATCATGGGCGACCGACCTGGGTACAGCTAACGATTGCCGAGCTGGATAAACTTTTTATGCGTGGCCGTTAATATATAAAGTTATAAGTTATAAGTTTCAACTTAAAACTTACGACTTAAAACTCCGAATTTTTTATGAAAGACTTAATTTTCCAGCAAGGAGCAGAAACGGACTCGCCAATTTCCATTTTTATCATGGGGCCAACGGCGACAGGGAAAACGGATTTGGCGCTGGCACTCTCTGATGAGCTGGCAGTTGATATAATCAGCGTTGATTCCGCGCAGGTTTATCGCGGCATGGATATCGGCACCGCCAAACCCGACACAGAGACCCTTGGCAGAGCACCCCACCATTTAATTGATATTATTGATCCCCATGAGGTGTATTCAGCGGGGCAATTTCGTGATGATGCCCTTTCGTTAATGCAGCAATGTGTGATTCGTGAGCGCATCCCTTTACTGGTTGGCGGCACAATGCTGTACTTTAATACACTGCAAAAGGGGATCGCCAGGATGCCTGATGTCGCCGACTCGGTAAGGCAGGCAATCGAACTGGAGGCGAAAACAAAAGGTGTGCCGGCCATGCATGAGCGCCTGAAAAGTGTTGATCCAGTATCAGCTGAACGCATTCATCCAAATGATCCACAAAGAATTAAAAGGGCGTTAGAACTGTATGATTCTACAGGAAAAACGTTAACTGAGTTCTGGCTGGATCAGGACCTCAACCAGGCCGGCGGAAGGTTTCCGTACCGGCGGATAAAGATTGCCCTGATGCCAGCGGACCGTACGAAACTTCGTGAACGAATACAGCTTCGTTTCGATACCATGTTGCAACAGGGCTTCATTGAAGAAGTCGAATCGCTGTATAATCGCGGCGACCTGCATGCCGAGATGCCATCGATTCGTGCTGTTGGTTACCGGCAGGTTTGGGCGTATCTTGCTGGTGAGTATGGCTATGACGAGATGCGGGAAAAGGCGATTATTGCCACGGCGCAGCTGGCAAAACGTCAGATGACCTGGTTACGAAAGGAGATGGAATGCAACTTTATCGAGCCAAAATTATTAAATACGCAGAAAATTGTAAAAAACCTCAAATATTTACTATCATAGGGTGAAGTCACAATTAGTTGCATTTAGAACCGTTAATGTAGTTTAATAACCACATCCTCAGATAATAACAATAACGAGGCATTTGATATGTCAAAAGGACACCACCTGCAAGACCCCTATTTAAACGCACTGCGAAGAGAAAAAGTACCGGTTTCAATCTTCCTGGTTAACGGTATTAAACTGCAAGGACAAATAGAATCGTTTGACCAGTTCGCCGTGCTGTTAAAAAACACGGTTACGCAAATGGTTTACAAACATGCAATTTCTACTGTAGTGCCGTCACGTAAAATAAAATGGAATGACCCTGCTGACGATGACGGTGACGATGATAATTGAGTATGTGCATGGTCGATTTGAAATGGTCGCCGCCGGCGGCCATTTTTTTGCCTGCATTAAACCGGTATTTATTTTCACAAAAGATACAAATTATTAACCATAATAAGCTTTTATAATGTTCTGTAATTTATTGAATATTAAAAACAAATGTTAGACATCGAACGCCTGGAAGGCGGCAACCGTGTTATCCTGGTGCACATGGATATATTCGATGATGCACATCGTGAAAACTTATCTGAATTCAAGGAACTGGTTTTATCCTCAGGCGCTGATATTGTGGCCATTACCACTACCAGCCGTCAGCGAGCAGACCCAAAATATTTTATCGGTAGCGGCAAAGCCCGGGAAATAGCTGAACTTGTAAAAAAGCATAAAGCTGACCTGGTTTTGTTTAATCATGCACTGTCAGCATCCCAGGAACGCAACCTGGAGCGCCTGATAGAATGCCGTGTTCTCGATCGTACAGGATTGATTCTTGATATTTTCGCGCAACGCGCGCGTTCCTTCGAGGGTAAATTGCAGGTCGAACTGGCACAGCTGAAACACCTCTCTACCCGGCTGGTACGCGGCTGGACCCATCTTGAACGCCAGAAAGGCGGTATAGGGTTACGTGGTCCGGGTGAAACTCAGCTGGAAACAGATCGCCGTTTGCTAAATATTCGTATTAAACAAATCAATCATCGGCTCGATAAGGTCAGAAAACAGCGTGAGCAGGGCAGGCAGTCCCGGCAGAAAGCAGAGATATCAACCGTATCCCTGGTTGGTTATACCAATGCGGGCAAATCCAGTCTGTTTAATGTGCTATCAGAAGACTCGGTATACGTGCAGGACCAGTTATTTGCAACACTTGACCCGACCTTACGCCGGGTAGACCTGTCCAAAGATGTTTCATTCATACTCGCTGATACCGTCGGCTTTATTCGCCACCTGCCGCATGATCTGGTTAATGCCTTTCACTCGACATTACAGGAAACGGCTCAGGCGCAGTTGCTGTTGCATGTAATTGATTCCGCAGATGAAAATCGTGATTCAAATATACGGGAAGTGGAAAAAGTACTGGCACAAATCGGCGCCAGTGAAATCCCCTGCATACAGATAATGAATAAAGTGGATCTGACAGGTGTGCCGCCAAGAATTGATTTCGACGATGCAGGTAATGTGAAGCGCATCTGGCTGTCGGTTGAAACGGCTGAGGGCATCAATTTACTGAAACAGACCCTGATTGATATGTTCAGAGAGCAGATGGTGGAGGGCGACCTGACGCTGGCGCCGGCAGATGCGCGTGTCAGGGCAAAATTGTTTGCAATCGGCGCGATCCGTAACGAGTATATTGATGACCAGGGGCGCTTTTTATTACATATCAGCATATCGCGACGAGATTTGCACCAGTTTGAATCGCGCGAACACATTGCACTGGAATCTATGCTGGTATAACGATTTAACAGGCTAATGAACCGCAGAGATCCGGAGACACAAAGTATAGACCTCATCTTGCCGCGCCTGTCTACGGTGCAACAGGTAAAATACCTTGCATCTCTGCGTTTATTCCAGACGTCCTGCCTTCCACCTTTCCAGCCTTCGGGCCTGCTTTCAGCTGTTCAAATATGATGCCGTCAAATTTGTCTGCGGCAAAAAGCTTTTAATGCCAGAATATTCAGGTAGAATGACGCGTTTGTGGGTGCGTTTTAAACACCACACATGCAACAAACAAGATAGAACTGCAACATAATAGAACGGCACACGCCAATCTTTGGAAATTAATATGCGAGAGCAAAACGAGCGGAATTACATGGTGTCAAAACACGACATGGCCTGGAACGAACCCGGTGGCAAAGGCGACAAGGATCCCTGGAATACCAACAGGGGAAATCGTGGCAACCAGGGGCCACCTGACCTGGATGAAGTATTTAAAAACCTGCAGAAGAAATTTGGCAGCCTGTTTGGCGGTAAAGGCGGCCGTTCTGGCGGCGGTGGCGGTAGCGGATTGTCCGGTGGTGGTTACGGTATCGCCCTGGTCATTGCGATACTGTTGATTTTCTGGATTGCAACAGGCTTCTATAAGGTTGAAGAGGCCGAGCGCGGCGTTGTACTGCGTTTTGGTAAACATGTTGAAACCGTGCAAAGAGGCTTGCACTGGCATCTTCCTGTACCGTTTGAAAGTGTCGAAATAGTCGATATTACCAAGGTTTATACTGTGCCGATCAATTCTACCATGCTAACGGAAGATGAAAATATTGTTGATATTCATGGTACCGTTCAGTATCAGATTGATAGTGCGGAAAAATATTTATTCAATGTAAGACATCCTGAAATTTCTCTAACACAGGTCACCGAAAGCGCGTTGCGTGAAAGTATCGGCGGCAGCAAAATGGATTATGTGATTACTGAAGGCCGTGGTGAAATTGCCATTCAGGTAAAAGATATCATACAGCAAATCGTGAATAATTATGGAACCGGCCTGACCATTTTCAAGGTAAATATCCAGAGCGCCAAGCCACCTGAAGCTGTCAAGGATGCGTTTGATGATGTAACTCAGGCACGTGAGGATGAAGAGCGCTTTAAAAATGAAGCGGAAGCTTATCGTAATGAAGTCCTTCCACAAGCACGCGGTGCCGCTGCACGTATGCGGGAAGAAGCAGAAGCATATAAAAATGAAGTTATCGCCAGGGCTGAAGGTGAAGCCGAGCGTTTCAAACAGCTGTTAACGGAATACAAAAAAGCTCCGGATGTCACCCGTGAGCGTTTGTATATTCAAATGATGGAATCAGTGCTCAATAACAGTTCCAAGGTGATGGTTGATGTTGAAGGTGGTAACAACCTGCTTTACCTGCCCCTGGACAAGTTAATGGAGCGTCAGAGTGTCAATGCGTCGTCGATTCGGAAACAGCAGTCAGCAGACATACTTAATGACATTAAACAGCGCGATGTTACACAGCGTGTTCAGCGTACCAATATAGAAAGTCTTCGTAGCAGAGGAGAACGATAATGCTAGCTAACAGTTTAAAAATTTTTGTTCCATTGGCCGCATTATTATTATGGGCATCAATGTTCACGGTAGATGAACGCCAGAAAGCGATCCTGTTTCAGTTTGGTGAGATTATCAAGTCCGACTATGAACCTGGCTTGCATTTTAAAATTCCGTTTATCAACAACGTTAGAAAGTTTGATAATCGAATATTAACCATAGATCAGCAACCTGAGCGTTTTTTGACTCAGGAGAAAAAAGACCTGATTGTTAACTCGTTTGTTAAGTGGCGTATCAGCGATGTCGTTCAATATTTCAAAACCACCCAGGGGGATGAGCTCACGGCCGGACGTTTGTTATATGAAAACATCAATAATGGTTTGCGTGATGAATTTGGTAAGCGCACTATTCAGGACATTATCTCCGGTGACCGTACGCAAATCATGAGCCTGATGACCCAGCAGGCATCAGAGCGGGCCAAAACGCTTGGCATTGACGTGGTTGATGTTCGCGTGAAAAAAGTGGACTACCCTGAACGCGTGAGTAATTCTGTGTATAAGCGTATGCGTGCAGAGCGTGAACGTGAAGCGCGTGATTTTCGTTCGAAAGGTCATGAAACATCAGAACGCATTCAGGCTGATGCCGATCGTCAGCGCAGCATTATACTGGCAGAAGCATACCGTGATTCGGAAATAGCACGCGGTGAAGGTGATGCGCGCGCCACGGAAATTTACGCTGAAGCCTATAACCAGGACAGAGAGTTTTACAGGTTTAACCGCAGTTTAACGGCCTACGCGAATAACTTCTCTAATGCGGGTGATGTGATTTTACTGCAGCCGGATTCAGATTATTTCCGTTACTTTAAAGACCCGTCTGGCAATCAGCCGTCTGGCAAGAAATAACAATCCATGTGGGAGCATATCATCCCTGCATTTGCGCTGGTGTTAGTGATAGAAGGTATGCTGCCTTTTTTAAGTCCAAAGATATGGCGTGATGCCATGTCACAGGCGGCCCAGTTGCCTGACCGTGTATTAAGGAGCCTCGGCCTTGTCAGTATGATAGCTGGCGTGATCATCCTTTATTTTGTTCAATAACAATAATAATTATGACAACAAAACAGCACTGGATTTTACCGCAGGGTATAGAAGAAGTTTTGCCGCAGCAGGCGGCAAAATTTGAAGCAATGCGCCGCATGCTGCTCGACCTGTATGCCAGCTGGGGTTATGAGCTGGTGATACCGCCGACGATTGATTTTATTGAATCATTGCTCACCGGCACCGGGCATGACCTCGACCTGCAAACATTCAAACTGGTTGATCAACTGTCAGGCAGAACATTAGGTATTCGCGCCGATATGACGCCGCAGGTAGCGCGTATTGATGCCCACCAGCTGCAACGTGATGTGCCGACGCGTTTATGTTATATCGGAACCGTATTGCGTACCCTGCCGGAATATATCGGTGATAGCCGCAGCCCGATGCAGGTTGGAGCGGAACTGTATGGCCATGCAGGTGCTGAATCAGAAGTCGAGATTATCGCTTTAATGCTGCAGACATTTACCGCGCTTGAAATCGATAATGTTTACCTGGACCTGGGGAATGTTGATATCTATCGCGGACTGGCAAAGCAGGCGGCTTTGTCAGATGAAGCGGAAAGCCAGCTGTTCGAAATGCTGCAGCGTAAAGCTGTCACCGAAATAAATACGCTGCTGGATTCCCTCAATATCGAACACAGCATGAAGCTCATGTTGTCAGGTCTGGCTTCATTAAACGGCGGTAAAGAGGTTTTTGAAAAAGCCCGTCATTTGTTAGCACAGGCAGATACCGCGGTTAACAATGCCATCGATTATCTTGAGAAAACCGCTAACCTGATGTGGCAGCGTCTTGCTGATATGAATATCAACGGCATCAAGGTTCATTTTGATCTGTCAGAGCTGCATGGTTATCACTACCAGACCGGTGTGGTATTCGCCGCGTTTGTGCCTCAGCTCGGGCAGGCAATTGCACGCGGCGGCCGCTATGATGATATCGGCAGGGTTTTCGGCCGCGCCCGGGCGGCAACCGGTTTTAGTACTGATCTGAAAATTTTAAACCAGATTGCTAAAAAACAGTTTGCCGTGAGTGACAGGATACTTGCGCCGCTGGATGATGATCCTGCCCTGAAAGAAAAAATCGCAGCGTTGCGCACAGCCGGGCAAACTGTTATCGAACAGCTTCCGGGTCAACAGGCTGATGCCAGCGCAATGGGGTGCAATAAAAATCTTTGCCTGGCAGATGCTCAGTGGGTTGTTAAAGATTAAAATAATTTTCCGCCAATACACACAAATGAACACAAATTATAAAAACAAATATATGTTTTATTTGCGTGTATTAGCGTTCATTTGCGGAATAGCTTTTTCATTTATTTTTATATTTAAGGTTTAACCATGTCAAAAAATGTAGTTGTGCTTGGAAGTCAGTGGGGTGATGAAGGCAAGGGTAAAATTGTTGACCTGTTAACAGACCGTGCCGCGGCCGTTGTTCGTTTTCAGGGCGGCCATAATGCCGGTCACACATTAGTCATCGGTGAGGAAAAAACCGTTTTGCACTTAATCCCGTCAGGCATATTGCGTGACAACGTTATGTGCCTTATTGGCAATGGCGTAGTATTATCACCCGATGCACTGTTCAAGGAAATAGACGGGCTGGAAGCGCGCGGTATCCCGGCCAGTGAACGCATCGGCATTTCCGAAGCATGCCCATTGATTCTGCCATACCATATCGCGCTTGATCAGGCGCGTGAAATTGCCCGCGGCAAAGCAGCGATCGGAACAACCGGCCGTGGCATCGGGCCCTGCTACGAAGACAAGGTCTCACGTCGCGGTATTCGACTGGCTGACCTGAAAGACCTGGAAACATTCAGGGATAAACTGGCGGGTGTCATGGAGTACCACAACTTTGTGCTTAAAAACTATTTCAAACAGGATGAAGTGAATTACCAGACAGTACTTGATGGCGTGCTAGCATACCGTGAGAAACTGCTGTCACTGATTGTGGATGTGCCGGGTATGATTGCTGCATATCGTAAACAGGATAAAAGTGTCATGTTTGAAGGCGCGCAGGGAACCTTGCTTGATATCGACCAGGGTACCTATCCATTTGTTACTTCATCCAATACGACTGCGGGCGGCGCATGTACCGGTAGCGGCATCGGCCCGAAAGACCTGGATTATATCCTGGGTATCACCAAGGCCTATACCACGCGCGTCGGAGCGGGCCCTTTCCCAACAGAGCTGTTTGATGACGATAAGGATGATCCGGATATCGGCCATCACCTTGCATCAGTCGGCCATGAAGTCGGAGCAACCACGGGACGTGACCGCCGTTGCGGCTGGTTTGATGCGGTAGCTTTGCGCCGCGCCGCGCAGATTAACAGCCTGACCGGTTTATGTATTACCAAGCTTGATGTGCTGGATGGACTGAAGACCATCCGCATCTGCGCCAGTTATAACTATCAGGGCGAAAATATCGATATGCCGCCACTCGGGGCTGATGCGATCGAACAATGTAAACCGGTTTACGAATCCATGACAGGCTGGGATGTATCAACTGTCGGTGCCAGAAGTCTTGATGATCTGCCTGAAAACGCCAGAAATTACCTGAATCGTCTGCAGGAGATGGTAGGTGTACCTGTTGATATCGTGTCAACCGGCCCGGAACGTGAGGAAACCATTATTCTGAATCATCCGTTTGGATAAGGCGTAGTTTTAAGTAACAAGTTGTAAGTTTAAAGTCGTTTGACAGAATCACCTTCTGTCTTCACGGCCTGACTAAAGATTGCATTCGATGAATAAAGGTTGATTCGAAACACGATAACTACTATTCTTGAATTCGTGAACATCAATAACAACAATCTATTGCATTACGTGCTCATTATTTTACTGATGATTGCACCGTTGCGCAGTCTTGCTGCTGTTAACTGTGATATGGATGCAATGCATGTTGCATCGTCCCATGCAGCTATGTCCGGAACTGTAATGCAGGGCCATGATATGTCAGCAATGCACTCCGTCGATACAATGCATGATGCCAGGCATAAATGCTGCTGTTGTGGTGATGCCAGTGCTGTGTGTTCCGGCGCCTGTGCCCTGGGAATCAATGCATCATTAATCCAGCAGACGACATTGTACTCACCTGTTTATACAACCTGTTACAAGTTAGACGCATTTTCTTCAAAAATCCTGTTTAGAGAACTCACGCCGCCATCGCGTCCCCCCGCAACTCTCCATAGTTAATTCACAAACTGTTTATTCCGGTTATCAAACGGGCTGCCGTTTATAACCTGTTGTTTAATTATGGAGATGGCCATGCGTCATTTAAATTCGAAAGTTATCAAACAATTATTCTGTTGCCTGGCAACTGGCGGGATACTGTTAACCAGTTATCATAGTCATGCCCTGGATTTACCACAGGCGGAACATCTGGCGGTACGGGCGGATCCTGCAGTCGAAGGCTTGAAAGCTACATCACGTTCATTTGTTGAAGAAGCTGTTGCAGACGATACTTTACCCGATCCTAAATTGCATTTCGGCGCAGTTAATGTGCCAGTTAACAGTTTTGATCTTCAGCAGGAGCAGATGACGCAGCTGAAAATAGGTATTCAGCAGGATTTTCCACGTGGCGATTCACTTGCCCTGAAACAGCGGCAATCACAGCTGTTATCCGTTGCCGCCCTGGCCAGAGCTGATGACGCCAGGCTCAAGATTATTCGTGACGTACGCGAAAATTATTTGAACCTGTTTTATGAAATTTCGGCTTACCGGATCATCAGGGAAACACGGCAGCTGTTTTCCGAGCTGGTAAAGATCACCGAATCAAGTTATGCCGCCGGCCGTGTAAATCAGCAGGATGTTGTACTTGCTGATCTGGAATTATCACGTCTTGATGACCGCGCAACAAAAATACAGGCAAGCGAAGAAGGTTATCGAGCAAAACTGGCGCAATGGATAGGCAATGTTGCATGGAATACTATCAGTATGGACTTCCCGGTATTGCCCGGGCTGCCGGAACAGGTTGACCTGAATCAGGTTATTTCACATCACCCATTGATTCGTTCAGAAAGCGCCAAAGTTAATGCCAGTAAACAAATGACCGAGATGGCTCGTCAGGAATATAAACCAGGCTGGAGTTTATTAGTTGATTATGGTTTTCGTTCCGGCAATAACCCGGATGGCACTGAACGATCTGATTTTGCATCAGCAATAGTTAGTCTGGATATCCCACTTTTTACTGGCAACCGGCAGGATAAAACGGTTGCTTCGAACCGGGAGAAAAATGTTGCTGCACGTTATTCTAAAGATGATCAGATAAGGAAATTAAAGCAGCTTTATGAAAAAAACCAGCATACATGGTTACGTTTAGGTGAACGTGAGGGGCTATATAAAAACAGCCTGCTGACAGCGGCAAAAAATAATTCCAGGGCGGCATTGAATGCCTACCAAAGCGGCGTTTCCGAGTTTAATACCTTAATGCGGGCACAGATTACCGAACTGGATGTGCGGCTCGAAGATTTACGCATTCGTGTTGATCGCGCCATTGCACAGGCAAAAATACTATACGCAATTGGTTCCACTGACAACCTTGCTGCCGGAGATACAAAATGAATATCAATACATGTAATTCAAGATACCTGAGATTAGCTACTTCGGTTGTATTGATAACTGCTGTTATTGTCGCAGCTTGTACTATGACGACCTGGTCATTAGTAGCACTGGCTGATAACGAGAAAAAAATTCTTTACTGGGTGGCACCGATGGACCCGAATTACCGTCGTGATAAACCGGGCAAGTCACCGATGGGTATGGATTTAATTCCTGTCTACGGCGATGATAAAAGCGGAGTCAGTACTGTCAGTATTAGACCTGAAGTTGTACAAAATCTAGGCGTTAGAACAAGTAAAGCTGAACTGGCACGACTAATGCGTGGTATCGATACCGTGGGTTATGTCGATTATGACGAATCCAGGGTCAGCCATATCCATCTGCGCACCGAAGGCTGGATCGAGAATCTCGCGGTTGAGTCCGAAGGCGATCGATTTAACAAGGGCGAGTTTCTGTTTGATATCTATTCACCGAAACTGGTGAATGCCCAGGAGGAACTGGTTACGGCGCTGGCTTCCGGCAATAAAGGTCTGATTCGCGCATCAAAGGAACGTCTGTCTGCGCTGGGCATTTCCACTGATCAGATCAAACAGCTGGAAAAAGACAGAAAGATCAAACAGCGTATTTCTGTTTATGCACCGCAAGATGGCGTTGTTTCTGATCTGCCGGTACGAGATGGGATGTATGTCACGCCGTCGATGAAGGTAATGACCCTGGGTGACCTGTCCAGCGTCTGGCTGCTGGCCGAGGTGTTCGAGCGCCAGTCCGCCTGGGTCGAAACCGGGCAACCGGCGGAAGTCAGCCTTTCCTATATCCCCGGTAAAACATGGCAGGGCAAGGTTGAATATATTTACCCTAGCCTTGATCCTAAAACACGTACCTTAAAAGTCCGCTTGCGTTTTGATAACCCTGGTGAACAGTTAAAACCGAATATGTACGCCAACGTAAAAATATTCGGCGGTGCAACGAAAGATACCATTGTGATACCACTTGCCGGGCTGATTCGAACCGGCCGTGAAGAGCGCGTCATTGTCGCCCTTGGAAATGGCAGGTTTGAGGCGCGGAAGGTCAAAGCCGGAATCGAAAGCGGTGAATACGTTGAGATACTCGAAGGACTTGATGCAGGTGAAGATGTTGTTGTTTCCGGCCAGTTCCTGATTGATTCCGAAGCCAGCATGCGTGCAAGCCTGAATCGAATGTCTGAGCCTGATAATGTTGATGCTCCAGATATGTCTGAAATGCAATCAGCGACTGATTCAAAGCTTGTCTCCGGCAACGGTGTTATCAAAGCCATAAAGGAAAATGAACGTAAACTAAATCTTCAGCATAAACCCATTGATGAACTTGGCTGGCCCGCAATGACCATGGATTTCACGGTGGCTGATGATATCAATATCAGTGATTTATCGGTTGACGATAGCGTGATGTTCCAGCTGGAACAACGTGACGATCATTATCGTATTACATCTATCCATAAAACGGGTGCTGACGCTTCAGGCAATGGGGAGATGTAAGCATGATTGCGAAAATTATTCACTGGTCAATCAGCAACCGGTTTATGGTGCTCATGTTGACCTTTATACTGGTTGGCCTGGGTATTTATTCCGTTAAACAAACGCCACTGGATGCCTTGCCGGACCTGTCTGATGTACAGGTCATCATAAAAACCAGCTATCCCGGTCAGGCGCCGCAGGTCGTGGAAGACCAGGTTACGTATCCATTAACCACCGCGATGTTATCGGTGCCAAAAGCGATTAATGTTCGTGGTTATTCATTTTTTGGCGACTCCTACGTTTATGTCATCTTTGAAGACGGTACGGATCTATACTGGGCACGTTCGCGCGTGCTGGAGTATCTCAGTCAGGTTTCGGGCAAGCTGCCGCTCTACGCCAGGCCCGAACTGGGTCCGGATGCGACCGGTGTTGGCTGGGTGTATGAATACGCACTGATCGATCGTACCGAAAAGCATGATATATCCCAGCTGCGCAGCATCCAGGACTGGTTCCTGAAATATGAACTGCAGACCGCGCCGGGTGTTTCCGAGGTAGCGACAGTGGGAGGCATGGTGAAACAGTACCAGGTCGTGCTTGATCCGGACAGTTTACGCGCCTACAACCTGCCGCTGGCAAAAGTCAGGCAGGCAATCCAGCATGGTAATCAGGAAACCGGTGGTTCGGTGATCGAGATGTCGGAAGCCGAATACATGGTGCGAGCCACTGGTTACATTGATGATATTGATGATCTTCGCCACATACCACTGGGTGTCAATGATGAAGGCATCCCGATATTGCTGAAGGATGTAGCGGAAATCCGCCTGGGTCCACAACTTCGCCGCGGCGTCGCCGAACTGGATGGTGAAGGAGAAGTCGTTGGTGGTATCGTGCTGATGCGTTTTGGCGAGAATGCGCTGACTACCATTAACGGCGTTAAGGATAAACTTGAAGAACTCTCGCGAAGCCTTCCGCAAGGTGTTGAAATTGTGGAAACCTACGACCGTTCTGCATTGATTAAACGTGCAGTCGAAACACTCAATGGCAAGCTCATTGAAGAGTTTATCGTGGTTGCTCTGGTTTGTGCTGTGTTTCTCTTTCACCTGCGTTCCGCACTCGTGATTATACTTTCTCTGCCGGTTGGTATTCTGGTGGCTTTTATTATCATGGAACGTATGGGTATCAACGCCAACATCATGTCATTGGGTGGCATTGCGATTGCCATCGGCGCCATGGTGGATGCGGCCATCGTAATGATCGAGAATGTACATAAACACATGGAGCATACCGGGATAACCGATGAGAACCGCTGGCAGGTCATGCGTGAGGCGGCAATGGAAGTCGGTCCACCGCTGTTCTTTTCATTGCTGATTATTACCCTCAGCTTTCTACCTGTATTCACCCTTGAGGCACAGGAGGGAAGGTTGTTCGCTCCGTTAGCCTATACCAAGACCTTTGCCATGGCGGGGGCTGCTGCTTTGTCCATAACACTGGTTCCGGTATTGATGGGCTATTTTATTCGGGGTCACGTAACCCCGGAAAACAAAAACCCGATAAACCGGGTGTTAATCGCAGGTTATCGTCCCTTTATCAATATGGTTTTACATGCACCAAAAACGGTGTTGTTTGTAACACTATTGGTAGTGGTTGTTGGGTTTTGGCCACTTAGTCAATTAGGTTCCGAGTTTATGCCGGATCTTGACGAAGGCGACCTGTTGTATATGCCGACCACTTTCCCGGCCATTTCCATTGGCAAAGCGCAGGAGTTGCTGCAGCAGACCGATAAGCTGATTAAAACCGTGCCCGAGGTAAAACGTGTTTTCGGCAAGGTGGGCAGGGCTGAGACTGCTACCGATCCGGCACCACTGACCATGATTGAAACCACGATCCTGCTCAAACCCAGAGATGAATGGCGCGAGGGTATGACCATGGACACACTTAAACATGAACTCAATCAGCTGATTCAGTTTCCCGGCCTGACCAACGCCTGGGTTATGCCGATCAAAAACCGGATTGACATGCTGGCCACTGGCATCAAAACCCCAGTGGGTATCAAAGTTGCCGGCCCTGACCTGAATGAAATCCAGGAAATCGGCAAACAGATTGAAAAGGTACTGAATGAAGTACCAGGCACGGTATCTGTTTATTCGGAACGCGTTGCCGGAGGCCGCTACGTCACGGTCGATATTGATCGTCGGCAGGCGGCCCGGTTTGCACTAAATATCGCCGATATCCAGGAAGTCGTGCGCACCGCGCTAGGGGGCATGTCTGTCACCACCACGGTGGAAGGTCTTGAGCGTTACCCGGTAAATGTACGTTATCCCCGTGATGTACGAGACTCACTGGAAAAACTGCGCAATCTGCCGGTGGTGACTCCCGCCGGTGCACGTATTCCGCTGGCGGAAGTCGCGGATATTCGAATTGATGACGGCCCGGGTCTGATCAAGACCGAAAACGCACGCCTCAATGGCTGGATTTATATCGATATCGAAGGGCGTGACCTGGGCTCCTATGTCCAGCAGGCCCAGCAATTGGTCGCAAACAAAATCAAGCTGCCGCCAGGCTATTCGATTTCATGGTCCGGGCAATATGAATTTATGGTACGTGCCATTGAGCGACTGACAACAGTGGTACCGATAACGCTGGTCGTCATTGTGCTTCTGCTTTATCTCAATTTCCGTAACCTGACCGAAGTCGCGATTATTATGGGTACTCTACCGCTGGCGCTCGTCGGTGGCTTCTGGCTGCTGTATTTACTTGATTACAACATGTCGGTTGCGGTCGGTGTTGGTTTTATCGCGCTGGCGGGCGTCGCTGTTGAGATCGGTGTCGTCATGCTGGTTTATCTCAACCAGGCACTGGAAAAACATCGCGATGAGGCCATGCGCGCAGGCAGAGAACTCACCGTCGCGGAAATCCGCTCAGCGGTGATTGATGGTGCGCTTATGAGAGTGCGGCCGATTATGATGACAGTTGCCGCGATCATCGCAGGTCTGTTGCCGATTATGCTTGGCAGCGGTACAGGTTCCGAAGTTATGCGGCGCATCGCCGCGCCCATGGTCGGCGGTATGGTAAGCGCAACTTTACTGACTCTGGTAGTTATTCCTGCGGTTTTTTTGTTATGGAAAAGTACCGGCTTAAAACGATGAATCAGGCAACAAGTCTAATTAAAGTGAGTGTAAAGATTCCAGGAGGTAAATATGTATGGTGAAACCGGTGGGATGGCTACTGGAATGTGGTTATTCTGGCTAATGCTGATAGTTTTTATTGTAGTTCTGGTCAAGTTATTTTCTGGTAATGGGCAGTCAACTTTGACTGATTCCAGTGCAGATTCCAGGGATAATCCACTGGAGATTCTAAAGGAACAATTTGCTCGTGGTGAAATTGAAGAGAAAGAGTACGAGCGCCGTCGTCGCGAGCTGGAAAACCGTGACTATTCGGGAAATTCCCTGGAGGCGGTTGAGAACTTCAGAAAAGTGATAGCGATTTTTCAGCCTGAAGTGCTGGAGAAAGTCGAGACAGAGTTACAAAAATTGAATGTTCCCGGTGTGAGTGTCACCAGGGCCAAGGGCTATGGTGAGTATGCCAATTTCTATAAATCAGACTGGATGCTGACACATGTACGGATCGAGATATTCATTGGTAAGGATCGTGCGGATGAAATTGCCGGTGCAATTATGCGTGCAGCACATACCGGCATGGAAGGTGATGGCATTGTAGCAATACAGCCGGTAGAATCCGTTTTTCATACTCGAACCATGGAAAAATGTAATTATGAAGTCTGTGATTGACATCATCCGTTTACGAATAACCCGGGGCATACGTTGGTAGGAACTCAATCGGTGTTTGTATTGCAAGGCGCAAATGTTAAAGCAGAGAGGTTGATGCCGAGTTATCGGGTATAACTGTATCTGCATATTCAGGAAGAGCCAGATAAACAAAATTTAGTATTTTGAGGATAAAAAAAGCCTGAACATACCACTTTCGATACGATCTAACATGTATGTAAACAAGCGGTTAATAGAGAGGTGATTTTTATGCACACTCATTAATTGCATCTTAAGGATCCAGTCTGTGGCATGGAAGTGAAATCTGACAATTTCATGATAGATTATCTGGGCATTCGTTATGTCTTCTGTTCCGCTCAATGCCTGGAAAGATTTCAGTCAAATCCTCATTTATACATTGGCTACCCTGGTAGCGAAGCACCAAAACATACGGGTAATGAAATACTCAAAAATCGCACCCTGCGACTCAGCGGTTCACTACTTGCCGAGGTCAAAAAAATAGTAATCGAATCAATCCAGTCAATGATGGGTGTGCATTACGTTGCGATAGAAGGAAACAGAATAGAAATAACATATGACCTGTTGCAGGCAACAGAAGAACAAATAGAGAAATCAATAACTGCTGCTGGAGCCGTGCCTGGTAATAACCTGATAGACAGGATTAAGCGAGCATTTGTACAATCCATGGAGGAAACTGAGGTGATATCTCTTGAGGCAAGGCCAGCTAACAGGTGTGGTCATAAGCACTGATTTCCGACAATTGGCGGCCAGCTTGTGTTTTATTATTAAAATTCCCTGGTGATTTGGTGTGAGATCTCGGGGTGCTATGTGGTTCGTAAGTTTATTTAACTTTGAAATGTCAGGGCTAAACACTTGATACCATCAGGATGAAGTGTGTTGTCTGATAATAAATCGTTATGACCTGGACGCGCATCCTGAATTGAGGATGCCGTATTGATAGAGAGCAGGACGAGATTCAGGACGCTCATCGCTTTTCCCAATTATGCTCGGCGGTGGCGCCGGCTCTAAAGTCATGCGACAAATTACCACGCCGATGGTTGGTGTATGATAAGCAACACTGTTAACGCTGGTAGTAATTCCTGCGGTGATTTTATTATGGAAAGCCATAACTCGAAATGCTGAAGTTGTAGGCTGGAGATGGAAGCAGATTAATAAGCTTGTGATTATGCTGTTGTCATGGCGGGTGAAATAAAATCGTGCATGAAATAACCGACATTGAACGACTTGAGGAAATGAAATCCTCCGGTGCCGTGTTAATTCTGTTTGGCGGTAAACAGTGCCATGTGTGCCAGGTACTTCGACCAAAGCTGGAAAATATGCTGCAGTCGCATTACCCGGACATGCAGGCAGCGTATGTCGATTGTGAAACTTCCGCCGATATCTGCGCACAACATGGCGTGTTCAGTCTGCCTGTAGTAAAGGTTTATATCGAAGGCATGCAAATCAGTGAATTCGCCCGCTCATTCAGTGTTGATCAGTTAAGACAGTCGATATATCGCTCCTATACCATGTGGCATGAAAGCAGATAATCTCTCCCTGATAGCTGCGGTCAATCATGCGACAGATACTCTCGGGCTCTATCGTGCCGAGCTTGCACGTATACTGGGACTTAATTGCGCAGATGTCTCTGACTCTCAAAATCTCGAGTTACTGTTTGCCTCGAATAGCAGTGTTCGAAGCCAGGCAGAGTTATTTGTTTATTTTTTTCAGTTACTGGAAATATTATTTCCAGACGATACGGTCGCGATGGTGCACTGGTTCCGCAGGGAAAACAGCAAACTCGGGACCACGCCTTTTCTTGCCATGGTGGACCACGGACAGCTTGGTAAGGTTGTGGATGTCTTACAAAAGAAAACCGGGTCAGCGTTGAGGCAATAACATGTGCGATGCATGTTATAGAGGTCTTTTGCTAGCTGTGCAACCACTGTGGATTTCCTGATACCCATCGGGCCAAACAGCAAGACGCGCCGATTATGTTGATAAATTCTATTGATGATTGCAGAGGTATCCAGATCAAGCCGTGGTAAATCATCAATATTTTGACCAATACCCATGATATCACCAGCTTAGACGTATCTTTCGGTTATCCAGTAATTGTGCACTGGTATTCAGTTTGCTGCCTTCGGTGTTCAGCATCTCGGTCAGCCACTTCGCATCAGCCTTATTTGCATGATTAACACGAAAATGTTTCATCTGCATCGGCGCCATTTCGAAACGAACCAGTTCGCCCGAGTTTGTATTCATGGTGACAAAATACATCAGGCTGAGATCACCGCGATAATCTTCGTGACCACGTATGCCTTCATAGTCATTGATAAAATCACCGCAGCCGTAGATAACAGGTCGGTCGCGGTAGATTTCTATGCCCTTTGGGTGGTGTGATGAATGACCGTGGATGATGTCAACGTCTGCTTCGTCAATCAGGGCGTGTGCGAAGCGAGCATGGTCGGCAGCAATGCGGTATCCCCAGTTGCCGCCCCAGTGAATGGACGCAATAATGATGTCATTTTTCTGTCTGAGGCTATTAATCTGTGCCGCTATTTCTCGAACGGTTGCAGGCGATAAATCCGGCAGCAGGTACACGCCCGGCTTGCCTCTGCTGGCTTGCCAGTTGGATGGAACACCACTACTGTCATCGCAAAATGAAAACAGCAGAACGCGCCCCTTGCCCGGTATTTCAAACACAGCTGGCGCCTGGGCTTCACGAATATTTGCACCAGCGCCGGCAGTTTTTATATGCGCCTGCTGCAATGTCGCCAGTGTTTCTTCGAGTCCGGCATAATCCCAGTCCAGCACATGGTTGTTTGCGAGCGTAACACCATCTATACCCGCCACACTCAGGCACCGTATATTGCGAGGATGCATCCGGTAGTTGATGCCTTTGCCTTTCCAGTAGCGGTCGTTGCTGGTTATGCTGGTTTCAAGATTAATAATTCGCAGGTCAGGTGCGAAACGTGTAAATTCTGTGAGGGCATCGCCCCAAATATAGTCAAACGACACCGGTCGGGCTATCGGACCGTTTATTATTTCTGCGATCTGAATGTAATCGCGGGCATCACGCAAGTATGATTCGTAAATTTCAGGTGAATTGGGATAAGGGAGTATTTGATCTATACCGCGTCCGGTCATTACATCGCCGCAGAGGAACAGGGTGATCAGGTGTTCGCTGGAATCGATGCCAGCCTTTTGTTTACTTTCATGAGTCACATGTTTTTGCTGTGCCATCACACTACCAGGCCGGGTATGCAACCATGCCGGTGCCGCAACTATAATAAAATGCCTGAGAGCATGTTTAAAAAAAATTCTGCGCTTCATCAGGATACGTTTACTTTATTATATAAAGACATATTCATTCAAAGAAAGTTGATAAAGCTGAAATATTATATTTTAGTCATTGTAATTCTTTTGCTCTCTGATCTGGTTTTACGCGTTATGGCAAACGGCGCAGGTCCAGGCAGTAATCCGTCACTGCTGCATCCGGCGGATTTTTCGCTTGTTCAAATCCCTGGAATGGAATAACTGCCGTTGTAAAACGCTGGCTACGCCGTCTGCTGGCGTCCTCCATATCCTCGGGCAGTCCGGGATAAGGCAAACCCTGAGGATGCCATTCGTGATAAGTGATTTCTAACGCCTCTTTCAGGCCGCGATGCGCAAGCACTAGTGTTATGGTGTTACGCGGTGCTATAGCGGGATGCAAACCGATGCTCGGCACAAAATTCCGGTAACGCAGGCCTGTGACCTTGACCTCTCCCTGTTGCTCCTGTTCCAGACGCAGCGGTACGTGATAACCGTCAAGCCATAGCTCCCAGCCGTCGAGCTGCGTGGGATCATAGTTTTCCATGGCTATAGTCACTTGCAGGCGTGTGGTGCTGGCATCCACCAGGCGGGAACCGCCGCCTTCCTGCGAAGCGACATCACCTACCAATGGCCAAAACTCCAGCGCCTGTTGCAGTTCGATATAACAGCCGTGAAATACTGTCTTACCGATGAAGCGCACAGGTTCCTGTAACAGGATGGTTTTAAGAGCATCATGTAAAGTTAAGCCGGCGTGATGCAGGTCATTAAACACGCATTCTAAATCCGCCCGTATATAAAACGGTAAAGCGTATTTGTCATGCAGCCCGGCGCCATGATCAACCAGCTGTGTGATTTTATCCTCGCGGCTTAACATTGCCACAATGCTGCGTAACAATACGGCAATAGCCGTGGCGCATTGTGAGCTGCGTGCCATGCGAAAGGCGCGGAATTCCACCAGCCCCAGGCAACCACGTCCGGGCAAATAGGGGTTCCACAGCTTTTCGATATTCAGTTCACTGCGATGTGGATTGCCAGAAGGGTCCACTAAAAACGGACTCAGGCTGCGCCAGATAATTTCCGGTTCCGGCTGTTCGATATTCTCCAGTTGTTCCAGGGCCAGGGATAATTCCTGAAATGACTCCCGTACTTTCTCGTCAGCACGAGGCGACTGACTTGAGCTGCCAATGTACGGTGGCGCAAACCAGTAAGAAAGTGCCGGATGCGCATTAAAATACCGGACCAGGCGAGGTAATAAATGCGGATAACGGAAAAATGGACTTTTCAATGGTTCGAGTCCACCAAGGGTAAACTGGCCGCCACCGCCGGAGTCGGACACCACCCCGTTGTAATGCAAGCGGTAGGGGTGCAGGCCCACTGCCTGCGCGGCGCTGTATGACAATTCGCATTGCGCAAAAAAATTCGCCGCATTATCCGCTGGCGCCTGGTTGATCTCGATCACCGCAGGGTCCGGCGTAATGGTCGTCCATGCCACACTGGCATCTACCGGCGGCGGGAACCCTTGTAATTCCAGGGTCTCCAGGCTGGCCAGTTTTGCGGCTTGCGCAATGCATCGTAGTAATTGCATAAAGCTGGCGACGCCTGGCATTTCAGGCAGTTCTAACACCACGCTGCCATTGCAATGATCAGCGCCGTCTGCCTGATCCAGGTCCAGGCACAACAGCAAATCTCCGTTTATCGCCAGGTCATCGGTTAATCCTTGGCGTGGAATTTTAGACTCATGCACCGAACTGCGGGTAAGTGATGGTTTGTTATGAATTTCAACCACCGGTTTAGTCCCATCACAGCGTAACAGAAGACGGTAGCGTAAACCCTGTTCCACCTTAAAACAGGCTGACTGCCACAAAGACTGGTTTAGTTCATCATTTAATGCCTGCCAGAATGTTTCAATGTTGCCAGTCCGCGCCGGCGCTGTGTCTTCTGGCTGCAAAACCAGGCGAGGGTCCGGCGGTCCCTCCCAAATAATTTGACTGTTTCTTGCCAGGTAATAGCCGATGCTCCAACGGGGCAATTCCTCGCCGGCATATTGTCTGCCCAGGGTGTGCAATACAATACCCCCCGGCTGGCGTTTGCATAACTCTTTTAACAGTGCATACGCATACTGTAATTTTTCTGAACCCAGTGCTTCTGATAACCACTCCGGTGTCTCGGCAAGACGCCGGGTAAACGTGGGCTCCATCCCTACCCAGACATCCACGCCCAAATCAGAAATCAATTCATCTTGAGCTTTGATAATTTGATCAAATGCAATTCGATCCATACCGCGATTGGGTTATACTGTTATACAGTCGATTGGTGACCATCATTATACGCGCTTTTTATACAGGCACACTGGATTAATAAGTTAACATTACGGTCATCTGGCCATGGGATTATCATGCGGCGCATAGAAATCAATCACACGACTCGTTACGAATATGCGGAACCGGTTGAATTGCTGACTCACAAACTGCATTTAAGGCCTCGAGAGGGTCACGATATACGCATCGAGTCATCTAAATTAAGCATCGAGCCGAACTATAAAATTGTTTGGGAACGGGATATCTATGGTAATTCCATCGCTTTGGTGGACTTTGCCGACAAGAGCCCAAGCCTGGAGATCAGAAGTGAGGTTATTGTGCAACATTATGCACAACAACCGCTGGAATTTTCACTGGATGATTCGGCGTTGCATTACCCGTTTCATTATAACCCGCTGCATCAAATTGATTTGATACCATACCAGATGGCGGTCTTCCCCCGTGACTATCCAGTCGTACAACAATGGTTAGAGGCTGTATGCAAACCGGGCAAGTTAATGGAAACCGCCGTATTGCTGGATGCATTGAACAGAGCCATTGCCTCAGGTTTCGAATACCAGATACGGGAAGAACCGGGCGTACAATCCCCCCAGCAAACCATAGAATCAGGATCCGGCTCCTGCCGGGACTTTGCCGCTTTATTTATCGAAGCATGCCGGGTACTGGGTTTTGCCAGCCGTTTTGTCAGCGGTTATCTGCTGGTGGAAAATGCTCAGCACCTGGCGACTCACGCCTGGTCGGAGGTCTATCTGCCGGGTTCGGGCTGGCGGGGATTTGATTCCACCAGCGGAACACTGGCAGGCGGGGATCATATTGCCGTGGCGCAGCATCGCCACCCTGAAGCCATTCCGCCGGTATCGGGTTCGTTTGTAGGTAAACCAGGACCACTGCCGATTATGAACGTGAATGTAAGCGTTAAGATATTATAAAAACGCAGATTTTTATAGCACCGGAATAAACCGGTTGCAAATACCATAAAGACTACCCTGGCAAATTCATCCCCAGGCAGCAGCTCTGGATTGTGATTTGCAGTTATGCTGCAGAATGATCGAGAAAAATCGAATTACAACCATTCTTTTTGATCTGGGCGGGGTACTCATCCAGCTCCATGGTATGCCTTTCAAACCTTCCTGGTTGCCGGATGGCAAGCTGGATGCAGACGTCTGGACGCACTGGAAAAACTCGGATGCCGTTAGCCGGTTTGAGACGGGGCAGATTGATGGTAATCAGTTTGCACGGCAGTTTATTGACGAGGTCGGGCTAGTGGTTGGAGAAGATGAATTTATCGAGCACTTTATGCGCTGGCCAGCGCGACTGTTTCCAGGTGTGCCAGCGATGCTGGAAGAACTGGCGCAAAGTTACCGTCTGGCTGCACTTTCTAATTCCAATGCCTTGCACTGGCCGAAGGTTATGCAGGACATGCGGTTGCAGGTGTTTATCCCGGATTGCATTTCCTCGCATCAAATTCGGGTCATGAAACCGGGCAGGCAGGCATTTGAAGCGGCATTGCAACGGCTAAACCTGCAACCGGAAGAGACTTTGTTTCTTGATGACCTGCAGGTGAGTATTGATATGGCGCGAGAACTGGGAATGCAGGCAGTCAAGGTAACCGGGACGGTCGGCGGTGTGGAGACGGTTCGTTCCCTGGGATTATTGTCCGAGTAACAGTTTGTTAGCAGAAGCTGTCGCCAATGATGTTTGTGATGAATTTGTGATATTTTCAGCAGATTATCCCACTATAATCTGAAACAATAACCTTTTTTCTCAAGCACAATCGGAATTGCACCTGATGCCTGCATCTCTGTTTTCTCAGTACCCCCATGATAAATGACAAAGTATTCAATAAAGCCCTTTCTCTAACCCTGTTGTTAATTGGTGTTTTGCTCACCAGTAATTCGCAGGCAAATTCATTGGAGCGGTTATTTGCTCCGAAAGCAGAATTGTGGAGCTATTGGCAACAGCATGATAAAACCTCTACGAAACAGATCAATCACAGCCTGTGGGACAGTTTTTTACAAACTTATGTCGTTCAAAGTGAAGATGGAATCCATCGGCTTCGTTATGCTGATGTTAGCCAGAACGATAGACTGGCGTTGCAGAACTATATTTCCTATCTGGAACAATTACCTGTTAGAAGTTTCAACCAACAGGAACAACTGGTGTACTGGATTAATCTTTATAATGCTCTTACGGTGCAGGTCATTCTTCAACACTACCCGGTAGCGAGTATTCGCGATATAGATATATCACCCGGATTTTTTTCAGATGGGCCATGGGACAAGAAACTTCTGACTATCGAGAGTCAGGCTATTTCCCTGAATGATATTGAGCATCGGATCTTGCGACCTATATGGCGGGATCCAGGGGTACACTACGCCTTAAATTGCGCTTCTCTGGGTTGTCCTAATCTACAGCACAATGCCTTTAGTGTTAATACTATTGAAGGTATGCTTGAACAAGCGGCTTATGACTACATCAATCACCCGCGGGGAGCGCGAGTAGATGAGGGCAAGCTAACAGTCTCCAGTATTTATAACTGGTTCCAGGATGATTTTGGTGATAGCGAAACCGCAGTGATTAATCACATAAAAATTTATGCTGACCGGGAGTTAACCAGGGCTTTACAGCTGGTTAAGTCAATCGATGGCTATGAGTATGACTGGTCATTAAATGATGCGATGCCAAAGGCAAAAACTCATGATGATGGATCAGCATTTTAACGATTTAATCATAGTGAAAAGATGCGCCCGGAAGAACGCCGACAGATAAGCCGTTTGTTCACTTCGCTCGAGTACGGCGAACAACTGGCTTATGCGTGTGCAAAACAACAATATTCATTTATGCATGATGTTAAATCGCGCCGCTTTCTTCGTGCCCAGGCACACCAGGAATATACGCATGCCGCTTTTTTTCGCACGGCAGTCCGATGCTTAACACCGAAACATCAACAGCACATCCCGAACGGTTTAAAACGATTTGGTGAACGCCTGCATCAGGCCATAGCAAGCAATGATTTAACTGACAGCCTGGTAGGTTCACAGATTGTACTGGAGGGGTTTGGGGAACAGATATTGCTCCGCTTAAACAGGGGTATGGATAACAGGAATATTGGTTTTCAACGCCAGCGAGCGATTCTGTTACGCCAGGAACAAAGTCATTTTGCATTTGGTATGCGCATCCTGCAAAGGCAGATTAATCAAGAACAAACTACAGTTGAGCGAGTGCATGCACTTACAGAAGACTACCTGCAGCAGGTTCAACAAATTATTCGGGAAATGGAAGGTATCTTTACAGTGCTGGATGAAAACGCAGAAGAATATACGGCCGGCCTGATAGACAGCATACCGCCCTGGATGCTGGGGGATAAAATTTGATTTCTATCATTATGCCTGTCTTAAATGAAGCGATAACACTGCCCGGAACGCTGGGAAAAGTATTTTCTCAAAGTGGTGAGTTTGAAGTTATTGTGGTCGATGGCGGAAGTACCGACAACACCCGGGCAATTGTACAGGCTTACCCCGGCATTAAACTCCTCAGCGCCACAACGGGGCGTGCCAGCCAGATGAATGCTGGAGCGAAACAGGCGAAAGCTGAATGGCTGTTGTTCCTGCATGCAGATACGTTGTTGCCCAAAGATGCTGTGCTCGCGATATCCAGGCTACCCGACAGTATCCAGACCGGCGGGTTTCAACATTGTTTTTCCGGGAAAAGCCGGGGCTTAGGTTTAATTTCCTGGCTGCATAACTTTCGTTGCCGACGTACCCGGGTGTTTTATGGTGACCAGGCCATGTTTATCCGGAAAACACTGTTTTTCGAGATGGGGGGGTTTCCGGAAGGAGTACTCATGGAAGATTTAATATTCGGTGAGCGACTTGTCAAAGTAACCAGTCCACTTATTCTTGAGCAATTTGTCATTACGGATTCACGGAAATTTGAGCAGCATGGTATCTGGCTAAGTTTATGGCGCGTGATCCTGATCTTGCTGAGTCATGAGTTACATCTGCCAATACCGGTTAAGAAGTTTTTTGCCAATGTAAGATGATCGAAATTTAGCACTCGAGTGACTTATTAACCCGGCGACATATATTGTCGCCGGGTTAATAAATAGTTTATTGGTACCCACTACACATTTTGTGATGCTGTTCATTAATTGCTGTAATAATGTAATTGTTGGTGTCCATAATCAAGACTATAACCACTTTCTGTTTTCTACAATTGCTGACTGATAATAATTTCAAAAACACAGCGGATTGTTCTCTCACTGATTTTATACATAAGTATTTATTTATCTAATGTCTAAGAAACATTAATTTGACTTATCTGTGCTTATGAAACAAAAATTGTAATCCGAGAGTAGATCATTTTACGGTACTTGCCCTGGCCGTGAATGATGCACACTGACTTGAAAGTAACTGCAGGAGATTAGATATGCCACTTGTCCACATGGGTGATATGCTGCGTCATGCTTATCAGCACAAGTACGCTATTGGCGCCTTCGATGTCGTGAGCCTGGATTTTATCAGCGGTGTCATCGCCGCTGCTGAAGAGAAACAGGCGCCGGTGATCATCAGCCTTGCGGAGTCGCATTTTGAATATTTCGATTTCGAGCTGTTGATGGCGGCCGTTGAACGCGCTGCTCGCAGAACGTGGCTGCCCGTCGCTATCCATCTCGATCATGGCGAAACACTGGAATCCGCTGTGCGTGCAATCAATCTCGGCTGCACCGGCGTCATGGTGGATGCCTCGAACCTGCCCCTGCAGGAAAACATTTCCCGCACCAGGTCTGTCGTCGATATGGCGCATGCCTGTGGTATACCCGTAGAAGGTGAACTGGGCTATGTGCCAGGCGTTGAGGGCGAGGACGCGGAGCGTCATCCCGGTAATGTGGTGTACACCACGGTTGGCGAAGCGCAGGCTTACCTTGATGCAACAGGCATTGATTTCCTCGCAGTTTCAGTCGGCACCGTCCATGGCCGAATGAAAGGTGAGCCGAAGCTGGACTTTGAGCGGCTGAATGAAATCAATCGCGTGCTGCAAATACCACTCGTCATTCATGGCGGAACCGGCTTGAGTGACGAGCAATACCGCAGGCTGATTGACAACGGCGTTACCAAGATCAATTACTACACCGCACTATCAGACGCGGCAGGTCGCCGCATGAAAGATAACGGCTCAAACCACGCTGCAACCGGCTACACAGATATTGCCAAAGGCATTGCCGGTGCAATTCGACAGCAAACGGCGCGTTGTATCGAGCTTTGGGGCAGTGCGGGCAAAGCGACTGAATTGCTGGAGTATTGCAGGCCTTGTCGACAGGTTGATCACGTTATCCTGTATAACGTTGATGGTCTCGATACGGAAGGCGTAAACAGCATGATGCAGGAGGGTCAGCGTGTACTCTCGGCCATCCCGGGAGTGCGTGAGGTCGTCACCGGTCATGCTGTGCAGCATGACGCCAGCTACAGGCATTGCTGGCTTGTTCGATTTGCGGACCGTGCTGTGATTAAAAGCTATAAGGAGCATGCGGATCATCAGCGGTTTGCCAACGAGCGCTTCAGGCCTTACGCTGGCGGCCGGGTCAGCATCGATTTTGAGTGATTGCAGCGCAAACAACAAAATATGCTGTTGTAAAAGCGTAAAAATCGAGTTAGACAACCATATTTTCGCCCTGTTACAAAGTGTATGCTGCAGACACGGACTAGCCCGGATATTTCATAGGAACGCTGAAAATATAACTTAACATTATGATTCCATTAATAAATATTAGTATATTAGCAAAACACACTAGGTACCGGGCATCGCTATACAGTTTTTGCCATAAAATATTTTATTTGGATTTCAGCGGCCATTTTCGCCGATTCGCCTGTAACTATAGCTATGGCTATACTTTTCGGCGAATCGGCCAAACTGACTCGCTGACCAATATTAAAAAGACATGGCCCCAAAATTCTGTATTCCCATGAAGTATCCGGGCTAGTATGTTTTTTGTACTGCCTGATGTTTCGCCGGCGCTGTAACTGTTAAAGCCTGATACGCCTGTTGGGTAATATAATGATTTAGCTGGCTTTGATAGTACGGGTAATAGTACAGGGCGAAGCAGGCTCTGCTTGATGGTCTGCCAGTGTCAGCTTGCTAATCGCAGTTAGTGGCGGTGTTCTTCTTCCGGGAAAATGCCAGTACCCTGGCTTTGGGCGTCGGGCTGTTTTCGCCATGAGCTGAACTGCAAAAATTTTGAAGTGATTCATTCAGGCCGCCCTGGCCAGCAAAGGAATTCCACATCATTTCATGTATCTTCACACAGGCGGCAGTGGGATTCGGTGAACGTTTACGTACCTGCTCAATACGCCATTGCAGGCGACGCAAGTGCAACTGGGTTCTCTCCGGCGCCTTGCTGATCAATGCTTCAATGGCATCCAGGCGAAACCGTTCAAATGCCTCGGGATCTTTCCTGGCAAGTTCCACGGCGGTGTCAAAGTCCAGTATTGTTAAGTTTTTTTCTTGCATGGTAGCTGTAATATTGCAGTTATCATGCCTATATAAATACTTTTTTTAAATTCAATATCTTATAAATATCTCCAGGAAACGTTGCCAGTATTGAGATGAAAATTGTAAAAAATACTGACGCTTGATTTGCAGCTTTGTAAGGCTGGCCCGGATATTTCATAGGAACACTGAAAATATAACTTAACATTATGATTCCATTAATAAATATTAGTATATTAGCAAAACACA
>JAJDNP010000138.1 GCA_022340645.1 Gammaproteobacteria bacterium | reverse complement strand
TATACAGTTTTTGGAAAAATCTCAGCGGCCATTTTGACCGATTCGCCTGTAACCATAGCTATGGCTATGCTTTTCGGCTAATCAGCCAAACTGACTCGCTGAGATTTACCCAAAATTCTGTATTCCTATGAAATATCCGGGTTAGCGTGCTTCGCGACTCGGCGAGAGAATAAAAAAGGCCTGAAAATCAGGCCTTAATCAATATACCTTAAAAGAAACTCATAAAGTAATTTTATCCTTATTATTCTCTACCGTTTTTTCGCCAATACCATCAACATTCACCAGCGATTCGATGGATTCAAATTTACCGTAAGTTGTACGGTAGTCCACGATGGCTTTGGCCTTGCTCTCGCCGATACCCGTCATTGCCGAGGCTATCTGCTCTGCTGTGGCTGTATTGATGTTAATTTTTTCTGCAAAGGCAGATGATGAGAACAACAAGATGGCGGTTAATAACAGTGAATGAAATACTTTCATGTTTATCCTCCCTGGATATCACAATTGATAGGAAAGCCAAGATTAAACTAATCTGATATTGCCTGAAATCAGCCAATGTCGCTTATGATTGTACGTAAAACCTTACAAGGATCTGTTGCCTGCGTAATGGGCCTGCCGATAACGAGATAGGAAGCTCCGTCCTTAATGGCTTTCTCGGGAGTGACTACCCGGCACTGGTCGTCCTGCTGAGAACCGGCAAGGCGGATACCCGGTGTAACCAGGATAAAGCCCTCTCCCATATCCTGCCTTAAAACCGCTGCCTCCTGTGCGGAACAGACAACACCATCCAGGCCCGAATTCCGGCTCATGGCGGCCAGCCGGGACACCATTTGCTGAGGTGTAGCTGCAATGCCTAGCGCATCCAGCTCCGCCTGGCCACTGCTGGTTAACCAGGTAACCGCAATCAGCAAGGGAGATTCATTGTCCGAAAAATTATCCGCCAGCACCTGTTTGGCCGCCAGCATCATTTTTTCGCCGCCCAGTGCATGTACATTCAACATCCAGACGCCAAGTTCTGCAGCGGCCAGGCAGGCCTGGGCAGTCGTATTGGGAATATCATGATATTTTAAATCCAGGAAGACATCGAAGTTTTTATCAACCAGTCGTTTTACTAATGCGGGTCCGCAGCGGGTAAATAGTTCCTTGCCAACCTTGAGCCGGCATAGCGATGGATCTAACTGCTCTACCAGTTGCATCGTTGCAGCTTCCGATGGAAAGTCTAATGCAACGATGATAGGAGATGAATTCTTCATGGCCAAGTTATAGGTATTCATTCATGATAACTATATTTTATTGCAGCAACCCTGATTTAAACTGCCGTCATCCTCAGCGAAGGCGAAGGATCCTGTCGGGATGTCAGTCATACACCGGGTTTAATATCTTTCGCGAATGTTCAGCCTGACCGTATCAAAGAAGTTATCGTTTCTGTCACCTGAACTAATCTTTTCAGGCCAGTTTCCCGGGTTCAACAACACAGGGCTTTACGCTGCCCCAGTTATTACAGCTGGGACATAACCAGTAATGCGTGTTGCTGCTAAAGCCGCATTTCTGGCAACGATACTCTATGCTGTCCTGGCGCATGATGGAAATAGCCGTTGTTAAATCATCAAACACTTTATCGGCGTCGGCAGTTTTCTGTTTATAAGAGATAAGCCTTTGCAATCCGGCCAGACTTGGCTGCTGTTTAATTTTGCCTGACAGATATTCTATCGCTGCCTGTTTACCCTGAGACTTTTCCAGAACATCAGCAAGAACATTCTGTAAAAATAAATTCTCATGCCGTTGCTGAAGCCCGGTCAAATACTCGTATAGTTTTTCCTGCCATGCTAAATTTGTATAACACCTGATCAATGAATCAATAACCAGCATCATTGATTCAGGGTCCTGCTTTTCAATGCTCTGGTATATCTTAATGGCTTTTTTATCATCGCCCGCAGCACTCGCCTGTTCCGCCAGTAATATAGAAGCGCGCACACAGGAGGCGTCATAACGTAAAGCTTTATATGCAAGGTTTTCCAGCTGGCTGATGTCGCCTTTACCGCCTGATATATCTGCCAGTTCACAATAATAATGCGCAATCATCGGGCCGATGACCGACGGGTTTTCGGAAAACAGGTCAATCGCGATATCAATCGCCTTGTACCAGTCTTTTTCCTGCTGATATATAAGAATAAGGTTATGGCGGGCTTCTTTTGATTTTTCATCCTGAATCAGAACTTCCTTAAACAGGCCTTCCGCACGGTCAAACCAGCCCGCACCCAGGTAGTCGTATCCCAGTTCCAGTAAAATCTTACTGCGGTAACGTTCGGGCAAGGTAGGTCTTGCAATCAAGCCCTGATGGATTTTAATGGCCTTGTCCATTTCGCCATTTTTACGATATATTTTCCCCAGGGCAAAATGCGTGTCAATGGTATCCCAGTTCGACTCCACCAGTTTCACAAAGATATCCAGGGCTTTGCCCTGTTCATCATTAAGCAGGTAGTTCAACCCTTTAAAATATTCGGAAGATAATGATGACTGCTGCTGTTTATGTGTTTTTTTAGTTCGAAACAGCAACCACAGGAAAGCAATAACAATGGGAATAATCGCTAAAGTCCAGGCCGGCATTTCTGAGAAATCAAACACTGTATTGCATTAAGTCCAGGCAGTATTAAAACACAAAACAGTCTAGCACATCATGCCCATGTGCATTAACAGTTGATGAAGTTTTAATAGAATATCGGCAAATGCGCTATGTTGTTTCGGATTGGGCTGGTTCAGCCTGCGTCTTTTTGCAGTGATTCGTTGACACGTTCACGTAGTTCTTTGCCCGGTTTAAAATGCGGCACGTATTTACCTGGCAGAGAAACAGAGCTGCCAGTCTTTGGATTACGGCCTGACCGGGGCGGACGATAATGCAGTGAAAAACTGCCGAAGCCACGTATCTCGATTCGTTCACCGCTTGATAATGAATTGCTCATTTGCTCCAGCAGGCTCTTAACTGCCAGTTCTATATCCTTATAGGCAAGATGACTTTGTTTGCGAGCAATACGTTCAATCAATTCTGATTTCATCATTGCACTTGTTTGCATTTCTTCAGCCATATTTATAACCTTTCTGTATAATCCGACAATTAAATTTCTATCTATCTGTTCCCATGCAGAGCGAAAATGTGTCATCCAAAGCCCGCGTCCCTGCGGGCATCGGTTAGCTCTCAGGATGACGACTAGTCGTTTGCCTTCATTTGCTCTTTCATCAGATCGCCCAGGGTAGGCGCCGCACCAGATGCTTCCTGGCTATCTGAAAAGTCTTTCAGGGCTTCGGTCTCATCGTCGTAATCTTTCGCCTTAATCGATAATGCGATACCACGGTTCTTACGATCAACACCCATCAGCTTAGCCTCAACCTTATCTCCCACCTTGAGAACGGTGGTGGCATCCTCGACGCGGTCACGTGACAACTCGGAGGCGCGTAACGTGCCCTCGACGCCTTCAGCCAGCTCAACAGTAGCCGCTTTTGCATCAACAGCTGAAACGGTACCCGAAACAATAGAGCCTTTTTTGTGTTCCGCCATATAGGTGGAAATTGGATCCTGTTCCATCTGTTTAATGCCCAGTGAAATACGCTCACGTTCCGCATCAATAGATAATACGACGGCTTCGATGGTGTCACCTTTCTTGTAATTACGGACCGCTTCTTCACCAGTGTCATCCCAGGAGATGTCAGACATATGAATCAGACCGTCGATATCACCATCAAGACCAACAAAGATACCGAAATCAGTAATGGATTTGATAACGCCACTGACCTTGTCGCCTTTATTATGGGTGGCAAAAAATTCATCCCAAGGATTTGGCTGACATTGTTTCATGCCCAGAGAAATACGGCGACGCTCCGGGTCAATATCAAGAATCATTACTTCTTTCTCTTCACCTAAAGTAACGATGTTTGCTGGATTAACATTTTTGTTTGTCCAGTCCATTTCGGATACATGAACCAGGCCTTCAACGCCATCTTCGATTTCAACGAAACAGCCGTAATCTGTAATGTTGCTGACTTTTCCAACCAGACGAGACCCTTCCTGGTAACGACGGGCAATTTCCTGCCATGGGTCCTCGCCTAATTGCTTCAGTCCCAGAGAAACGCGCTGTTTTTCCTTATCAAACTTAAGGACCATAACCTCGATTTCCTGACCCACTTCAACAATTTCTGAAGGATGGCGTACACGTTTCCATGCCATATCGGTAATATGCAACAGGCCGTCGATGCCGCCAAGGTCAAGGAATGCACCGTAGTCGGTAAGATTTTTAACCACACCTTTAATACGCTTGCCTTCCTCGATGCTGTCGAGCAGCTGTTCGCGCTCTTCGCTGTACTCGCTTTCAACAACAGCACGGCGAGATACCACAACGTTGTTGCGCTTCTGGTCTAATTTAATGATTTTGAATTCCAGGTCCTTGTTTTCCAGGTAAGCGGTGTCGCGTACTGGACGAACATCTACCAGTGAACCTGGCAGGAAGGCGCGGATGTCGCCTAACTCAACAGTGAAGCCGCCTTTAACTTTACCAGTGATAACGCCGGTAATAATTTCGCCTGCTTCGAAAGATTTTTCCAGTGATGTCCAGGCCTTGGCACGTTTGGCTTTTTCGCGTGAGAGACGTGTTTCACCATAGCCGTCCTCAACTGCTTCAAGCACCACTTCAACTTCATCGCCAATACCGACTTCTAATTCGCCCCTTGAATTGGTGAACTGGCTCACCGGGATAACGCCCTCAGACTTCAAACCGGCAGACACAATTACGTATCCATCAGAGATGTCAGCAATAGTACCAAGAACAACGTTACCGGCACTCATATCGGTTTGATTCAGGCTTTCTTCAAATAATTCTGCAAAACTTTCAGACATAATAGTTAATATAAATAAATATAAATTTCGTGTGTTGTGCTTCTTAAGACAGGCCGTTGACTGGCCCTGTTAATATACATGGGAACACAGTTAGTTTAGTTAATAACACAGCCCGTCCAGAGACAGGCCACCATTGAGCAATAAAACATTTAATAAAATTAATATGATAGATCAACAAGCTGGTTAAAATACAGTAAATTTTATTAATGGCTAATTCGTTGATTCACCCAATACATGACTTCATTCGTCACCTGCTCAATATCGAGTGTTGTCGTGTCTATGATGATTGCATCTGTTGCCGGCCTCAGCGGTGCTGCCTGCCGATTCATATCGCGCTCATCACGTAAACGCAACTCTTCAACGAGGGCGGCAAGATTAACACCTATTCCTTTGTCTTTCAACTGCTTATATCGTCTATTTGCTCTTTCTTCAGGTGTTGCTGTGAGATAGATTTTAAGCACAGCATCTGGGAATACAACTGTGCCCATATCACGGCCGTCGGCAATGAGTCCCGGCGGCTGCAAAAACGCCCGCTGGCGGTCTAACAATGCTTTTCGCACCTCGGGAATGGCTGCAACCTGGGAAGCTTTGGCGCCTATTTCTTCACCGCGAATGAGCTGAGTTATGTTTTCATCATTTAGAAAAACCGATAATTCGTCGTTTTCGCAGCGGTAACAAATCGATAAATTATTTGCAATATCTGCAAGTTGTTGAACATTTATAGAAATTACATTAGTTCCAGGAAAAAGCCGGGAAACCTGCAGCGCGGTAATACGGTAGAGGGAGCCGCTGTCAAGAATATGCCAGCCCAGCCGTTTGGCAATCGCCAGGCAGATCGTCCCCTTACCGACCCCACTGGGCCCATCCAGACAAATAACAGGTGCTGCGGTACTCATATGTTCTGTTTAAAAACCGAAAGCTCAGCCACAGAGACACTGAGAACACAGTGTAATAATTGTTTGTAAATATAAAAAATCTCCGTGCCCTCTGTGTCTCTGTGGTGAAAAAAACTTTTCCTTTTCGCTATCAATAATCGATGATTTGAATTGGCAGGCCACAGGAGGCAGCCAGTTCAGCAAATCCCGGAAAGGATGTATTTACATTTTTGCAGTCTTCAATATGAATATCGCCGCTGGCTCGCAGTGCCGCCATGGCAAATGACATCGCAATACGGTGATCACCATGACTGGACACCGTGCCCTCACCTATTTCACCGCCCTGGATAACCATGCCATCATCGGTGGCGCGCGCATCCACGCCGAGCGCCTGCAAGCCATCGGCCATGACCTGGATGCGGTCACTTTCCTTAACACGCAATTCCTCGGCGCCGGTCACCACGGTCTGACCCTCTGCACAGGCAGCGGCAATAAACAAAATGGGAAATTCATCGATTGCCAATGGCACAAGATCTTCGGGAACATGGATACCTTTCAGCCTGGTGTTTTTAACTCGTATGTCGGCAACAGGCTCGCCACCGACTTCCCGCTGATTCGTTAAAGCAATATCGGCGCCCATCAGTTTGAGAATTTCGATAACTCCGGTGCGCGTCGGGTTGATGCCAACGTGCAGCAACTCAACATCAGCCTTTTCGGCAATGCTTGCACCCACCATGAAGAATGCTGCCGATGAGATATCGGCCGGCACATCAATATCGGTTGCCACCAGTTTTGCCGGTCCCGTTACACATGCCGTGGCGCCGCTAACCTCTACATCACAGCCAAACGCTTTGAGCATCCGCTCGGTATGATCGCGAGTAACAGCCGGCTCGGTAACGCAGGTCTTACCCCTGGCATAAAGGCCGGCCAGTAAACAGCAGGATTTTACCTGCGCACTGGCCACCGGCATTTGATAGCTAATAGCTTTCAAGGTCTGATTGCCCGCAATTTTCAATGGCGGCGTACCGCCTTCTGCAGTTTCAATCCTGGCGCCCATTGCCGATAATGGATCGGTCACACGTTTCATTGGCCGGCCGGACAGGGAAGCATCACCGCGTAATTCAACATCAAACTTCTGCCCGGCCAGCAAACCGGCAAGCAAACGCATAGAAGTGCCTGAATTTCCGAGGTCCAGGCTTTGTGCCGGTGCATTTAATCCCGCCATGCCAACACCCTGTATCGTCACTTTGCCGTCTGCCGGACCATCGATATTCACGCCCATGGCGCGAAATGCGCGAACCGTGTTTAAACTGTCCTCGCCTTCGAGAAAACCGCTGACATGGCTGGTGCCTTCAGCCAGTGAAGCAAGCATTATCGAGCGGTGTGAAATTGATTTATCGCCGGGCACCCGAATTGAACCGTGCAGACTGCTGCTGTTAAGGCCGCCATTTAATTTAAATTTCATTCTTCTTATGCCTGCGGTTTCAGTTGTCAGTCTTTCAGTCAAAAAACATGCTCACGGCTGCGAATGGGAAAGAGAAATAAACGCAAGTCAGTCTTTAGCGGCAGCCCCTGCTTTAGTCTGGGCGTGAAGTATACGCAAATATCCGGATATCACTTAAGTCCACCTTGCTCTTGAAACAAGCTGGAGATTTAATGAATAAACTTGTCACGGGTATTTTTTGCGTGTTGAAAAACTTCCATTAACTTCTCACCATCGGCTGATGCCATCGCATTATACAACATGTCCAGCTCAGCCCTGAAACGCTGCATCATCTCCAGAATCGGCTGCTGGTTATGCAAACATATATCGCGCCACATCGTCGGATCACTGGAAGCAATGCGGGTAAAATCGCGAAAACCGCCCGCTGCAAAGCGAAAAATATCTTCGATATCGTCCATGTTCTCCAGGCAGTGCACCAGGCCAAATGCCAGCAGATGAGGCAAGTGACTGGTCGCGGCCAGCACTTTATCGTGATGTTCGGCATCCATGATTTCTACACTCGCACCGGTTTTTTGCCATAAAGCTTTCACCAGCTTTACCGCATCCTCATCGGTATTATTCGTCGGCGTAAGAATGACACGGCGATTCTTATACAACTCGGCAAAGGCTGCCCCGGGTCCACTGTTTTCTGTGCCTGCAATAGGATGTCCCGCTACAAAACGGCTGGCATTTACACCGAATACATTATCCGCAATTTGCTGCACCTGCTGCTTGGAGCTGCCGGCGTCAGTAATGATGGCATGATGGTTACCTGCCTGCTCCAGGCCGGCTTCAATTTTTATAAATACCGCTTGCGTTGCACCCAGCGGCACAGACACAAATACAACATCGGCATCTTTTACCGCAGCCGCAATATCAGTTTCGTAACCATCGATAATTTTCAGCTGCTGTGCTTTTTGTAATGTCTCTTCACGGCGGCCGGCGCCGGTAATCCTGTTACAGGCGCCGGCCTGTTTTAATGCCAGACAAAATGAACCACCAATTAAACCGGTACCGATAACGCATAAATTATTGATAACGGTTTTACCTGTTACGTCAGCCATTATGCAAGACTCTGTTTTAATGCTTCAATAAAACGCTCGTTCTGTTTCTGTGCACCAATGGTAATTCTCAAATACTCCGGCATGGCGTAATTTGCCACCGGCCTGACAATAACGCCCTGCCGCAATAATTTTTGATAAAGCGCCAGGCCATCCTGTTTTACATTCACCGAAATGAAATTACCCATGGTTGGTAAATAATCCAGCTGCATCTCTGTAAATGATTGCTGCAGAAAACTTTTTCCTGCACTATTCATTGCCACACTTTTTCTCACATGGTCGTCATCATCAAGCGAGGCAACCGCTGCTGTCTGTGCCAGTGAATTAGTATTAAACGGCTGCCGTACACGGTTTAATATATCGGCTATTTCCGCGCTGGAAATGGAATAGCCGATCCTTAAACCCGCCAGCGCGTACACCTTTGAAAAGGTCCGGGTCATCACCAGGTTGGGAAACTGCTGCAGCCATTTTTTAACCGGCGGTTTAATTTCTTCATCCATGTATTCGGTGTACGCCAGATCAAGTACGATGATGACATTTTCCGGTATCCCTTGAAACAGCCGTTCAAGTGCCGCGGGTGTCAGCCATGTACCCGTTGGATTATTCGGGTTTGCAATAAAAATGATGCGGGTAGACTCATCAATGGCGGAAAGCATGGCGTCAGGATCATGGCCCAGGGGCATATCCTGGTGATTTTCCGGATATGCTTTGGCGACATTCGCTTTCGCCCCCACCGCCTGCACCACGATCGGGTACACTGCAAATGAATATTCGGAAAATACCGCGGAGTGTTGCGGTGTTAAAAATGCACGGGTCACAAGTTCAAGGATATCGTTGGAACCATTACCCAGGGTAATATTAGCCGGTTCAAGCTCGTGCAGTTGCGCCAGTTTATTGCTTAATACAAAGCCGGCGCCGTCAGGATAAAAGTTTATTGACGGTAATACCTCTGCTATCGCTTCCAGCGCCAGCGGACTTGGGCCCAGGGGATTTTCATTTGAAGCCAGTTTTACAGGGTTAGTAATACCTAATTCCCGCTCCAGTTCCTCAACCGGTTTACCTGGCTGATAGGGCGTTAACTGCTGCACACCGGGGGTTGCAAGTTGCAGGAAAGACCCTTTTACGATCATAGCAGGCATGACTACAACACGGCCTTAGGATATGAACCAAGTATGGTAATCATTACCGAGGCTTTTTCGATTTCAGCGATGGCCTCCTTAACCAGTGCATCATCACGATGACCATCAATATCGATAAAGAATACGTAATCCCAGACACCTCTGCGTGATGGTCGTGACTCGATGTTGCTCATACTGATATTGCGCTCGGCCAGGGGTTTAAGTAAATCAAATAATGAGCCCGGTTTATTATGGACAAACACCAGCAAACTGGTTCTGTCATCACCGCTTGGTGGTGTTTTATGATGGCCTATCACCACAAATCGCGTGGTGTTATCAGGCTCATCTTCGATATCTGACACTAATACAGGAACACCATAGCGTTCGGCGGCCATGATGCTGCCGATAGATGCCGCCCCATCATTATTACTGGCATGCAGTACGGCCTGGGCATTGCTGCTCATGGCAATGCGCTCGGCATCAGGCAAATGTTTATCCAGCCACCGGTTACATTGTGACAGTGACTGCTGATGCGCATAAACACGCTCAATCGCTTCGAGTGAAGCGACTGTGCTTATCAGGTTATGGCGAATACGCAACGCGACTTCCCCGCTGATCCTCAGCGGTGAATTCATAAATAAATCCAGGGTATGATTAATAACGCCCGCACTGGAGTTTTCAACCGGTACAACACCAAAATTGGCGCCATCAGCCTCGACTATTCTGAATACTTCTTCAAAACTGTCCACGGGCTGGGGCTCGATATAGCCGCCAAAATGCTTTATTACGGCTGCATGCGTGTAGGTTCCTTCCGGCCCGAGGAAGGCGACCTTTAATGGCTTTTCATGGGCAAGACAGGCGGCCATAATTTCACGAAAGATTCCGGCAATGCTTTCATCGGAAAGCGGCCCGGCATTGCGTTTCATCACCGTGCGCAGCACCTGCGCCTCACGTTCAGGGCGATAAAAATGGCCGGTTTCACCCTGTTGCTGCTTGATCTTTGCAACTTGCGCGGCACATGAGGCACGCTCAGAAACAAGCTGCTGTATCGATTTGTCTATTTCATCGATACGCTGACGGATTTCAGCAAGCGGATCTTTATCTTCGTTGGCCATATATACAAGTTAAAAGTTGTAAGTATCAAGTTAGAAGTTATATGTTTTATGCCCTTGTTTTCAACTTAAAACTTACGACATAGAACTTAAAACTATTTTTCAAACCTGCCGTGCTTTTAATACGCCTTCGATACCGGCAATTTTTTCCAGTAAATCTTCGCCGAGATCATTTTCAATGTCCATTAGCGTATAGGCCAGGTCTTTTTTAGATTCGTTACGCAAATGATATATGTTATAACCCGCCTCACCAACAGCACTGGAAATTTTCGCGATCATGTCCGGCATATTTTTATGCGTGATAGCAACGCGTGATTTGCCGCCGCGCGGCAGCTTGACCGTGGGGTAGTTAACCGAATTAATGATGTTACCGTTTTCAAGAAAATCTTTTAACTCATCCGCTACCATCATTGCACAGTTTTCCTCGGCCTCCGCTGTAGATGCGCCCAGATGTGGCAGGGTAATGACATGAGCATTGTTTTTTAATTTCTGTGCAGGAAAGTCACAAACATAGGCGTACAATTTTCCAGAATCAAGCGCGGCCAGTACCGCGTCATCGTTGACAATACCCTGACGCGCAAAATTCAGGATAACGGCACCGTCTTTCATCATCGCAATACGTTTAGCATTCAGTAAATCTTGCGTCGCATCAATTAACGGCACATGAAAAGTAACGAAATCTGCCTGCCTGAGAAGTTCGTCGACTGACGCCATTTCTTCAACCTCTGAAGACATCTTCCATGCGCTTTTTACCGTAATTGTTGGATCAAAACCAATCACCCGCATTCCCAGTGCCACCGCGGCATTGGCAATCTCCACACCGATTGACCCTAAACCGATAACGCCCAGGGTACGTCCCGGTAATTCATAACCGACATATTTTTTCTTGCCGGCTTCGACTGCCTTATGCTGTTGTTCATCGCTGCCTTCAACATTTGCCGCGTACTGCCAGGCCTGGCAGATATTTCTGCAGGCTAGCAGCATGCCGGCGATGACCAGCTCCTTGACCGCATTAGCATTCGCGCCCGGGGCGTTAAAAACCACAATGCCCATGGCGCCAAGTTTTTCTACCGGCACATTATTGGTACCGGCGCCGGCGCGGCCAACTGCTTTCAGGTTCGACGGCACTGCCATATCATGCAAATTCTGGGAACGCAAAATAATGGCATCAGGGTTTTCTACCTCGGGACTGACTGTATAAGTATCAGCCGGCAAACGGTTTAATCCTTTGGCAGAAATATTGTTAATGGTTTTGATGTGAAACATGTGGATTGTCCAAAAATATTAGTATCAATATTAATAAAGCTGGCAGTTTACAGCCGACAGCAGGCAGTTAAAAATTAAAAGCTTTTACTGCCTGCTGCTAACTGCCAACTAATAACTTCTGTTAAGCTTGTGTGCGTTCGAACTCTTTCATGAATTCGATTAACGCATCAATGCCGGTTTCAGGCATGGCGTTGTAAATACTGGCGCGCATACCGCCAACAGAACGGTGACCTTTTAATGTGTGTAAGCCGTTAGCCGCTGCCTGTTGAAGAAATGCAGCATCGAGCTCGGCATTGGCAAGAATAAACGGCACGTTCATCCACGAACGGCAGTTCCTGGCAACCGGGTTGCTGTAAAAGTCAGAATCATCTATGGCTTTATAAAGCTTTTCAGCTTTACGCTTATTAGTTGCTTCCATGGCGGCGATACCGCCCTGTTTGAGTAACCAGTCGAAAACCAGGCCCGCTACATACCAGCTATAGGTTGGCGGCGTGTTATACATTGAATCGTTGTCAGCGTGAGTTTTGTAATCAAACATCACCGGCATCGCAGGATCGGCATGGCCGATTAAATCCTCACGTATGATGACAATGGTTAAACCCGCCGGGCCGATATTTTTCTGGGCGCCTGCATAAATCACACCGAATCTGGAAACATCAAGCTGACGTGACAGTATATTTGAAGACATATCAACCGCCAGTGGCACGTCGCCGGTATCCGGGATATAAGGGAATTCAACACCGACGATGGTTTCATTAGGGGTGTAATGCACATAGGCTGCTTCGGCATCGAAACCAAGGCTGCTCTCATCCGGTACCGTGGTGAAATTACTGCTGCTGGTATCCGCAACAACATTCACCTCGCAGTAGCGTTTTGCTTCGGCAACCGCCTTCTTGGACCACTGGCCTGTCAGCAGGTAGTCTGCTTTCTTTTTAGTGTCAAGCAGGTTGATCGGCACCATGGAAAACTGGCTGCTGGCGCCGCCCTGCAGGAACAGGACTTTGTAGTTAGCTGGAATGGCCATCAGCTGACGCAGGTCAGCCTCGGCTTTGGCTGCTATAGACATGTAGTCTTTACCACGATGGCTCATTTCCATCACCGACATACCGCTACCATGCCAGTCAAGCATTTCTGCCTGTGCCTGCTGTAATACTTCGATGGGTAGTGCAGCCGGACCTGCACTGAAATTGTATACTCTGCTCATATGTTTTCTAATGTTGCCGTCCAAATCTGGACCTGGATATTGTTAGTTTTAAAGTAATAAATTAGATTAACTTCGTTAGTTATATTATTGATTATAAGATTATTTTTATTATTATTTACTCGGTGTCGGTGTCACTGGTGTCGGCTTCGTTACTGGGTAAGGCTTCAATCTTTTCAATTTCAACCAGCTTCTCACCGTTGGTTAAACGGATCAGGCGTACGCCCTGCGTATTACGTCCCATCTCGCTGACGTCGGTAACCGCGATTCGGACCAGCGTACCGCTATCTGTAATCATCATGATTTCATCTTCAGGCTGAACCTGGACCGCGCCGATTACCTTGCCGTTGCGGTCGGTGCTTTTAATTGAAATCACGCCCTGGCCGCCACGGCCTTTCAGTGGGTAGTCGTTGACATCGGTGCGTTTGCCGTAACCGTTCTCGGTGGCAGTTAAAATTGAGCCGCCCTGTTCCACCTTGATCATGCTGATAACATGCTGGTCATCCGCAATACGAATTCCGCGAACACCGCCTGCCGTCCTGCCCATCACGCGCACATCGGTTTCAGAAAAATGCACAGACTTGCCGGTATCGGCCAGCAGCATTATATGATCGCTGCCGTTGGTAATAACAACATCAACCAGCCTGTCATTATCACGCAACTCGATGGCCTTGATACCGGAAGCACGCGGCCGCGAGAAGTTAGATAATGCAGTTTTCTTTACCGTACCTGAACTGGTCGCCATAAACACAAAGAGGTCATCCGCGTACTCGCGAATCGGCATCACCGCATTAATGCGCTCACCATCTTCCAGCGGCAGCAGGTTAACAATCGGTTTGCCGCGTGAGCCGCGCCCGGCCATGGGCAGCTGGTATACTTTCAACCAGTAAACCTTGCCGCAGCTGGAGAAACAAAGCAGTGTATCGTGTGTATTGGCTACAAATAATTTATCAATGAAATCTTCCGTCTTCATTACCGTCGCAGATTTGCCACGGCCGCCGCGACGCTGCGTGTTGTAGACATCCAGGTGCTGCGCCTTGGCGTAACCTTGGTGCGAGAAAGTCACCACGACATCTTCCTCGGTAATCAGGTCTTCCATGTTGAAGTCAAGCTCGTCCGCCATGATTTCACTGCGGCGCTTGTCGGCGTAATTTTCACGGATCTCCCTGAGCTCCTCACGGATCACTTCAAGCAGCCTTTCCGGGTTGGACAGTATCTCAATAAGAGCTTTAATTGTTTCCAGTATCTCACTGAATTCTTTTATTATTTTTTCCTGCTCAAGGCCAGTCAAACGATGCAGTTTCAAATCCAGAATGGCCTGTGCCTGTACCTCTGAAAGGTGGTAGCCGTCATCTTTCAGGCCATACTGCGGATCCAGGTCATCGGGGCGGGATGCGTTTATATCCGCATCCGCTGTCGCACGGGATACCATATCCGTGACCATACCGGGCGGCCAGATTTTTTCTACCAGGGCGGCTTTTGCTTCAGCGGGCGTAGCTGATTGTTTAATCATCTCGATGATTTCATCGATGTTCGCCAGTGCTACCGCCAGACCTTCCAATACATGGGCACGGGCACGAGCCTTGCGCAATTCATAGATGGTGCGACGGGTAACAACTTCGCGGCGATGGCGCAGGAAGGCTTCCAGTATCTGTTTCAGGTTCAGCAACTGCGGCTGGCCTTCAACCAGCGCAACCATATTGATGCCGAATACACATTGCATCTGGGTTTGTGAATACAGGTTATTGAGAACCACGTCAGCGACCTCGCCCTTACGCAGTTCGATCACGATACGCATGCCATCCTTGTCCGATTCATCACGTAATGCAGAAATACCTTCAATACGTTTTTCCTTCACCAGCTCGGCTATACGCTCTATCAGGCGCGCCTTGTTCACCTGGTATGGGATTTCCGTGACGATAATGGTCGACCTGCCGTGCTTGTCCTCAACAATTTCTATACGAGAGCGCATCACCATGCGGCCACGACCGGTTTTATATGCCTCGCGAATGCCCTTAACGCCGTTGATGAAGGCCGCAGTCGGCAGATCAGGGGCCGGAATGTGCTGCATCAGCTCATCAATGGTTAATTCCGGGTTATCAATCAACGCCAGGCAGGCGTTGATTACCTCGCCCAGGTTATGCGGCGGCATATTGGTTGCCATGCCCACCGCGATGCCGGATGAGCCGTTAACCAGCATGTTAGGCACACGTGTTGGCAGAACCAGGGGTTCCGACTCTGAACCATCATAGTTCTCGGCAAAATCAACCGTCTCTTTATCCAGGTCCGCCAGCAGCTCGTGCGCAATTTTAGACATACGCACTTCGGTATAACGCATCGCTGCCGGTGCATCGCCATCAACCGAACCAAAGTTACCCTGGCCGTCAACCAGCATATAACGCAGTGAGAATGGCTGCGCCATGCGCACGATGGTGTCGTATACCGCGGTGTCACCATGGGGGTGATATTTACCGATAACGTCACCGACGACGCGAGCGGATTTTTTATAGGGCTTGTTGTAGTCATTGCCCAGTACACTCATTGCGTAAAGCACGCGGCGATGCACCGGTTTAAGGCCGTCTCGGACATCCGGCAAGGCACGCCCGACAATAACACTCATGGCGTAATCCAGGTAGGATTGACGCATTTCGTCTTCGAGATTTACCGGGGATATTTCTTTTGCAAATTCAGTCATTTAGAGATGTGCTTCATATTCCGTCAAGAGACGATTTCGGCTACCTGCCAGCCCATTCATCTGGCAAAAAAATAGCGCATTAAAATGCGTCTTGTTAAGCGCTCAATATTAACACATCCCAAACACCGGGGGGCAGTCTATTTCCCTGTTTTTTATATATTTAAATCCACAGATGAACGCAGATAAACACAGATAAAAAATACGCAGTCATCCTGACCGAAACGAAGTAGAGTGGAAGGATCTTACGCCTGGATAGAACAGCACTGTGGCAAGATCCTTCACTTCGTTCAGGATGACAAACAAACAGAAGGTTTTTATCTGTGTTTATCTGCGTTCATCTGTGGACATATTTTGCTTTTAATTATATCTATGGATCGTAAAGTTAATGCTGCTGTAATAAATACAGTTTTTTATGCATCACCGCGTAATAAACCACCGGGATAACCACCAGTGTCAGGATGGTGGAAACCAGCAGACCAAAGATCAGCGAAATCGCCAGACCGCCGAAGATCGGGTCGTCGATTATAAAAAAACCGCCGATCATCGCGGCAATGCCGGTTAACACGATCGGCTTGGCGCGCACCGCAGCCGAGTTGATAACGGCCCGTTGAAAATCAATGCCCTCTCTTACCTGCTGGTTAATAAAGTCCACCAGCAGGATAGAGTTGCGCACAATGATACCCGCGAGAGCAATCATGCCGATCATCGAGGTCGCGGTAAACTGCGCGTCGAGCAGCGCATGGCCCGGCATGATACCGATGATGGTCAGCGGAATCGGTGCCATGATTACCAGCGGCACCTTGTAGGAGTGGAATTGCGCCACCACCAGCAGGTAAATCATCAGCAGGCCCACCGCGTAGGCCGCACCCATGTCACGGAAGGTTTCATAGGTCACCTGCCATTCGCCATCCCATTTCAGGCTGTATTCATAGGGATTTTCCGGCTGTTTTGTATACCACTGATTTAATTTGCCCTGCTCATTGAGTGTGCCTGCCCCTAGTTTGCCAGCCATGTCGAACATACCATAAAGCGGGCTGTCCACATCACCGGCGACATCGGCAGTGACATAAACCACCGGCAGCAGGTCCTTGTGATAGATATTTCTCTCACGTTCACCCTGTTTAATCTCAACCAGTTCGGTCAGCGGCACCAGCTTACCATTAGCCGAGCGCACTTTAAGCGCCAGCACCTGTTCAACATCCGCCTTGTTTGCATCGGCATATTCAACCCGAACGGGCACGGCGTATTTAAGATTCTTGCCGTGCAGGTAAGTCACATCGGAACCCTGCAGCACGGTTGTTAAAGCATCGGCGATGGCCTGCTGTGACACCCCAAGCGTGGCTGCCCGCTGGCGGTCGACAACAACGGTCAGTTTTTTCGCAGGATATTCAACGCTGTCGTCAACATCAACGAGATTATCCGTGCTTTCAAATAATTCGCGCAGCTGCTTTGCCTGCTTAATCTGGCCATCGTAATCCAGGCCATAAACTTCGGCCACGATCGGCGACATCACCGGCGGTCCCGGCGGCACTTCAACAATCTTTACGTTGCCATCATATTTTCCTGCAATGGCCCGCAGCGTTTTACGCACGGAAACAGCGATCTCGTGGCTCTTTCTGTCACGCTCGTGTTTATCAACCAGGTTGACCTGAATATCGCCAACGTTGGCGCCTTCACGCAGATAATATTGCCGCACCAGGCCATTAAAGCTAATGGGTGCGGCAGTGCCGGCATAGATTTCATAATCGGTAACTTCTTCCAGCTTGCCAAGGTAGGATCCCATCTCCTGCAGCACACGGCTGGTCTGTTCAAGACTGGTCCCTTCAGGCATATCCAGCACCACCTGGAACTCACCCTTGTTATCAAACGGCAGCATCTTCAGTACCACGGCTTTGGCTGCCACCAGTGACAACGCGGCCATTATCAGCAGCATTATCGCTGCCAGCAAAAACCAGCGGTTGCGCCAGCCTCTCCTGCCTCCCAGAAAAGGCGTCATTACCTTGCCGAAAAATCTCAACAGGGTATTCTCCTGCTGTGCCTCTTCAGCCTCTTCTGCTTTATGGTGCTGTTTCCTGCCCAGCATAATATTCGTCAACCAGGGGGTAAATACGAAGGCAACAACCAGTGATATCAGCATTCCCATGCTGGCATTAATCGGAATCGGGCTCATGTAAGGTCCCATCAGGCCGGAAACAAAGGCCATCGGCAGCAGGGCCGCGATCACGGTAAAGGTGGCGAGTATGGTAGGACCGCCAACTTCATCAACCGCGGCAGGAATAATATCCACCAGTTTCTTTTTTACCCCGTTCAGGTTAAGCGCCATGTGGCGGTGGATGTTTTCTACCACCACGATGGCATCGTCGACCAGGATACCAATGGAGAAAATAAGTGCGAACAGGGATACCCGGTTGAGGGTAAAGCCGTAGGCCCAGGATGCAAACAGGGTAACCAGCAGGGTAACCGCAACCGCCGCACCCACGATTACGCCTTCGCGCCAGCCAAGCGCCAGCATGACAAGGATTATGACCGCGATGGTTTCAATAATCAGCTTGTGGATCAGCTTTTCAGACTTGTCCTGTGCGGTAACACCGTAATTTCGCGTAATGCTGACCTCGACATCATCGGGGATGAATGTCCCTTTTAGTTCATCCAGGCGCTGGATAACCTGGTTAGCGATATCCACCGCGTTGCTGCCGGGTTTCTTGGCGATCGCCACTGTGACCGCCGGCTGTGGATTGTTTATCACTGCCGTAGCAGTATCATGCTGCTGTTCCAGTCCGGCCTTGCCAAGTGCAATCGATACATACTGTGATGGCGAATCAGCCCCGTAATTTATCGTGGCGACATCCTGCAGATATACTGCCTTGCCGTCGAATACGCCAACCACCAGCTCGGCAATCTCATCGGGCGATGTCAGGAAGGTGCCCGCCTGCAATAAAATTTCGCGGTTATCTGCGTTTACCGTTAAACCGTTACGCGCAGTATTTGCCGCCCGTAATGCATTCGCCAGTTCAGTGATATCGATGTTGTATCCGGACAATGCCTGCGGGTCGAGCACGACATGGACAACGCGGTCCGGGCTGCCGATGGTGTAAATATCCCGCGTACCCGGAATACGTTTCAGTTCGGTTTCCAGACCGTGTGCGACCTTGCTTAATTCAAAGGCGCCGGTGCCGGCGTTTTTCGACCAGAGGGTGGCTGCTATAATGGGAACATCGTCAATACCTTTCGGCTTGATTATCGGCTTGCCCACGCCCAGGTTTTCAGGCAGCCAGTCCTGGTTCGAGTAAAGCTTGTTATACAGCCTGACGATGGCATCCGTGCGATTCTCGCCGACCAGAAACTGGACTGTGAGTACAGCCATGCCCGGCGTTGAAGTCGAGTATACGTGTTCAATGCCTTTTATTTCAGAAATCACCTGTTCGGCGGGCGATGCCACCAGGCTTTCGACCTCAGAAGCCGTCGCGCCGGGAAACGGGATAAACACGTTGGCGAATGTGACATTGATTTGCGGGTCTTCTTCACGTGGCGTGATAATCACTGCAAATATGCCCAGCAAAACACCCACCAGCGCCAGCAATGGCGTGATCTGGGTAGTTAAAAAGTGTTTCGCCGTACTGCCGGAAATGCCAAGCTTATTCATCCGCCTGCCCTGCATGCCGGCCTGTTGACTGCTGACGCTGCTGCATCAGTAATATGCCTGCCTCGATTGGCTGCAGCGCGACTTTTTCGCCTTCCACCAGGCCTGACAGCACAGCCTGTGAACCGTCGCTTGTGTCGCCGAGACGCACATGACGGAAGTTAATAGTGCCGTCATCCGCGACTACGTAAACGGCAGTGACCTCTGAACGAAAAACGATACTTGGTTTTGGCACCGTCAACACCTGTTTCTCCCCTGTCACCAGTGAGGCTTTAACATACATGCCTGGGAACAGGCCTTCGATGCCTTCGGGTAAATCAAGCCTTACCTTGAAAGTATTTGAAGCCTGGTCGGCAACCGGGAATATGGTAATTTTATCGACCGCCACCCGGCTTGGGCATGCTCCAAGCTGCGATGTAACATACACATACGCCTTGTCGTACTGACGTATTTTCGTTATTAAACTCTGTGGCACATTCACGTTCACCCTGAGCTTGTCCAGTGAAACCCCGGTCATCAGCGCTGAACCCGGCTGCACATTTTCACCAACTTCAACATGCCGTTGCGTGACAATACCACTGTAGGGTGCTTTCACCAGGGTATAAGAAAGCTGTTCGCGAGCTTCTTCGAGACTGGCCCTGGCTGCCTCCAGGCGAGCTTTTGCGGCTGACAGCGTGTGCGTGGCTTCATCCATTTTGGATTTAGATACCACTTTTTTAGCGTAAATGTCTTTTATGCGGTCGTATTCATCCTGGGCATTGGTTAAATGCGATATGGCTTCTTTTTCACCGGCCTGCGCTTTTTTCAATTGCGCCTGTTGCGAGACGTCTTTTAACTCAATAATAATGTCGCCTTTCTCGACATAATCATCAACGTCAACCAGTATTTTCTCAACCGTACCGGAGGTCTGGGCGGATACCGTCGCTTTATTAATTGCTTCAACCACACCGTCCAGGCGAAACTCGCGGCTAATCAATTCCTGCCTGACTTCTGACGTTTCAAGCTTGCTGTCTTCATCTGCTGCATTTGCAGTTTGAAGCTGACCAAGTTGTAAGAATACAAGTATAAAGCCGTACCACAGCCAGTTTGCTTCGGACAATGGATCCAGCCGTAAACCTTTCAAAGTAATCATAATATTTCCTGAATTTATAACATGCAGAGTATATTAGAGTATTCTAATATATGAACACGTATTAATAAATCAATGTTTTATCAAAAAGTCGTACTAAATAATACGTTTGTTTTTTGTGTTGACGGGATTTTACAGCTTTCTAGGACAAATCCGGGTCAGGTATGAGGAATAAATCCGGGGGCGAATCAATTGTGGCGTATGCTGACTCCTGCCTGTTAAACGAATGCCCAAGATGCAGGCAGTAACCCAGCCATTTATATAAAAAACGGTTGAACTTCCATTTAATTCTTTTTGTTTTTGAGGGTATGTGATCATACTGCTGGCGGCCGTGATTAAGATGACCGGTAAGCACCTCGACCTGGCTGGCGTCGTGATAGACCCGGATGGTTAATGCGGGCTCAGCGATACTTTGCTCATCCTCTTCAAAATAATAGGTTAAATACAGTGTCGTGGTGAATTCGGTGCGTTCAAGGATGACCATGTGCAGGCTTAAACACCCCGGCAGACGGGAAACGGCCACGTCCGGCAGTTGAGACAGGTCCGGTATCAGCCTGCGCAGACGCAGGTAATTATTTTCATACATATCCATAAGGCTGACAAAACCGCGGGGATCGACATCCTCGCAACCATAACCGGAATATGCTTTTCGTTTTGAATTAAACATAAGCCATAGCTTATAGTAAATTTCCATTCAAAAACAAATTATCCACAGATGAACGCAGATAAACACAGATAAAAACTTTTCTAATTGTTTGTTGTTTTTGCGCGTTAATGAAAAATCTTTAACGCTTTAGCATTCATAAGCCGGGTTTAAGATCTTTCGCCAACTCTCAAGACGAGACTGAACTAGTACAGCAGTTTATATCTGTGTTTATCTGCGTTCATCTGTGGACAATAAGGTTTTTTACGCTGACCAGTATGGGGTTTCAATGGCGTCACCCAGGTCTGCCCTGACCAGGCGGTCCCTCACCTCCAGCAGTTTTTCAATGAGTGCGGGTTCCGCTTTTTCATAGGCTTCCGCATCAGGTTCACGTTTAACAACCACGCCGAGCAATTCGGTAATCGCATTGCCGATTGAATTCTGGCTGATGGTTACGATCAGGTCACCTTCGTCATTCCTGTAGATAAGCTGTTTGAAGGCAGGCTGCCAACGTATTGCATTGGCATATTTTGCGTCCGTCACACATTGCTCCCTTACCTTCTTCGCCGTTGCCATAAAACAGTTGTTAAACAGCAATATACTCTCCACCTGTTCTGGAAAGTAAGAGCCTTCCGGCACAGGCGCATTGCGGGTCGATACCTGGGTGAAAAAGGCGCGGTAGAAGTCAATAAAACCCATCAGTACCTGGTCATACTCCTGCCAGAAATAAATATTCTTAAGTGCGTCCACGCCATCCTGAATTTTCCAGCTGGGCAATCCCTGGGGGTAACCAGTGAGTTCAATTCGTGATGAACTCTTGCTGGTCTGTTCCAGGATATTAAAGTCCAGCGCGGAAAAGAAGTCACTGTAAACATCACGCATATATGACTGGAACAGGCTGTGCTGGCCGCCATCGGTTAGATTCGGGTTGTGCGGGTCGGCAAACTCGGCTTTGCGCAATTGCTGCTTGTCAAAGGCGATAAAGTGATTATGCAGCATGCGTATACTGGGGACGCCGGGAGAAGTTAAGGGCCAGGTCGCGTCCAGGCTGGCCTCACCCGCCAGCAGCAGGGCCTCGTCAGGATCAGGATACTTTTCAAACATGTAGTCGATAATGACCTGGTTCATCCGGTTCCAGACTTTTTTTACGTTCTCGGGTACCTGGGTGCGCCGTACCGGTCTGCCCAAGGGATCAAGGATGGAATTAGAGGTATTATAGATAATCGAGGTGTCGAACTCATTACTGTGGCCCAGGGCTTTTCGATAAAGCAGCAGGTCTTCAGGATTCTTTAGCAGGCCATTGTTATGCGCCAGGTCATTTAAATTTTCTGTACTGTTAAAAAACTCATTCGGCGCCATGCCTTCAGGCACCTCTAACGGAATGGGGCGAAACGGGGTAACGATTTCTCTGGGTCCGAAATGCACGACAAACTCCAACGGCTAATATTCGGCGGGTATTATAACCGGTGAGTACACGGAGTATGAAATAGACCTTAAGTGTAGGTGCGACTAAATCGTCTGGAACGATTTGAATGATCGCCCTGAAAGGGTGAGGCATAGGGATATGCTGAATAATTTATTCGCAGTTGTGAAGATCAGTAAGCTGTTTTACTGATTTAACAGCGTCTTTTACTGGAATCATCTTAAACAAATTGAACAGGTTGCAATGACTCCTTTTTGAGTTTTTAATCTATAGATGTCATTGCTGTCCCACTTAATGTTAGAAACATGGATTGGGAACTGTTGTGCGAGACCGTATGCCGCATGGATGCGGCATTCGAGCGTACAAGGAAGTATTCACAGCGTGTCTCGGGCGACCGTTGCCAGTTCATGTTTCGG
>JAJDNP010000136.1 GCA_022340645.1 Gammaproteobacteria bacterium | reverse complement strand
CCGAAACATGAACTGGCAACGGTCGCCCGAGACACGCTGTGAATACTTCCTTGTACGCTCGAATGCCGCATCCATGCGGCATACGGTCTCGCACAACAGTTCCCAATCCATGTTTCTAACATTAAGTGGGACAGCAATGCCCCCAAATATATTAATTTAATGATAGAGTTAATATATTACTCAATCGTCATTTGCAGGCAACAGATGAAAATCCTGCGCTGATTATTTCAGGATACAGGTAACCCCGTTATGAATGAATTACTGCTACTTCGACACGGGAAGTCAGACTGGGAATCACAGCTTAATGATTTCTCCCGTCCATTGACGGACCGAGGTAAACGAAGCGCCCAGCGTGTCGGCGCCTGGCTGGCACAGCATGACTTGCAGCCTGATACGATTATCAGTTCCCCGGCCGAGCGCGCAATTGTTACTGCACAGAAATGCTGCAAGGCAATGGGCCTGGGAGTTCAGCATATACATGCTGATCTGCGGGTTTACGAGGCTGATACAGACACCTTGCTTTCGGTACTGGCAGACTGCCCCGAACAGGCAGGACGGGTCATGCTGGTTGGTCATAACCCTGGACTGGAGGATTTGTTGAGCTGGCTGTCAGCTGAAGATATACCGCGACCTGAAGACGGCAAACTTCTGCCCACCGCAACCATTGCAAGATTAAAGCTGGATAAAAACTGGAACAGCCTTACCAGGGGTTGCGCCAGCGTAGTATCTATTACCAGGCCTCGCGGGCTGCCGAAAAAGTTTCCCTTTCCCTCACCGCATGGCAAACAGCGCCGCGACCGGCCGGCCTATTATTACACCCAGTCATCGGTGATCCCGTGGCGTATGAACGATGGCGAACTGGAAATACTGGTGATTTCATCGAGCCAGAAAAACCACTGGGTTGTACCGAAAGGTATCTGGGAACCGGGATTAAGCGCAGGCGAGTCTGCCGCCAGTGAAGCACTGGAAGAAGCCGGTGTCGAAGGTACGGTTTCGGATAAAGCCATCGGTAGTTACACTTACCCCAAGTGGGGAGCGACCTGTACGGTGGAAGTTTACGCCATGGAAGTTACACGCGTGCTGCCTGATAAGGAATGGGACGAATCTCACCGCAACAGGCAATGGGTATCTCTGCGGCAGGCGGCAAAAAAACTCAAACAGAAAAAATTAAAACCCATGTTGCGGCAACTGGACAGCATGCTGAAGAACAAAATCAAGAGTCAAAAAAATGAGAAAAAGTAAGAAAAGTTTCAGGCATGAGTCGTTGCAGGATGCCAGATCGATCAGCACTATTCTGCAGTCAATCACCAGGGCGATAGGCAAAGGCAAGGTTACATTCAGCGATGAGGATGACAAGATAATTATGGAACCGGAAGGCCTGCTGCATCTCAAGGTATCCGCCTCGCAGGAAGATAGCCGGCAACGCATCGATGTCAGGATAAGCTGGCAGGTTGAGGAAGCAGGCAACAGCAGTAAGCGTGTACTATCGGTAGAATAGATTTACCTCTGAAACTGTTCATTTTTATCACAGAGACGCAGAGTTCTTTATTTTCGAAATAACATCAGCGGAAATGAGTACATAAACCCGAGGTTTTCTCTGTGCCTCTGCGTCTCTGCGATGAATAGTTTTAATGCTTTTTTTCAGCTGTCAGAGCCGGATCAACCCCTGGCTGACACGGTTATATATAAGCCGGACTATAAAATAAAAGACCGGGTAATTAGCCCGGTCTTGAAAGCATCCTGCGTGTTTACAGCCTTGCAAGCGGTTCGAATCAATATAACCAGGTTATGCAACTCCGTCGCGGGAGCACTGCCCCGGGTAATATATTTTAAAAATCAAGTTTCGCTGTAAACTGAAATCTGTCCATATTGCCGTCTGCACCGGATTCCAGTTCCCGGTTAGCATGGGCGTACTCACCACCAAAAATCAGTTTATCTGTTGCAGCGTAGAACAGGTTAATACGTGCACTGTATGTGCTTTGTGTTACCGCAGTTCCGGTTAATGCGGTATCGTTGTCGATATCAATCGCCGACCACGTTATGTTGCTGCGCCACTTCGCATTCCAGAAATGGCGGTAGGCAGCATAGTAAGCAGTCGAGTCAATCGCTTCCAGTGTGCCATCAGCTTTCTGTACAGCACCGTTTGCCACGTTCAGGCCGATATAGCGGCCCATGCCGCTGCCGGTATTGACACCAAAACGTATATCATCTTTGCCCAGCATCCATTTGCCGGATACACTCAGGCCGTAAGATGAAATGGTGTCGTCGAGCCCGGCGCCATCGTTATAGGCCAGCTGGCGTGCCAGTACGGCCGCAACCAGTGACAGATCACCCGATTTGAAATTGTAGCGGCCGACAAAATCAGGCAGTTCGTTGTCATCGGTAACAATACGTGCACCACCACCATTCGGTGTAATCGTGCTTTCCGGGTTTTCAATAGAAAACTGGAAGTTGCCCGCGGTGTAACGAATCTGTGGCTGGCGGATAAATATGGAGAAATCGGTATTACCGATAAAGTCGGCAGTTTCCGGCAAAGCTCCCACGTTCTGGAATGTCGACCAGGTCTGGCCGAACAGCCAGTTATCGTATTCCAGGTAGGCTTGACGCATGCGCGGCGTGTAAGAGTTACTAACGCGTTCGTCGCCATTAGGATTAGACGCCACCATAAAATCCATTTCGATATATGTCTTCAGTTTATGCTCACCAACGATACTGTCGGTCCCGATATGAAAACGCGACTGGCGCGCATGCATATCGAAAGTCCTGTTTTCCTCTTTACCACCAACCGGAGTTAACGAGGGCACATAAAAATCACGACCGTAGCTACCTGTTGGTAATGTACCGTCACTGAAGCTGTTGGATATTGCGTCCAGTTTTAAATAGCCGCCGACTTTTACCGTGGTGTTATCAAACGTGCCAATAGTGGCCGAGTATGCTGATGTAGCTGCAAGCAAGGCTGAACCTGCAACCCCCCCAATTATTTTTTTCTTGATAGATATCATTTAAGACTCCCCTTGTGATCGCTGTCTGCAACGATACCGTAAATGAGTTATGACGCCATGAGATGATAGTCTATGGTCTACTAAAGTCGTATATCCCATTATTGCCATACCGGTTTCCGGACGATAGTCTGTGTTTCAGTTTAAGTAAAAATATATACACTCCCGATATGTTAAAGAAATAACGCGGCCTGATGATCGCGTGTTCAGCCATGGTCGATACAAGTTACAGATTGAGCTAAGATATGTCTTTACCTTGCGAGAGTAACTTGATGTATCATTTTCATGTTGCGGACGATCATCCCCTGTTTCGTAATGCCATCCTTGAAGTTATCAAAAGGCATTACCCGGATGCTGTTGTTGCCGAATCAATGGATCTGGACAGTACCATCAGGGACCTGGAGAACAATGATGAAACAGATCTGCTGTTGCTGGACCTGCATATGCCGGGCAGCCAGGACCTGTTTGGCCTGATCATGGTGCGTGAGAAATTTCCCAGTATTCCGGTCGCAATTATTTCCGCCGATGAAGATGCTACGACGATTAATCGCGCCATGGGGCATGCGGCTACATTCCCAAATCCTGCTCGCCTCAAATAATTCACAATGCGATACATACCATGCTGAACGGCGATCGCTGGGTGCCGGAAAGTATGCGCAACAACCTGACACCCGTTGATGAGGAGGAAAAAGATCTCGCGGCCAAAATTGCCACGCTGACACCGCAGCAGTATCGCGTACTCTGTTACCTGCGTGAAGGCTGGCTGAACAAGCAGATAGGTTATGAACTCGGCGTCACCGAAGCCACTATCAAGGCGCATATTACGGCGATCTTTCGCAAACTCGGCATCTCCAATCGAACCCAGGCAGTGATTATGCTCAGCAAGATGTCGCTGAGAGACGATTCTTAGCTATTTACGAACCAACCGTTTAATTTGTGTGTTTCCATATAAAAACAATTTATCCGCAAATGAAGGCGAATAAACGCAAATTAAAAATCGAATTAAATAAATTAACTGTAGTACGTAGGCCTGCATTCGAGCACCTTCGACAACTCATTTTCAAAGCCTTGGGCGGTGAGCGCACGATGCAACCAGAAACCATCCCGGCCCGCTTCGTAGCAACTGACAACCCGGCTGTCCGACGTGCACTTGAGTTTATCTTTTGCAAGTTCAATCTCTGTCAGCAGCGCTGACCAGTCTCTGGCAGCAATCGTTTTCACTCTTTGCCGCACGCCATTGCTGTAAGTTCCCGCGATTGCTCTTGCATTTATGTCCCCATGGCTGGCCGTTTCAATCTATATCCTGGTGGCGCTTATGTGGACCATTCCAGACAAGCGGATCGAGCGAGTGCCTGCAGCTGGCATAAATAAAACAGATTAAAGCGTAACCGTATTTATTGAATATTGTTAATGCGCTATTGTTGTTAATATTAGAGAAAACTGTAACCTGACCCGAATGGCACTTACATAAGCCAGGTTTCTGTGATTGCTGTATATGTGACGCAAATTCCATTCATGCTCATATACCGGGATGTGGTATAAAACAGCAGGATCGATCCACGGCCGGGATGGCTTTTTCCCCGCGTGGGCGCGAGTCCTGGCGGAACGAGATGCGATGTACCGTAGGACCACCCCCGGCCGTAAATGACGGCTGAGATTGCCGCACTAACGTTCGCAATGACATGAATTTTGCTTAAGTTAAGTACCATTCTGATCTGACCCATTCTTTGGTCAGTTGCTGATACTGGAGAGCTAAAAATGAAAATTAAAACTAAGGAGTTTCGGGTACCGCAGGACGAAAAGGTCGAGCTCAAAAAATGGCCGACGCTGATTGACCCGGTGTACAGGTCAAAAGCGCACTATCATAAATTGCTCGAAGCCCAGGTAAATGAGCTCAGCGAGCTGCAGCACCTGCACTATGCGTCCAATCGTTATGCAGTGCTGCTGATTTTCCAGGCCATGGACGCAGCCGGAAAGGATGGCGCCATCCGTCACGTGATGTCAGGCGTCAATCCCCAGGGCTGCCAGGTGTTCAGTTTCAAGCATCCGAGCGCGACCGAACTGGAACACGATTTTCTGTGGCGCACATCGCAGTGCCTTCCCGAACGCGGGCGCATCGGCATCTTCAACCGCTCCTACTACGAGGAGGTGCTGATCGTTCGTGTGCACCCGGAAATTCTCCGCAGCCAGGGACTGCCGGATAAACTGCTCGACGAGAAAACCATCTGGCAGGACCGGTACCGCTCCATCGTGGACCTGGAGAATCACCTCTATCGCAACGGCACGCGCATCATCAAGTTCTTTCTGCACCTTTCCAGGGAAGAGCAACGCAAGCGTTTTCTCGACCGCATCGATGAGCCGGAAAAAAACTGGAAATTCAGTGTTGCCGACATCGAAGAACGGAAATTCTGGAAACAGTATATGCAGGCCTACGAGGCGTGCCTGGGCGCGACGAGCACCAGGATTGCGCCCTGGTATGTAGTTCCCGCGGACAACAAGAAGAACGCCCGATTGATTGTGTCCCGGATTATTCTCGATACCTTCAACACACTGAAAATGCATTACCCGGAAACCAACGAAGCGCGCCGGCAGGAATTACTGTCGATACGCGAACAGCTGACGAAGGAAGGTGCGGATGATAACTGAGGACGGAAGCCCGATTGAACTGCTGTCTCTGGAGACAGGCCGGATTCAACGCGGACTAAAGGGGATGCCCATCAGGCATTTCTCTCATTAATTAGCTGAACATGAACGTCCTGTGTAACCGGATACACCGGGGGGCCAAACTGGTTGTAGATGGCAACATCAGCAGCATCACGACCATAACCGATTGCCACGTATCCGGCCCGTAGTTCAGCCTGTGTGGCATCGAAAACATACCAACGTCCCGCAACATAGGCCTCAAACCAGGCGTGTAAATCCATAGGCTCGAGCCCGTAAAGATAACCAACCACTAATCGCGCCGGAATACTCAGACTTCGACATAAGGCAATTCCGAGGTGCGAAAAATCACGGCAAACACCCTGCTGCCGTGAATTAACTTCCACAGCGGAGACTGGTATATCGCTGCTACCAGGTTCATAACGAATGTTAGTTCGTAGCCAGGACTCGATGGCCTTAACCTGGTCATAGCCCAACTTTTGGCCGGCTACGATCGAAGCAGCCATCTGACCAAAGCGGTCCGATTCACAAAATCGACTGGGCAACAGGTAACTGAGCACGGCTTCGGGCAAATTTCCGACCTCGACAAATTGAGCACCCGGTGACTGGTCCACCTGATCCGCGGTCATAACATCTGCAGAAGTATAGACAGCGAAAGCGCCGGGAGGAGCGATTAATCGCTGGCAAAGGTTGCCGTAAAGGTCAGTGAACTCGAAAACCGGGACACTCGGCTTGAGCCTGTATTCTTCACTAGCTACCCATTGCTGCGCCCCGCTGCGCAAACGCAGCATTAGAATAAAAGGGGTAGGCACTGTGATGTCGAATGTCATCTCACAGCTTGTGCGTAACCACATACGATAAATCCTTCAATCAGGTTGTATGATAATACAATGAGCAGGCTGTGTGGCGCAAACGAAGAACTATTCGGCTCGGATCACAATTATTTATAATATTAGAGAAAACTGTGATCCGGCTCCGGTTGTTGCCGTTGTTAGTTGTTTTACCAGTTTTGGTCATATGGAAGTGCAGGAAGAGCTTTTAGGTTATTTACGTATCGCTCGTTATTGTATGATTCTTGCTGCTTAAGCGCGCCGAATATCTCTACAGATAATGCGCCTGCTATGTATCGAATTGCATTCTCTCTTGACTCTCCTGTTTTCATGAGCCTGTCTAAAGTTTGCTTAGTTTCGGGTGGATTATTATCCGCTAATTGATTTTCTACAACCTCAACTATTGCTTCACCAACTAGCTGACCATTCTCTGTCTCAGCTTGAACGATTTGTCCTTTGTCTTTTTTCATGTCTTTAAAATATTACGCCAGCAATAAACGGCCGAGCGGCAGCAAGGTCCGAGCAAGCGCTTTTGCGTGCGTTTTTAATTGCATTGTTATGCGATATTTTTTTAACTAATACTGGATACTTTTTTATGAGTATTCAAATGCAGGCATTCAGGTTTCAATAAACTGGAGCCCCAATCCCTCTTTTTCTGTTCTTACTATTTTCATTTTTACCACCGGAAGATCATCAAACTCTCCTTGTACTTGACCCTGGACAATTTCACCCACTGGCGGCATCAACGTTGGCTCCACAAGAACAAATAGGCCACTGTCCGAAACATTTTTTGTTTTAACCGTTATTTCACCTATTTCAGGATGAGATAGTTTAACTTCTACAGTTATCGGATGCCTTGGGTGGTTGCGTCTATTTTCCATACTAAAATTAATCACAGTCAGAATTTAAATTGTTTTTTTAAGCGAAGCTGTTTTCGCATAACGGTTTAATTAACGAGAGCCCGTGTCTCGTTATACATTTTTAGCGCAGGAAAGTAAATTGGTCGTTAAAAATGACATTTGCTAAGAACCATTCATTTTTTGGTTTATAAAAGAAAAATTCCCAAACGGTTGGTCCTTTTTCTGATTTGAGCACACAAACGTACCTTACAATAGAGCTGCCAAAAGATTCTTCAGAAATGTATTCATAGCCCAGGAGCTTTCCATATAAAGGGAGGCCGTTTTCAGTTTGCTGTTTGAGTAGTGTTACTGCTTGTGGCTTGTCCTGTGGTATTGAAGAGCCGATAAATAATTTGTCATACGCATCTGATATTTTTCCACTAACTATTGAATTAAAAAAGTCCTCGACTTTATCTTTTGACAAAGGAGTTTCTGCATTTGTAGTAAATGAAGCAAGCAGTAAAAGTAAGAGCATCCAATTTTTCATTGATATTATTCCTGTTTATTAATTAGCGCTAACGTTTACATATGGGGCGCGGAACGTAGTGGAGCGTCCCAGTGAGCGATAGCGAACGACATGATGTGCTTGTTAGGCATTGAGTACCCGTCTCCATGCTATAGCAAGCGTTTCGTTTACATGTTCTTCAATATTTTCTCCATGCGCGATAATCACCCTTTTCGCATCCCAGCTAAGAATTTTATTAAGGGTGATTTTGACTATTTCTTTATTTCCCCAACCCATTTGATATTCCGGAGCTGCCTTTGGATTGTTCCACATTCGAAATATTGCTTTCCACCAGAATCGAAGCAAAAGGCCCGCTTCGTGTCCATAGTCGTCTCCGATATTTTCTAGTAAATCCACGAGAATAAGCGTCCTCGACGATTTATGAAAAAAGGCAACTTCCCATATATGTTTTGTCCCCTGCACTAAGACTTGATCAATAGCGTCTTCCCATCTGTGATCTGGTTTATTTCCAAGAATCCATTCGAACTTAATATCTGGCCGTTTTCTCTCTAAACCTGGACATAAGAACGTTTCTGCATTTGGATATTTCTCCTGAAAGTCCGTAACGAATAAATGATGATAAGAACCGGGTGCAATTATGTATTTTACTATTCCTATTTCGTCAATTTTTCCTTTTGTAGAATCATCTATTTTGCATGGATCATGAACGATCAAATCTCCATTTTCTAATCGTATAATTGTTGTACGCCCAAATAGATCCATGCCTCCAAATCTAACAGGATATTCAAGCAACCAAATTTTCTCACTAACATATTCGGTCAATTTTTCCATTGACTTGCCTTTCGTTGCCTAACGTTTGAGTCAACTTGACGGCGCGTTTTCTGCGCCGTTCAAGTTAGACGAGTTGTTAAGCATTTTATCTTGTATTTCAAAATTTAATACAGTTTTCCCTGGAAACAGGTCTTTCAATGCTTTAACTAATCGAACCTTAACTTTTCACTCGACTCTATTGTTTTATCAACATTATCAATTAAATCATTTGTAGCTCGTTCAAGTTGTGTGTATGTTCTTTCCCCTAAAACATTTTTTATTTGTTGTATTGTGTAATCACCACCTTCTTGAATACCTCCTGCCTCCATGGCTGGTTGAACATAATGAAAATGAAGATCAGAACGAAACTTGATAATATCAAAAGCTGTTTTAAAGCATTCCTTTTCAGTTTGAAGATCTAGTATGAGTTGCTTATGTTTGGTTCCTAATATAAACATTAGTGATTCAATATTAAATGATGATTCAGGATAGCTAAAATTTAACGTTGGTAACATTGAAATGATTCTAGCTGAATTATTTCTTTGAGGATTTATTGATTGGGCTTGAATTTGCTTTAATATTTTTATTCGCTCATACAATGCAAAAATAACATTGTTAGCGTGACTGAGGCATTGCTCTTGATATTCCCTATATCGCTTTTTTTCCTCTAACTTATATGCAGAAACAGCACCTAAAAATGCTGCTACCAATGTTGCAAAAGCAGGAATTAATATAGATTGATCTGTAATTTTTGTTGCAGAAAATATACCTAAGAGAACACCAAATAAGAACGCGATAATTGCAACAGTAATTACCCTCTCGTTATTTGACGGGAATATTTTCATTATTGATTCATATGCTTAACAGTTTATTAACAGGAATCCTGTTGAGTAGGTACTATACGGCAGCCGTATGGTTCTGTATTTGTATCTTAACAATGATTGCAGGTTCATGGAGGAAACCATGTCAATGAACATCAATGACAAGGAAAAACTTTTCTGGTACAACTATTTAGCCCATTTTATTCGAAGCTGAGTTTACGAAAAACCCGGGGCAGAGCCAATACCAGTAAGCTAAGAATGCAGGTGCGACAAATTCGCACAGCGGTGCCAACGTATGCGCGCATCGTGCGAATTTGTCGCACCTGCAACAGAAAAATGAGCTTAACTTACTGGCATTGGGGTCAGAGCGGACTTCCCTTGATCTCTCTAAGCCGTTTTTTTGCATGCAACAAGCTGTACCACGGCGCTTTCTCCCTGGTGGTATTTTCCTTCGGAAATGTTTCTTGCTACTTCCCTGCCAACAATAATATCCAGCCCTGCAAGTTCGGCCTCCAGTTCCGCAAGAGACATAAATAACTGCTTTTGTGATGCTGGCGGTCCGCCAATTCCATCCATTTCAAGATGGCGTTCGGTGTATGCTTCCAGAATGAAGACACCATTGGTTTTCAGAGAATTAACAACGCGAGCATGAAGCGCTTTCCGCACCTGGGGCGGAATGTGTGCTGCGATTGATACCACGCCATCCCAGGCTTCTCTGCCAGGGTCATAGACGGCAAGGTTGGTCGTAATCGTTGAGATATCTACGCCGTTATCAATTGCGAGTTTCTCCGCCTTTTTCAGACCTACCGAAGACTGGTCGACGGCGGTAACTGAATACCCGTGTTTCGCGAGAAAAACAGCATTCCTGCCTTCACCTTCCGCCAGGCAAAGCACTCGACCTCCTTGTGGTATTCGAGAATACTCAGCCTTCAGGAAATCATTCGGTTCTGTTCCATAGGCAAAACCTTCTTCGCTGTATCTTTGATCCCACATCGGGGGCGCTCCTCCTACTGTTGTTCAGGGGGCCTTCGGTCGAGTTTTTACTATTACTCCAAATACACTACTACACATTGTATTCTTCATCATCCAGTTCTGATATTTCTTCTGCCTTGCCAAGCTTGATAGCATTTTGAAGAATTAATTTATTAATGAACACCGTTTCGCTGGTAGTGATATTACGTGTTTCCCAGCTTTCGCCGTCATCAGAAACAATTTCAATGACCATACCGGTAATCTTAAATTTTTTACCAATCATTTTATCCATAATTGACCTTTTTCAGGTATTTTGGTCAGAGCAATTACCTGTGCAAAGATTTTAATACTGGAGTTTTTGCTCTGACCCGGAACAGGAACTCGGTGTTTATTCCCAGCCCGTGAGTACGATCTTGCCAATGGCGTTCCCGCGCTCAATCAGCTGATGCGCTTTGCGGAGATTTGCGGCATTGATGGGGCGGATGATTTCATTGACTGTCGTTACCAGTTTGCCTGCGTCGATAAGGACAGCAAGCTCATTTAACAGCCGCTGCTGTTCTATCATGTCTGCCGTATGGTACATTGAACGGGTAAACATAAACTCCCAGCTAAAACTGACACTCTTGCTCTTTAACAGATCAAGGTCCACAGGTTCGGTACCAACGATAGAACAAATACTGCCCTGGGGGGCGATGGTATTGGCCATTGCTGCCCAGTGGGCAGCAGTGCTGTTCAGGCAAAGTATGTAGTCGACGCTGGCTATGCCTGCTGCCTGCAACTCATCATCAACAGGGTTTCGGTGATTAATCACCAGATCTGCTCCCTTCGCTTTCACCCAGGCAATTGACTCGGGACGTGACGCCGTTGCAACGACTTGCAGCCTGGCCAGGCGCTTTGCGAGCTGAATCGCGATGGAGCCCACACCGCCCGCACCGCCGATAATCAGGATTGACCTGGCCGCGTCTGCGCCGGTTTTTGAAATCCGCAGCCGGTCGAAGAGCGCTTCCCAGGCCGTAATGCCGGTTAGCGGCAAGGCGGCAGCTTCGGCGTAGTCAAGCGACTTTGGCATTTGACCGGCAATCCGCTCGTCAACGAGTTGAAACTGACTGTTGCTGCCGGCGCGTGTAATATCGCCGGCGTAATACACCCTGTCACCCACGACGTAGTGTTCAACTTCATCGCCCACTGCAATAACTTCGCCGGCGGCATCCCAGCCAAGGATTCGCGGTGTTGTTTCAATCCTGTCTTTGGGAGCTCTCACCTTGGTATCCACCGGGTTTACCGAAATGGCATTTACCGCAACCAGTATGTCACGTCCATTCGGGGTCGGTTGGGCCAGCTCCAGGTCAACTAAAGAGTCGTCGCTTTCAACAGGTAAATACTTATATAGTCCAACAGCTTTCATAGCATACCTCCTTCATAGCAGAACAAAAGGGCCGCAATAAAACGGTCAGATCCGATTGAAAATCATCATTCATGATTCAGGCAAGCCTTCGCGCATTAACGGCTTTAACGTCGTCAGTAAAGATTTAAACAGCGTTTTGTTGTTTTTTTCTTCGCCAGCGAGCAGCTCTTTCATGTGCTGTCTTTGCGTTGGCATGGAGAAACAGGCCGGGCAGCTGTCAGGGATTATCGGCAGTCCGGCATGTTCAGCAAAATCTCGTGTCTGCCGTTCGCGGACATATACCAGCGGACGGATGATTCTTAAATCGCCATCGTCGTTGGTGTAATGCGCCTTCATGGTTTTTAACTTGCCACCATAAAAGGCAGACATCAGGAAACTTTCGGCCAGGTCATCAAGATGCTGCGCCAGCGCGATCACGTTGAAGTTATGCTTTCTTGCGGTGTTGTACATAATGCCGCGCTTGATACGTGAGCAAAAAGCGCAGTAGGAATTCTTGCCCATGTGTGCTTTCGCCATGTCCATAATGGGTTCGCGCCGGTAGTGGTATTCGGTGTTCAGTGATTCAAGGTACGGGATCATCGGTGACGGGTCAAAATCGCCCGCCATGGGATCGACCGTCATGGCGCCGAATTCAAAATCAATCGGCGCGTGTTTCTGAAAATGATGCAGTATGTGCAACAGCGACAGCGAATCCTTGCCGCCCGACAATCCCAGCAACACCCTGTCGCCCTGCCTGATCATGTTGAAATCCATCAGGGCGCGGCCGGTGAGCCTTAATAATGTCTTGGACGGTTTTATAAATTCTCTCATGTAAAGAAGTCTGTTGTGTGTTTGATTTTGCACAAGAGTACAAACTTGTTATGCTGGAGTCTATCAGTTGTACAGGTAACCGTGTTAATCCCTGGTGGTTGATAAACTATGCCATTCATTCACATTAAATCTTTGCCATTTGAAGAACCGGTTGATGTGCCCGGCATTATAAAAAATATTGCAGCGGATTTTTCGGACAGGACAGGCATACAGCTCAACCACATCCACACCACGTGGGAATTTTATCAGCCTGGCTATTATGCCAAGGGCAACAAGGCAGCCGGGCACCAGCCAGGAAAAAATTATCCGCTTATCGTTGACCTGCTCACGCCCGATTTTAATGATTCAGCAACGATTGCACTAATGCTGGAAACGATTGCCGACAGTATCGCAAGGCGGGCAAAGTTCCCAAAAAACAATATTTTCATCAATCATCGCCAGGCTCACAGCGGCATGGTGTTTGATGATGGTGAAATTGTTCACTGGTAAGGATGGCGTGTATAACACGGTGCTGCAACCAGCTTATTTTCACACGTATTGTAATCAAAGGTACTTTGGAGTACTTTAGTTTAAACGTCAGCTGCCATGAGGATAAATATCATGTCCTACGATAAATCCGTGTCGGACCATTACTTGCATGGCAATTTACTAAAGGCGATTGAAGCCGCTCTTTCTCACCAGGGTAAATCGCCTGAAACCGTCACCATTGATGATCTCGCCTCGGTAGATGAATTTCATATCGGCGGCCGGCTGGCAACGGATATCCTGATCGATCAGCTTAACTTTTCCGAACAGCACCACGTACTGGATGTCGGCTGTGGCCTGGGGGGTGCTGCCCGCTATGTTGCATCCAGGTATAACAACCGTGTTACCGGTATTGACCTGACCGAGGAGTATATTCAGACCGGAAATGCATTGTGCAGCTGGGTCAAACTGGAAAACAGTGTCACGCTGGAGCATGGCAGTGCATTATTGATGCCTTTCCAGGATAGCGTATTCGACGGCGGTTACATGCTTCATGTTGGTATGAACATAGAAGACAAGACTTCGCTGTTTAAGGAAATACAGCGGGTGTTAAAACCCGGAGCGACTTTTGCTGTTTACGACGTGATGCGGGTGAGAGACGGCGAGTTGAGCTACCCGGTACCATGGGCGGCGGACAGCACAATCAGTAAACTGTCGACACCTGCAGAGTACAAACAGGCGTTAAGCAATGCCGGTTTTGAAGTTATCAATGAGACTTATCGCCGCGAATTCGCCATGGAATTTTTCAAACAGCTGCGTGAAAAGACCGAGGCAGCCGGTGGTCCACCATCACTGGGATTACATACATTAATGCGGCAAAGTGCAGCAGCCAAAATTAATAACATGATCGCCAATATTGCAAACGGCTATATAGCCCCGGTTGAAATAATTGCCAGCAAGCCTTAACAAAATCAGCCCTTGCTGCGAATAATGAAACTGCCCTGAAATCCCTTGGTATCCATCAATCGGGGTATCATCAACCCGGCACGGCGGATTAACCGCTGTCGCTTTCGCTTTGGCTCCTGTCACCCATCAGCCGCCGGATGAACACGAAGAGTACCGGCACGAACAGTACGCCAAGCGCGGTTGCACCGAACATGCCGCCCATGACGCCGGTACCGATGGCGTGGCGGCTGTTGGCGCCGGCGCCGGTGGAAATAGCCAGCGGCAGCACGCCGAAGATAAAGGCGATCGAGGTCATGAGAATTGGCCGCAGGCGCATACGGCAGGCTTCCATGGTAGCGTCCAGCAGCGCGCGCCCGCTCAGCCGCATGCTGTTGGCGAAGCTGATAATCAGGATTGCATTTTTCGCCGACAGGCCGATCACCGCGATCATGCCCACCTTGAAATAAACATCATTTTCCAGGCCGCGCAGCCAGGTGAAGCTGACTGCGCCGAGCACTCCCAGCGGCACCACGAACATTACCGCTACCGGCACTGACCAGCTTTCGTACAGCGCGGCAAGCACCAGGAACACCACCAGCAGCGACAGCGCGAACAGGATTGGCGCCTGCTTGCCGGATAGAATTTCCTGGTATGACTGTCCCGACCATTCGAAACCGATACCCGCAGGCAAATCATTCCTGACGATATCTTCCATCGCCGCCATGGCTTCTCCCGAGCTATGACCGGGGGCGGCGGCGCCGTTAATCTGGATAGCCTCGACACCGTTGTAATGATCGACCGCCGGCGGCCCCATGGTCCAGCTCGGCGTGACCACGCTACTGAGCGGCACCATGTTATCGATGCCCTGCTCGCTGCCCGGGATGTAATATTTGTTCAGGTCACCGGGTTCGCTGCGGTATGGCGCATCGGCCTGCAACAGCACCTTGAGCACCCGGCCCTCGTAGTTGAAATCGTTAGTGTAAACCGGCGCCAGCATGAGATGAATCGTGTCATGGATATCGTCCAGCGACAGTCCCATGGATTGCGCCTGCAGCCGGTCAACTTCGAGGTGCAGCTCGGGTGCGTCTTCCAGCTGGTTGGGACGCACACCGTAAAGCACCGGGTTTTTGCCGGCGGCGCCGAGCAGCATATTCCGCGCCTCCATCAGTTTGTCACGGCCCTGGCCGGCGCGGTCTTCAAGGCGGAAATCGAAACCGCCGAAGCGGCCCAGGCCACGAATGGTGGGCAGGTTAACAACAAAAATCCGCGCCCCCTTTATTGCCTGCACCGCGCCGTTGGCCCAGCGAATGAAGCCATCGATACGCTCTTCCGGGCCGGTACGCTCATCCCAATGCTTGAGACGGATAAACCCGAGCCCGACATTTTCACCCTGCCCGACAAAGCTGAAACCGGCCACGTCCAGCACCTTGTCCACCGCCGGGTTTTTCTGGATGATGTCCTCCATCTGGCGCAGCACCTGTCCGGTACGTTCCATGGTAGCACCCGGCGGCAACTGGATCAGAGCCAACGCGTAACCCTGGTCCTCTTCCGGCAGGAAACTGCTGGGCAGACGAGTAAAGATAAGGCCGGCGAGACAGACCAGCAGTACGAAAGCCACCATCCAGCGCGGTGTATGGCGTATTGCCTGCGCCACCCGCCGCAGGTAGGCCGCATTAAATGCCTGGTAGAAATTATTGAAGCCGCGCAGGAAAAAGTTCGGCTCGCCGTGTACCGGCTGCAGCAGGCTGGCACACAGCGCAGGTGTAAAACTGAGCGCCATCAGCGCCGAAATCGCCATGGAGATGGCAATGGTCAGGGAGAACTGCCGGTAGATTTCGCCGACACTGCCGCCAACCAGCGCCATGGGAATAAATACCGCGGCGAGCACCGAAGTCATGGCGATAACAGCGCCGGTAATCTGGTCCATGGCCTTGCGGGTGGCTTCTTTTGGTGACAGCTTTTCTTCGCTCATGATACGTTCGACGTTTTCCACCACCACGATAGCGTCATCCACCACCAGGCCGATGGCGAGCACCAGCGCGAACAGACTGAGCACATTGATGGAGAAACCGGCCAGGTACATGCCGGCAAACGCGCTGGTCAGCGCGATTGGCACCACCAGCGTCGGGATCAGCGTGGCACGCAGGTTCTGCAGGAACAGCAGCATCACCAGGAACACCAGCACCACCGCCTCTATCAGCGTGTTCACCACTTCATGGATGGAAATCTCGACAAAGGTGGTGCTGTCATAAGGTGCAAACCAGCTCACCCCCTGCGGGAAATAACTGGCCAGCTCATCCATCTTGGCGCGCACACTCTCCGCCACGATGAGGGCATTGGCTTCGGGCGCCAGCAAAATCGCAACACCGGCAATCGGTTCGCCATTGACGTGCACATCATGGCCGTAAGATTCCGCACCCAGTGCGATGCGGGCGACATCACGCAGACGAACCGTACCGCCGTCGACATCGGAACGCAGAATGATATCGGCGAACTGCTCCGGTTTGTCGAAGCGGCTGGCGGCGGTGACCGAGGCGGTAAAGCCCTGCCCCTCGGGCGCGGGCTCGGCGCCGATGTTACCGGCGGCGATCTGCACGTTCTGCTCGCGCACCGCATCCAGCACATCTGATGCGCTCATGCCATAGCCGCGAAGCTTGTCGGGGTTCAGCCAGATACGCATGGCGTAGGCGGAACCGAACAGATTAGCGCTGCCCACACCCGGCAAACGCTGGATCGGGTCCATCACCTGCGCGGCGATGATGTTGTTCAGGGCGTAGGTATCAAGTGCGGGATCGGTGGACTTTAGCGCCACCACCATGAGGAAATCGTTATTGGCCTTTTGCACGGTAATACCATTCTGCACAACTTCCTGCGGCAGCCGGGCCTGCGCCACGCTGACCCGGTTCTGCACCTGCACCGCGGCGATGTCAGGATCGGTGCCGGTGTTGAATGTCAGCGTAATCTGTATGCTGCCGTTGGAACGGGAGACGGACTCAAAATACAGCAGGTTGTCGATACCGGTGAGCTGCTGTTCGATCACTGTGGTGACGGTTTTCTCCAGTACCTGGGCACTGGCGCCGGGATAGCTGGCATTGATGCTAATCTGCGGCGGCGCGATGGAAGGATAAGCCGACACCGGCAGATTGAAAATGGCAGCCGTGCCCGCCATGGTGATGAGTATTGCCAGCACCCAGGCAAAGATGGGGCGATCAATAAAAAAGCGTGGCATGTTTAGCGCCTCAAGGTTTTGCGCTGCTCGCGCCTGTAGTTGCACCGCTGGTGGCTGCGGGTATGGCGTTAGCCTCCGCGCCGGGTGTTACCTTCTGCAGGCCGTCCAGTATCACCTTGTCGCCGTCATGCAGGTCGCCGGAGACAATCCAGCTGGTTTGCGTCATTTCATGCGTCTCAACGCGGCGCTGTTCCACCTTACCTTCGGCATTGACCACCATCACATAAGCGCCTGCATTATCACGCAGCACCGTTGCCTGCGGCAGCAGGAAAACATTATCAAGCTGACCCATATTCATGCGCAGCCGGACAAACATGCCGGGCAGCAACCGGCGATCGGGGTTGGGCACCACGGCGCGCAGGGATACCGCACCGGTACTTGCATCAACCGACAGGTCGGAAAAATCCAGGGTGCCGGCATGGGGGTAAGTCGAACCGTTGGGAAGCAACACTTCGACCGGAACATCCGTGGGCAGCTTTTCCGAGGATGAAAGTTTTGCGGCCTGCTGCAACTGCTGCAGTTCGCTGACCGACTGGCTGAAGTTTACGTACAACGGATCAATCTGCTCAATCGTGGTCAGTTGCGTGGCTTCACCCTGGCCGACAAGCGCTCCTTCAGTCACCAGGGCTCTTCTCGCATGCCCGGCAATGGGCGCCGTCACCGTGGCATAACCGAGGTCAAGCCGGGCTTTTTCGACTTTCGCTTTGGCCTCTTTTACCGCGGCTGCGGTGGTGCGCTGATTGGACTGCGCGGTATCAAGATCCTGCGAAGATATCAGCCCCTTGGTGGCCAGGTCCTGGTAGCGTTTGGCGATCTGTGCTGCGTTGGCCGCATCAGCCTCGGCCCTGGCAAGCGCTGCTTCCTCGACATGCAGGGCGGCCTGCAGCGGAGCCGGATCAATCTGGAACAGCACCTGTCCCTGGGTGACGTCCGTTCCCTCGGTATAGGTTCGCCGCAGAATAATGCCGGCAACACGCGCCCTCACCTCGGCCACCCGGGTGGGCGCCAGCCGTCCAACCGGTTCACGCGTGAGCGGCACGGACTCACTATGCGCTGTTACCACCGTTACTTCGGGTGGCGGTGTCTGCTTTTGCGCCTGCGCCGAAGTCGTCGCCTGCTCGCAGGCAGTAAGCAGCAGCGCGATTGTGACAAGCGGTAAAATGCAGGGAGAAAACAGTTTCATTTTGGCACTCTTTTTCAGGTGAATAATGTGAGTGTGTATAGCGCCGATAGTTTCAGTCATGTGCAAAAGGCATCAATGCCTGGCTACAGACTACCGGTTCATACGATGCGCGCAGTTTATCACAAGCAATATGCTGAGCTCGACAGGCAGGTGTTAATTCATTCGCATTCTTTGCAATAGAACAGGTTATGTGGGAATGAATTATTCGAACCGGTTGTAGCGCTGCAGCAGACACAATCTGAAAAATATAATAGGTATTGCCTGTTTGTTGTTATCCCCGCCTGAATGAATGGAAACGTTTAAGCCACTGCAGCAGCTTTTCGGGCGCATGCGCTCGCTTCCAGTTGCCGGCCACGTACTTGTTGGCCTCCGCCATTGTCGGATAGATGTGTATCGTGCCGAGAATTTTATTGAGGCCGATGTTATGTTTCATCGCCATCACGTATTCAGCAATCAGTTCCGCCGCGTGCTCTCCGACGATGGTGACACCCAGGATTTTATCTTTACCTGGAAGCGTTAGCACTTTTATCATGCCGTGCGCCTCTTCATCGGTAATGGCGCGATCAAGGTCATCGATGCTGTAGCTTGTGACTTCGTAAGCGATGCCCTGCTGCTGCGCTTCAATCTCGTTGATACCTACCCGCGCCACTTCGGGTTCAGTAAACGTCGCCCAGGGTATAACCGAATAGTCCACACGAAATTTTTTAAACGGAGCAAATAGTGCATTAACGGCCGCGTACCATGCCTGGTGTGAAGCGGTATGGGTGAACTGGTAGGGTCCGGCAACGTCACCCGCGGCATAGATATTTGGATAAACGGTTTGCAGGTAATCATTGGTTTCAATCGTATTGCTTACCGGGATGCCCAGTTCTTCAAGACCATAACCCTGCAGGTTGGCCGCACGGCCGACAGCGACCAGCACCTGGTCGAAAGCGATACGTTCCTCACTATTGTTATTGGCAATATCTTCACAGAGCAGGATTTTCTCACCGTTTTCTATGACGAACTGCCTGGCCCTGTGCTGTGTGCGCAAGTCGATGCCTTCATTACGAAAGCGTTCGGCGACCATGGCGGATATCTCCTTGTCTTCACGTATCATAATGCGTGGCAGCATTTCCACCTGGGTAACCTTGCAGCCAAGGCGAGCGAAGGCCTGCGCCAGTTCACAGCCGATCGGTCCGCCGCCGAGCACCAGCAGGCGTTCCGGCTGTTCGCGCAAATCCCAGACATTGTCCGAGGTAAGATAGCCGACTTTTTCGAGTCCCGGAATCGGCGGCACAAAAGGCTGTGCGCCAGCAGCAATGACAATGCTGCGGGCGGTTAAGGTTTTTACTGTGTCGCCTGTTTTAACTTCCACTGTCCAGGGCGTAGTAATTCTTGCTTCGCCCTGCATCACGTTGACGCCGAGTTTTGTGTAACGCTCAATCGAGTCATGCGGTTCAACGGTCTTTATCACCCGCTGTACTCGCTGCATGACTTCGGCGAAATCAAATCTGGCACTCGCCTGCTTAATACCGAACTCGCTGCTGCGCTGTATATGCGACAGCAGTCTTGCCGAACGAAGCAGTGCCTTGGAGGGTACGCAGCCGGTGTTCAGACAGTCGCCGCCCATTTTGTTTTTTTCAATCAAGGTCACTTTTGCTTTAACGGCGGCGGCGATATAGGCAGCAACCAGTCCGGCGGAACCAGCACCGACAACAATCAAATTGCTGTCAAAAGAAGCGGGCTTTTGCCACTTTGCATAAACCTTGCGACGCTTGATTAGCGAGAGTGCCTTTTTAGCGAGTAACGGGAAAATGCCGAGCAATGCGAAGGAGAGGATAATCTGGGGTGAAACAATGCCATGCAGTGTTTCGATCTTTGCCAGCTGCGTTCCGGCATTAACATAAACGATTGTTCCAGCCAGCATGCCTGTCTGGCTCACCCAGTAAAAGGTAACGGTGCGAATCGGGGTTAATCCCATGACAAGGTTAATCATGAAAAACGGAAACAGCGGCACCAGCCTGAGAGCAAACAGGTAAAACGCGCCTTCCTTTCTGATGCCTTCGTTAACGGCCTTCAATTTACGGCCAAAGCGCTGCTGCACCCAGTCTTTCAGCAGGAAACGCGCCACCAGAAAAGCAAGTGTGGCGCCAATGGTTGAGGCAAAGGAGATGATAACAGTACCCCATAACAGGCCGAACGCCGCTCCGCCGACAAGCGTCATCAGGGTTGCTCCCGGCAGTGACAAGGCCGTGACAGCGATATAACCTGCGGCGTAGATCACTACAGCCGTCAGCGGATTTTCCTGTTGCCAGGCAGAGAAGTTTGCCTGCTGATTTTTTAAATAGTCGAGTGTAAGGAATTGCCCCAGGTCAAAGATAAACCAGGCGCTGATCAACATGGCTAGCAACAGGATGAGCAACAGGCGCTGTGTTTTAATCATGTTTCCTCCAGGTAAGACCAGCTGATAAACGGTAATCTTAAGTCGCTGCTGAGGGTGTAACCTTACAAATTTCTGAGTGCTAATTAAAGGGTACTGAAAAATTCACAGGGAACACATTAAATGGCAGCTGCGAATTCATTCGCAGCTGCGCGTAACACTACAATAATTCGTAGCATGCGATAAGGTATGGACCGCATCAAACAAGTTAAATCCGTGTTTATCTGTGGAGTTAACAAGCTTTTATTTGCGTCATTTGCGTTGTTCGCGGACTTATGAATAAATCCCGTGCTCGCGGGTGGAGAGGAATTTTATTTTTGGCCACTTTTCCATGGCCAGTTCAAGATTGACCCGTGTGGGCGCGATATAGGCCAGGTCGCCGGCATGGTCCAGGGCCAGGTTCGTTGTCTGCCGGTTCCTGAATTTGGTCAGTTCCTTGTCATCATCACATTCAATCCAGCGAGCGGTGGTTACATTAACAGGCTCGAAACTGCAGTCTACGCCGTACTCATCCATTAAACGGTGTTTCACTACTTCAAACTGCAGCATACCGACCGCCCCCAGGATCAGGTCATTATTATGCAGCGGACGGTAAAGCTGGCTGGCGCCTTCCTCGCATAATTGCATCAGGCCTTTTTGCAGCGCTTTCATCTTTAGCGGGTCTTTTAGCTGGGCGCGGCGGAACAGTTCCGGGGCGAAATTAGGGATCCCGGTGAATGCCAGGTCTTCCCCCTGGGTAAAGGTATCACCGATGCGCATGGTGCCATGATTATGCAAACCGATAATATCGCCGGGATAGGCTTCTTCAACATGTTCACGGTCTGAGGCCATAAAGGTCACCGCATCGGCCAGCTTGATATCCTTGCCGATACGCACATGTTTTACCTTCATGCCTTTCTGATACATGCCTGAACATATACGCACAAAAGCGATGCGGTCACGATGGCCCGGATCCATGTTTGCCTGGATTTTAAACACAAAGCCACTGAACTTTTCTTCTTCAGGTTGAACGATACGGGTGGCCGTCTCACGCGGCCCTGGTGATGGCGCGTAATCATTGAGTGCATCCAGCAGCTCACCGACACCGAAGTTGTTAATACCGGAGCCAAAAAACACCGGTGTAAGTTCGCCATTTTGATAGGCTTGCAGATCAAATTTATGACTGGCGCCTGCCACCAGTTCAATCTCGTCACGTAGTTCCTGCGCCATGCGGCCAAGTATTTCATCCAGCCGCGGATTATCCAGACCTTCGATCACGTCGCCGGTCTGTATTTTACCGCCATGCGTTGCGCTGAAAAAATGCACCGTGTCCGTGGTGATGTTAAAAACGCCTTTAAAGTTTTTACCCATGCCGATCGGCCAGGTGATCGGCGCACACTGGATATTCAGGATGTCTTCTATTTCATCAAGGATGTCGACTGGCTCACGTGCTTCGCGGTCCATCTTGTTAACAAAGGTGATAATCGGCGTGGTGCGCAGGCGGCATACGTCCATTAATTTAATGGTGCGTTCTTCTACACCCTTGGCGGCATCAATCACCATTAATGCCGAGTCAACCGCGGTTAATGTGCGATAGGTATCTTCGGAGAAGTCTGCGTGTCCCGGTGTATCCAGTAAATTGATAATGCAGCCTTTATGCGGGAACTGCATAACGGACGAGGTCACGGAAATACCGCGCTGCTTTTCCAGTTCCATCCAGTCGGAGGTGGCATGGCGCGCCGCTTTTCTGCCTTTGACGGTACCGGCCATCTGTATGGCGCCACCGAACAAAAGCAGCTTTTCTGTCAGTGTTGTTTTACCCGCGTCCGGGTGAGAGATAATAGCGAATGTGCGCCGCCGTTTTACTTCATCTAAATAAGCCATAGCGGCGCAATTATACAGGCTTCGCTGAATAACGGAACTGCCATCAATGATAATTGAGCTTCAAGCGTTGCAGTCGTGTAAAAACTAAAAGCTTTAACCACAGAGACACAGAGAATCTTTTTATTTGAAATATAATGCAGGTCCGAATTTATTCGGACGATGCGGGTTAACATTGGCGCCGCTGTGCGAATTCATTCACACCTGCAAATACAAAAACTCTGCGCCTGCCTGTCTCTGCGGTAAAAAAAGCTTTTGATCTATTTACTGACGAAGGTCCACTTCTCCCGCCGCAATCAGTCATGAGGTATATATTTAGCCAGAATAATTGCGTCTTCACGTCCGCCATCGGCCGGATAATATGCCTTGCGAACGCCCAGTTCGTTAAAACCTTCAGCCTCGTACAGCTGCTGCGCGCTGACATTCGAGCGCCTCACTTCAAGCAGTATCATATCAATATCTGTCTGCGCGGACTTTCTAACCAGGTGACGCAACAGGCATCTGCCCAGACCTTTTCGCTGGTAATCAGGATCGATACAAATATTCAATATATGGGCTTCGCCGGGCGCTAACATCACGATGCCATAGCCTATCACTTTTTTATCCAGCGTCATTACCCAGGCATTATGGCCAATACGCAGGCAGTCGCGAAAGATTCCCACTGTCCAGGGGTAAGGATAAGCTTTTTCTTCGATCGTAATAACCTGATTCAGATCAGCATAATTCATCGTGCGCACTTCAACCATGGCAGTCAGTTGATCATTCATATTTTGAAAGTTTACTGCCATATTTCAGCTGCATTGCAAAACAATTTCTGACCGGTCACCATGCTTCGACTATCTGCTGCAGTTGCTGCAGGTCCTGCCAGGCTTTACGTTTATTCTCTGGCCGTTGCAATAATTCCTGTGGCGAATAACTGACAAACAACGGCACCGACTCAAACTGGTAAGCATGCGAAGCCGTATCCGAATATGCTTCCGCATTGACCATCGCGCGTAAATCATCTAATGAAGTGTTTTTCTGCAATAAACAACGGGCCGCGGTATCACCTGTTACAACCAGCAGCTTTGGCTGTATCAGGTGAATTTGCTGCTTCAGGTATTCGGCACAATAATGCAGTTCAGTTGTAGTGACCGTGTGCCGAGCCGGCACGCAGCATTTCAACAGCGAGGTAATATAGATATCATCAATGGCTATATTGATAGCAGCAAGCATTTTTGTAAACAGCGTGTCTGCTTCACCGCTGCATAACATTCCTGCGCCATCATCATTTGCATCCGGTGATAGCAGAACAAACATCAGCTCGGCGGATGCATTCCCCCGTCCTGTAATCGCCTGCTTTCTGCCTGTATGCAACTGACACCGGGTACATTGCTGCACGTCCGCTTCAAGCTGCTGGTATGCAGCACCAGCAGCCTGAAACTGAACCGGGTTGAGGTTATCGTCTTCAGTAGCGTCGCCTTCAATATGACTGCCTATTAATTCCCAGCACTGTATTCCCATCACATCCAGATAATATCGGCGGGTATTTTCATCCAGTGGTGGCACCTTATCTTCAGTCATATGTTACTCGCAGCCCGCACACTGCATTAAGAGTTTGAATATCAGGCACCGCGCAAAACACTGCAAATCCGCCGGTAATAGTTGCTCCACTCTGTCAGTCTCTACTCAGTTCAAATGCTGCGGCCGCCGTAATGCAAGATGCATGCTATACATCACCGAATTGCGGATGTTCTCTGACCTCGGTATTTTCCAGTTTGTTCAGTGCATTGATGTACGCATTTACCGAAGCGATTACAATATCGGTATCAGCACCCTGGCCGCTGACAAGCCTTCCGGCCTTTTCCAGGCGGACCGTTACCTCTCCCTGTGCGTCGGTGCCGCTGGTAATATTGTTTACCGAATACAGTTTTAACTGGGTATCACTGTTGACCACGCTTTCGATGGCCCGAAACGAAGCATCAACCGGACCGCCGCCGCTGGCGCTGGCTGAAACTTCTTCGCCACCAACCTCCAGCACCATGGTTGCTGTCGGCGTTTCGCCCGTCTCGGAACAGACGCGCAAGCTCACCAGTTTTAAATATTCATTTTCTATTGACCAGTTGGTTTCAGCAACTAATGCGCGCAAATCGTCGTCAAAGATCTCGTGCTTTTTATCCGCCAGATCCTTGAAGCGGGAGAATGCTTCGTTCAGTTCCTGCTCGGTAGAAAAATCGATATTCAGTTCCTTCAAGCGGGTTTTGAAAGCATTGCGCCCGGAATGTTTTCCCAGCACCATACGGTTATCAGACCAGCCGACATCCTGGGCGCGCATAATTTCATAAGTCTCGCGGCTTTTTAAGACACCGTCCTGGTGAATGCCGGATTCATGCGCGAAAGCATTGACGCCGACAATGGCTTTATTGGGCTGCACTGGAAAGCCGGTAATACCGGATACCAGTTTTGAACATGGCACGATTTGAGTGGTGTCAAGATTTGTATCGCAGTTGAAAACATCCCGCCTGGTACGCACTGCCATAACTATTTCCTCCAGCGATGCATTACCTGCACGTTCACCCAGACCGTTGATGGTGCATTCAACCTGACGGGCGCCGTTTAATACCGCGGACAGCGAGTTGGCAACGGCCAGCCCAAGGTCGTTATGACAATGCACGGAGAAAATCGCCCTGTCCGCGTTGGGGATTCGCTCGATCAAGGTGCGAATCAAACCGCCAAACTGATGCGGAATGTTATAACCCACGGTATCAGGAATATTAATGGTCCTGGCGCCTGCATCTATTACCGTCTCGATCACCCGGCATAAAAAATCGATTTCTGAGCGGCCCGCATCCTCCGGCGAGAATTCGACATTATCGGTAAACTGCCTGGCCATTTTCACCGCATTTACCGCCTGCGCCAGCACATCATCCGGCTGCATGCGCAGCTTCATTTTCATGTGAATGGGTGAAGTGGCGATAAAAGTGTGGATACGTGATGAAGCGGCGGGTTTTAATGCTTCGGCCGCGTGGCTGATATCTTTTTCCAGTGCCCGCGCCAGGCCACAAACCGTGCTGTCTTTAACCGCAGCGGCTACCGCTTTCACCGCTTCAAAATCACCCGGACTGGCGATTGGAAAACCGGCTTCAATAACGTCAACACGCATCTTTTCCAGCGCTTTTGCAATGCGGACTTTTTCATCTTTCGTCATGGAAGCACCGGGACTCTGCTCTCCATCACGCAAGGTTGTATCAAATATAATCAATTGATCTCCCACATTGTTATCTGGGGACTGATCGTTTTGCCTGTTGTTTTGTGACTCATTACTCATGACTTGACCTTCAAATCAATGTTCTATTACGGGTAACCATGTTGAGCGCGTATTCTCCTCGCCAGGAATAAGATAATCTGCCCTAAGGCAGGAGGAGAAAGAGAGAGCCAAGTAGTGCTGAAAATGACAGGAATGCCACAGCCAGTGCAGGCACAGCAGAAACTGGTGCCCTGAAAAGATCAGCTTGTGACGCAATGGAATTCATAGTTAAAGTAACTATAACGGCAAGTTTGACTATTTACAAGCCCTGAAAAGCTAAAAACATTGGTAGTCCGCGAAGAACGCAAACAAACGCAAAGAAAAGTT
>JAJDNP010000113.1 GCA_022340645.1 Gammaproteobacteria bacterium | reverse complement strand
CGTATTTCTGTTAATACAGCAGATGATTTGAAAAAAGGCAGCCTCTATATTACAGTGACAGGCACTTCGGCAGAATCTGGCGATGACGGTGAAGTGGGGCGTGGCAATCGAGTCAATGGCCTGATTACCCCGTACCGTCCGATGAACATGGAAGCTGCCGCAGGAAAAAATCCGGTCACCCACGTTGGCAAGTTATACAATATTGTGGCACAGCAGATTGCTGCTACCCTGGTACAGCAACTGGATATAGTTACTGAAGCTTATTGTTACCTTGTCAGCCGCATTGGTTCACCCATTAAAGAACCCATGATTACCGATATCCGGCTTGTTTTAGAGGATGGCGGCAACATACAGACTATTCAAAAAGCAGTCGATGATATTGTGCACGACAGGCTACAGCACATGGACCAGATCAGGCAGGAGCTGGTTATGGGCTCGTTGCTGGTGTACTGATGTTGGCCAGCGAGATTGTCACAGCGGTTGCAACGCACATACCCGCAGCACTAATCGAGCAGCTTAAACCCGGCGGGCGCATGATCATCCCTCTGGGCTGCCAGTACATGCATCAGGATCTATCCCTGGCCAAAAAAAAGAAGAATATGCTGAGCTCGACATCAGTGGAATTATTGGCGTCGCTTTTGTTGCACTTCAGGGCGAGCGGATAAAGCAATGGATGAGTTACAGCAACCACCACGTGAATCCTCAAGTAACGCTGTAGTGTTTCACGTCCACGGCGTCACCAAGATTTACCAGATGGGCGAGGTACAGGTGCCTGCCCTGCGCGGGATTGACCTTGATTTATACAACGGTGAGTTTGCGGTTTTGCTGGGAGCGTCCGGCAGCGGCAAATCAACCCTGTTAAATATCCTCGGCGGACTCGACACCCCAACCGAAGGCCACGTCCTCTACGGCGATCGCGACCTTACCCGGGCCAGCGAAAAAGAACTGACCGCCTACCGGCGTTACCATGTTGGTTTTGTGTTCCAGTTTTATAACCTGATCCCCAGCCTGACGGCGCGGGAAAACGTTGCCGTGGTCACCGAGATTGCAAAATCACCGATGCAGCCGGAAGACGCGCTGCAACTGGTCGGGCTGGGTGAACGCATACATCATTTCCCTGCACAGTTATCCGGTGGTGAGCAGCAGCGTGTGGCCATCGCCCGCGCCATTGCGAAAAATCCCGATGTCTTGTTATGCGACGAACCCACCGGTGCGCTCGATTCCCAGACCGGTGTCGTGGTGCTGCAGGCGCTGCAGCGGGTGAATCGGCAACTGGGCACGACCACCGCGGTCATCACCCATAACGCCGGCATCGCGCAGATGGCAGACCGGGTGATCCACCTTGCCGATGGCCGAATCAGCCAGGTGGATATCAATGAAACCCGCGTCGACGCCAGTGAACTTAGCTGGTGACCAGAAAGTGACTAGAAGGTGAGCAGGCACTTATGAAAGCACTCGACATAAAACTCTGGCGGGAACTGTGGGACATGCGCATGCAGGCACTGGCGATCGCCATGGTAATCGTCAGCGGTGTCGGCATCTTCATCATGTCGCTGAGTACGCTTGATTCACTGTATGAAACCCGCGAGAGTTATTACCGTGAACATCACTTCGCGCATATCTTCGCCTCACTGAAACGCGCGCCGCTGTCACTGGCAAAACGCATCGAAGAAATTCCCGGTGTCGACAAAGTGGAGACGCGGGTGGTGGCTTATGTCAATCTCGATGTCGAAGGTTTTACCGATCCGGTCAGCGGCCATATCCTGTCGCTGCCCGATAACAGCCGCGGCCTGCTCAACCAGATCTACCTGCGCAGCGGCCGTCTCATCGAACCCGGTCACGATAACGAGATCGTGCTCAGCGAAGAGTTTGCGCGTGCGCACAAACTTCGGCCCGGCGACAAGCTGGGCGCCACCATCAACGGCCGGCGCAAAAAACTCACCATCGTCGGTCTCGCACTGTCGCCGGAATACATCTACCAGATTGCGCCCGGCGCCATGTTTCCCGATTATGCGCGCTATGGTGTTTTGTGGATGGCGCGGCAGCCGCTGGCCACGGCTTACGACATGGACGGCGCCTTCAACAACGTGACCCTGACCCTGGACCGAACCATGGGCCGCGGCGCCAACGAGCAGACGGTGATCGATGCACTCGACGACATCCTCAAAGACTACGGCGGCATCGGCACCATCGCCCGCAAGGACCAGTTCTCCAACCGCTTCCTGAGCGAAGAGCTGAAACAGCAGCGCACCATCGCAACCGTCTTCCCGGTAATCTTTTTCGGCGTCGCCGCGTTCCTGCTCAACGTCGTCATCAGCCGTCTCATCCGCCTGCAGCGCGAAGAGATCGCCACCCTGAAAGCATTCGGCTACAGTGATTTGGCCATCGGCCTGCACTACCTCAAGCTGGTGTTGATGATCGTCAGCATCGGTGTTGTGATCGGCATCGTTGCCGGTATCTTGATGGGCAAGGGCATGAGTAATATCTACATGGATTTCTACAGCCTGCCCTACATGATCTACGTGCTCAAACCGCAGGTGATCATCGCTGCCGCGTTGATCAGTACCGGGGTTGCTGTCATGGGCACCCTGTATGCCGTGAACAGCGCCGCCAGTCTGCCGCCGGCACAGGCGATGCGGCCGGAGCTGCCGGCGAAATACCACACCACGCTGGTGGAACGCCTGGGTCTGCAGCACTGGCTGTCGCAGCCGACGCGGATGATCCTGCGCCATATCGAACGCCGCCCGCTGAAATCGCTGCTGACCACGCTCGGCATTGCCATGGCCTGCGGCATCATGATGGTCAGCGGCTTCCAGGAAGGCGCCATCAATTATATGGTGGATGTTCAGTTCGGCATGAGCCAGCGTGATGATCTCATGGCGATCTATACCGAACCAACCTCGGAGCGTTCGCTGTATTCGCTGCGCAATGTGCAGGGCGTGGAGCACGTCGAGGGTTTTCGTGACGTGCCGGCAAGGCTGCGCTTCGAACACCGCTCCTATCGCACCGCGGTGAACGGCGTCGAACCCGACGGCAGCCTGATGCGCCTGCTCGATACCGAGCTCAAGCGCATCGAGCTGCCGCAGGGGGGTGTGGTGCTCACCGACTACCTGGCCGAGCTGCTGCACATCAAGACCGGCAACATACTCAGCATCGAAGTGCTGGAAGGCAGCCGTCCCACCGTACAGGTACCGGTGGCCGGCATCGCCAAACAGTATCTCGGCGTCAACGCCTATATGCGGCTCGATGCGCTCAACCAGCTGCTGAAAGAAGGCAATGCACTCTCCGGTGCGCTGCTGAAAGTCGATCAGCGCTATATCCGTGATATCTACAGAGAGCTTAAAGACATGCCGCGCGTTGCCGGTGTGGTCGAACACAAATCGGCGATCCAGTCGTTTTATGATACGGTGGCGGAAAGCATCCTGTTCTTTACCTTTATCTCCATGCTGCTCGGTTCCAGCATCGCCTTCGGTGTGATTTATAATAGCATGCGCATCGCGTTGTCAGAGCGTAATCGCGAACTGGCCAGCCTGCGCGTGCTCGGTTTCGAACGCGGCGAGGTCGCCTATATCCTGCTGGGAGAACTGGCGCTGTTCACGCTGCTTGCCATCCCGCTGGGCTTTCTCATCGGTTATGGTCTGTGCGCATACCTGGCTTCTCAGTTCGAATCCGACCTGTACCGTGTGCCGCTGGTGCTGAGCCAGGACGTTTACGCTTTTTCCGCCCTCGTGGTGCTGCTGTCATCGATCGTTTCCGCCATCATGATCTGGCGCAACCTGGCTCATCTCGATATGGTAGCCGTACTCAAGAGCAAGGAGTAATAAATGAATATGTCCCTGAATTTAACATGGCGAAAACACCCCGTTATCATCATCGTCAGCCTGCTTATCGTTAGTCTGCTGATCTGGGGATTCTGGCCGCAGCCGGTCATCATCGAAACGGTTGCCGCAAAACGTGCACCGCTAACCATCACTATCGAAGAAGAAGGCCGCACCCGGGTAGTCGACCGTTATGTTATCTCGGCGCCGGTAGACGGCGTTGCCTGCCGCCAGCAGCTCGAGGTTGGCGATACGGTAAAACAGGGCCAGGTCTTGCTGGGCATTACCCCGATGGAATCACAGGTGCTCGATCCACGCAGCCGGGCACAGGCCAAAGCGCAGGTAGCTGCTGCCGAATCAGCATTACATGCCGCCGAGCAGCAGGCCGAGGCAGCAGAGGCCGCGGCCGAGCTGGCAGTTATCGAACACAAAAGGTTAAAGCCGCTGCTGGAAAAAGGCGTGATCTCAAGCGATGCTTTTGACAAGGCTGCCACAGAAGTGCAAACCACGGCAGCGGCAAAACGCTCGGCGGATTATAATGTTGAGGTGGCCCGCTATGAACTGCAGGCAGCAAACTCCGTGCTGCAATACAGGACTGCGAGTGCGGGCAGCAATCCAGGTGAACCGGCTGAACGCATACCGGTGGTTTCACCGATTGATGGCAAGGTGCTTAAAGTGGTGCGTGAATGCGAAGGCCCGGTGCGCACCGGAGATAGCCTGCTTGAAGTCGGTGATCCCGGCGTGCTGGAAGTCGAGGTAGATGTGCTTTCCGCCGATGCGGTAAAAATCAAACCAGGCATGAAAGTGCTGTTCGAGCGCTGGGGTGGTGAGCAGCCGCTGGAAGGTGTGGTGCGCACCATCGAGCCCGTTGGCTTTACTAAAATTTCGGCGCTGGGCGTGGAAGAGCAGCGCGTGCTGGTTATTTCTGACTTCACTTCCCCGGCGGAACAATGGCAGCGCGTGGGTGACGGTTACCGGGTGGAAGCGAAATTTATCCTGTGGCATGAAGACGATGTGTTGCAGGTACCGGCCAGCAGTTTGTTTCGCTACCAGCAGGGCTGGGCGGTGTTTGTGGTTGAGAATCATCATGCTAAACGGCGCGTGGTTAAGGTTGGACAGCGTAATGGGCTGGTTGCGCAGATACTTGAGGGTGTTAGTGAGGCTGAGGCTGTGGTTAACCATCCTGATGATGATGTTGAGGATGGCCGGCGGGTAAAGCAGAGGATTTGAAAACCGCTATCGAATCTCAGTATCTCTAATATTAGAAAAAAACAAAGACTGCCATTACTTAGATTGTTTGCATCAGAGTACAAACTTGTTAAGCTGGCGTCAATTTAATTTATGGGTGTCTATTTTTTCTTTTATGGGCGTCTATTTTTTCTCCCCTAATGACTGTTCAAATTTTTAACTATTCAAGGATGGTTGCATGTCAGACGTAAATGATCGGTCTTTAGCCAATGTGGGTGAAAAGCGTATCGAGTGGGCGCTGAAGGAAATGCCGGTGATACAGGGTCTCATGCATCGCTATGCCGAATCACGTCCGCTGCAGGGTGTGCGTATCAGTGGCTGCCTGCATATCACCACTGAAACCGCAAACCTGGCGCGTACCCTGAAAGCCGCCGGTGCCGATGTGGTGTTGTGCGCCAGCAATCCGCTTTCCACCCAGGATGATGTGGCTGCTGCGCTGGTGGATAAATATCAGATCCCGGTGTTTGCGATGCGCGGCGAATCTAACGAAGTTTACTATCAGCATATCCAGGCAGCACTTGATCATCAACCGATGATCACCATGGACGATGGCGCCGACCTGGTCAGCGAACTGCATAAAACCCGCAGCGAACTTTTGCCAAACATGCTGGGCGGCACCGAGGAGACTACCACCGGTGTGATACGTTTGCGCGCCATGGCCAAAGACCGGGCGCTGAAGTTACCGGTGATTGCGGTCAATGATGCCATGACTAAACATTTTTTTGATAACCGGTATGGCACTGGACAAAGTGCGCTGGACGGCATCATTCGTGCGACGAATATTTTACTGGCCGGCAAAACATTTACCGTGGTGGGTTATGGCTGGTGCGGCCGCGGCCTGGCGATGCGCGCCAAAGGTCATGGCGCCCATGTAATTGTCACCGAAGTGGATGCGCTGCGCGCCCTGGAAGCGAGTATGGATGGTTACCGGGTGATGCCGTTAATCGAAGCAGCGAAGCAATCGGATTTTATTATCAGTGTCACCGGCGATAAACATGTTATCGACACTGAACATATGCAGGTGATGAAAGACGGTTGTGTGCTGGCCAACGCCGGCCACTTTAATGTCGAGATTAATATTCCCGCGCTACAGGCCTTGAGTGTCAGCCAGTCACGTCCGCGAGAACATGTTGATGAATACACGCTGAAAGATGGCCGCACCTTGTGTCTGCTCGCCGAGGGACGGCTGGTGAACCTGGCTGCGGCCGAAGGTCATCCCTCTGCGGTGATGGACATGAGTTTTGCCAACCAGGTATTGGCGGCGATCTATTTAGTCAACAACAAAGGCAAGCTGGACAACGCGGTACATAGTGTCGCGGCGGAAATTGACCATGAGATTGCGCGACTCAAATTAGCGGCGATGAATATCCACATCGATCAACTGACCGATGAGCAACAGCATTATCTTGCTTCATGGCAGGAAGGCACCTGAGTTAAATAATTTAGCTTAAATGTGTCACCCCTGAGCCAGTATCAAGACAATAGTGGACAAGCCAGAATGGCACCAGGTTAAGCTTATTTTCATATTGTAGGTGCGAATTTATTCGCATGATGCGTGCACACTCAGACATAATTGTGCGAATAAATTCGCACCTACACCGTTAACCTGGCGCCATTCTGGACAGACCATGGTTAATACTTCAAACGAAAAATTCGACGTATGAATAAAAAATCACTGCAGTGGGAATTAGTTTCCTGGGAATTATTTTATGACATGGCGCGCCAGCTGGCCTTCATGATTCATAATGACAATTACCAGCCTGATGTAATTATAGCTATTGCGCGTGGCGGATATACACCAGCCAGGATCCTGTCTGACTATCTTGGTGTAATGGACATGACAAGCTTCAAAGTAAAACATTATCAATCAACCCGGAAAGAAGCCGTCGCCGTTATCCAGCACCCGCTTGCCGCAGATGTCAGTGGACAAAAAATATTGCTGGTTGATGATGTCAGTGATACCGGTGACACATTCGAGGTCGCCATCGATCACATAAACGCATGCACCAACCCGACTGAAGTTAGAAGTGCAGTGTTACACCACAAGACAATTTCTAAATACAAACCCGATTATTACACCCGCGAAGTCAAAGAGTGGCACTGGATAACTTACCCCTGGGCCATCATAGAAGACATGACAGCGTTCATAAAAAAAATGCAGCCTGTACCCACCAGTGCTGAACAGGTGGCACAAAAACTTAGGGCAGAATACAGCATAGAAGCACCGACACAGATCTTGTCAGATGCATTTGAATTAAGCGACCTCAACAAAAATTAAAAACAAAGACAGCCGTTAATTAAAAAAAAAGTTAAAGGTATTTTTACTCTGACATCAAATATACAGGAAGCACTTATGTGAAAATATGGGTAGATGCAGACGCATGTCCAGTCGCTATCAAAGAAATCCTTTTCAGGGCTGCAGAGCGTACAAGAATTAAGGTAACCCTGGTTGCAAATCAATACGTTCAGACCCCGCCCTCTGAATTCATATCTCATATCCAGGTACCCATGGGCTTTGATGTCGCCGATAATGAGATCGTGAAGCGAAGTGTGGAAGGTGACCTGGTGGTTACAAATGATATACCGTTAGCAGATGAAGTTATCAGTAAAGGATGTCTGGCTTTAAGTCCCCGAGGTGAGTTATTCACCAAAGAAAACATCAAGTCTCGGCTCAATATGAGGAATTTCATGGAAACACTCCGTAGTAGTGGTATCCAAACCGGAGGCCCGTCAGCTTTAACGTCGAGAGACAAACAGGCGTTTGGAAATCATCTTGATAAATGGCTTGTGAAAAGGCAAAGGCATCGATAGCAATTAAACAAAACCGGGGTCGAATTACAGTTATCGCTTATATTTGAAAAAATTGTGATTCAACCTCGGTTAACGGTCACCGATACAAGTTTATTACTTTATAAAAACAACACACTACAGGAAGTTAATAGTTTCATAAATGGAGCATAGATTATGAAATATTCAGCATTATCAATTATTGGAGTAACAGGTTGACTTTTTCTTTTACGTTTGCCTGTTAAGGGTGAAATATATAAATGGCTGGATGAGAAAGGTAAATACACTTTACTGACAATCCGCCTGTTAATAAAAAAACAGAAGAAATTGAGCTAAATATAAATACTTATACGGCTGTAGAAGTGACGCCACTGGTAGAGCGTTTGGGCAGGAGCGACAGGGTTGTTATCTATAGTACTGACTGGTGCCGCGTCAGTAAAAAAGCAATAAAATATTGCAAAGAAAACAACATTGCCTATGTCGATTCCGATATCGAAAAAAGCACGATTGGCAGAATAGAATATTAACTATTACATGCTAAAGCTGTTCCAGTAATAATCGCAGGCAATAAAAGGATGAACGGTTTTGCTGCTTCAAGGTTTGAAAAGTTATATAAAAACCAGATGAAGCAAAAGCAGCTGTAGCATGCAGGGTGTAATCAAAAAAAACCGGTTTTCCGTTCGGTTACGCAATTTCTCCGTATTTTACCGATCAATCTGCTATTCTCGCTAACTAAACAAAGATTTAAAGAGGACGAATCATGAATGTTGAAGAACTACTGGGTGTGATTTTTAACTTTTGGACAGGGCTGGCCGTCTTAATTGTTATCCTGGTGAAGTCCTCCATCAAGTTTGTGCCACAGAACCGGGCCTATGTTGTTGAGCGATTTGGCAAGTACAACAAAACCATGACGGCCGGTCTAAATGTACTTTTTCCTTTTATTGATAAAGTGGCTTATAACCAGTCGTTAAAAGAACATGCTTTTGATGTACCCAGTCAGGCGGCTATTACCAAGGACAATATTTCATTAGTGGTTGATGGTGTGCTGTATCTAAAATTGCTCGATGCTTACAAGGCATCCTATGGTGTTGACGATTATGTATATGCCGTCAGCCAGCTGGCACAAACCACCATGCGTAGTGAAATTGGTAAAATTGATCTGGATAAAACCTTCGAAGAGCGTGAGAGCCTGAATACGAATATTGTTAATGCGATTAACGTGGCCTCAGAACCCTGGGGGGTGCAGGTAATGCGTTATGAAATCAAGGACATTGAACCGCCGCGGACAATCCTGGACGCGATGGAACGGCAGATGAAAGCCGAACGTGAAAAGCGTGCCACGATTCTGGAATCCGAGGGTAATCGGCAGTCGGCAATCAACGTGGCGGAAGGCGCCAAGCAGGCACAGGTGCTGGCTGCCGAAGCAGACAAGGCGGAACAGATTTTACGTGCCGAAGGTGAAGCCCAGGCGATTATCGCGGTTGCTGATGCCCAGGCGAAAGCGCTGGATACCGTCGGCCAGGTGGCTAATACCGCAGAAGGTCAAAAAGCAATTCAACTGAATCTTGCGGATAAGGCCATTGAGGCAAAACGCGCCATCGCCAAAGACTCGACGGTGGTGTTACTGCCCGAGGGTAACAGTAATGCGGCGACAGTGGTGGCTGAAGCCATGACCATTATTAATACACTAAACAGCGATAAAGCGGCTCGGCAATAATCGACGGCCAGGAATCAGGAGGGTGAAATGATTGCAGATTATATTGTCAGTCACCAGGCGGAATTCTGGCTGGTATTCGGTTTTGCAATGCTGGCTCTTGAAGTGGTAACCGGCTTTACCGCGGGCGTGTTTTTGTTTGGCGGGCTGGGAGCGTTAACAGCCGGGGTGTTAATGAGTTTTGCGGTATTGCCGGAAACCTGGATAGCCGGCGTTTCCTGTACCGGCATCAGCTCGGGAATAATCACCTGGCTGCTGTGGAAACCATTGAAAAAACTGCAGGGTGACCGGCCAACGGAAAAAGACAATAGCAGTGATCTGGTAGGACATGAGTTTGTTGTTGATAGTGATATTACCGTGAGTCATCCAGGCACTACCCATTATTCAGGAATCAGCTGGAAAGTTGAAATTGATAAGGATGCGGGTATCGATGCCATTCAGGCGGGACAAAGGGTGACGGTCAGCTCGGTTGAGGTAGGGGTGTTTAAGGTTAAGTTGTCGCAGTAAATTTATTGACAGCTGCTGGCTCAGCGGTGATCCTGAATTGATTATTAACCCTGCGACAATATATGTCGCAGGGTTAATATATGCGGGCTAATCTCCAAAACTGGTGCCTACATTTCTTGCGCTGATTACCCATGAATGATCTGGCGGTACCAGCTTCTTGTTTCCCGCAACTTTAATCAGTGGTACGGGCTCGGCATTTTCGCCGCGGGCGGCTACCATGACACCATAATGTTCCTGCGCAATCAGGTCGGTACAGGCTGTGCCGAGTCGTGTTGCCAGCAGCCGGTCAGCAGCCGACGGGGTGCCTCCGCGTTGCAGATAGCCGAGGATAGTGACTCGGGATTCCAGCCCGGTCAGTTCCTCCAGTTGCCTGGATAAGGTACTGGTATGATTGATGTGTTCTGCTTGCAGGCGGATTAACTCGTTTTTGGCCTTTTTTCTGGCCTTGTCATCCTTCGCCTTGTCCCTGGCTTCCTCGGCTGCTTTTACCCGTACCGCCCTGTCCTCCGGCAAGGCCCCTTCCGCTACGGCTACGATGCTGAATTTCTTTCCGCTGCGGACCCGGTCGCGGATTGCAAGAGCTACTGCATCCAGATCGTATGGGATTTCAGGCAGCAATATCACATCTGCCCCGCCTGCAATGCCGGAACCCAGCGCCAGCCAGCCGGCGCGATGCCCCATGATCTCTACCACGATGATACGGTGATGACTGTGTGCGGTACTGTGTAGCCGGTCGATGGCTTCCGTGGCGATACCCAGCGCCGTATCAAAGCCGAAAGTGGTATCCGTCATGCCTACATCATTGTCTATGGTCTTGGGCAGAGTGATTACATTGATACCTTTCTCCATCAGCAGCAAAGCATTTTTCTGGGTGCCGCCACCGCCGATACACACCAGTGCATCCAGATGATGGTTATTATAATTTTCCACGATTACATCGGTCATATCCTGTTTCTTGCCGCCGAACATCATACGGTGAGGTTTGTCCCTGCCGGTGCCCAGGATGGTGCCGCCCCGGGTAAGAATACCTGCCAGCATGCCGCCTTCCAGCCGGATACTGCGATTGTCCACCAGCCCTCTGAAGCCGTCCAGAAAACCAATCACCTGCATATTGTAGTGATCCTGGGCCGATCTGCCGACACCACGGATCGCGGCATTGAGGCCGGGGCTGTCACCGCCAGCAGTAAGAATACCGATATGTTTTGTCATACTGAAAATCCTGCCTGGTAAGATGTACAAATGGCAACCCAGATTATAGCGGGCAACATTACCATAGCCTGAATGAAAAATCAGGTTAGCCGGCAAACTTCAACAGAGCCTCTCCTTTGATTACTGGAATTGAATTCTTTCACCAGAAATTGCAGACCAGATTAACCACCCCCGCTAAATCACACGCTCTAAACCATCATATCCGGCAGTATGGTCTACACTTAAGGCAACTCTGATTAATAAGTTCTGCAGGCTTTTAAGCGTGCAGATTCAAGGCATTGGTTTGAAAGCATACTTATCGTATGGTGAAAATCAATAACACTGAGTCTGGCTTTTGGGCATCGCCAGAATTTATGATAATTATTCAGAGTTGCCTTAAATATGACCTTCTGACATTTTCGGAAAGCGTCATTCAGACTGTTCACTGAGTGAGTAATGAGTGGACATAAACCAGTCAAGTAAATATGAAACGGATAACGGTTATCAATATGAAAGGTGGCTGCGGTAAAACCACGATTGCCACCAACCTGGCAAGCATGCTAGCTGCGCTTGGCCGAAACACCACCTTGATGGATTACGATCCGCAAGGTTCCAGCATCTACTGGCTCAAACACAGAACACAGGACGTCGGTGAAATTAATGGCATAGCAGCCTATCCTGCCAACCAGGCAGTTATACGAAGCTGGAGATTACAGCCTCCACAAAACACTGACTATGTCATTGTCGACACACCCGCCGGTTTAAAGGGGCTGGACATGATCGACCAGATTAGCGGTTCTGATATTATTCTCATTCCAGTACTGCCCTCCTCTATTGATACTCACGCAACTGCTGACTTCATCCGCGACCTGTATCTGATCGCCAAAGTTAAAACTAAAAATATTCGCCTCTGCATAGTCTGTAACCGGGTAAAACCGAACACGCTCTCGTTCCATGCACTGGAACGGTTCCTCGACGTACTGGATATTCCAGTCATCGCCAAACTAAGGGAAACACAGAATTACATCAAGGCCTCGGAATGCGGTCTTGGCATACACGAGCTGGGTTCAAAATCCAGTGAAAAAGATATTGAAGACTGGCACCAGATCGTCAACTGGCTGGATACCGAACGTCAATCACAATGTAACCTCTAACAGGTTACAAATGAGATTGTTTATCCGTCAGGACTGCCCGGGGTTCTGGTAGTTATTATTAACCGCCTGCAGGTTGATGCCGCGCTTTTCCCATTGAAATGGCGGCATTTGCGAAAAGGCCTTCTTCAGCGCTTCGTTCCAGGCCTGCTTGATCTGGCGCAGGTATTCGTCGTCTTCTTCCATCTTGATGTAGTGCTCAGTCCGGAAAGTGTCCCGCTCGTATACCAGCACTTCAATCGGCGGGCCAACGGTGGCATTGGATTTGATGGTGGAATCCATCGATACAATCGCGCAGCGCGCGGCATCCTCCAGTGAAGTGTCACGGGTAATTATGCGGTCCAGTATCGGTTTGCCGTACTTGCTTTCGCCAATCTGCAGGAAAGGCGTCTCGTCGGATTCGCTGATAAAGTTTCCGGCCGCGTACATCATATAGATGGCCGGCTCACCTCCCATAATCTGGCCGCCGAATATCATAGACACCGTGGTATCCACACCTGCCGCGGCCGTGGCGGCCTGGGCCTGCTCGAGTTCTTCACGGCTCACCTCGCTGATATAGCGCGCTGCCTCGACCATTTTATTGCAGGTGAGCAGGCTCTTCATATCGGCTTCTTCCATGTCCTGCTCGATACGGCTTACGATGGCCTGCGTTGTGGCAAGGTTGCCGGCGGCAAGTAGAATAAAAACCCGGTCATTGCCCGGATTAAAAACATGCATCTTGCTGTGGCTTGACAGCATATCGGGACCGGCGTTGGTGCGGGAATCCGAGCAGAACACCAAACCGCCATTGGTCGAAACTGCAACACAGTAAGTCATTGTTTATTTCCGGTATATTATTTCAGTCGTGTAATGTATCCATTTTAGCTGATTTCGAACATACCTAAAACAGCAAAAAAGGGGTGATCTATATGCGCTTGACCTGGCGCAAATGAAGACAAACTATTATTCCGCCACGGGGTGTCTGAAGTAGGTCTTGCTGATTACCTTGTGAATATCCGCCAGCCCGAGCTGCAATTCATCGATAAAGCGATGAAGTTCCTCCTGCTGCAGTATGGCCTGGTCCGCGCGCAGCACCTTTTTTCCCACATCGTTCAACAGTTCAATAGCCTCTTCATTACGCGGCAGGTGCTTCAGGCAATCCTTGACCTCAAGCAGGGCATGGAAAAATGCGCGCGGAAACTTTTTCTCTTTCAGCAGGAACTTGAGCACGAAAGGACGGTTGACGCGTTCCTGCATGGTACGGCGGTACATCTGGTAACCTGACAGAGACTTCAGCACGCTCATCCACTGGATGTTCTCGAACGGTGTCATCATTTCGTGCTCCGGCAGCAGGTCGGCGGAACGTACATCGATGATGCGTGTCGTCATGTCCGCCCTTTCCAGGTTACGCCCCATCTTCAGAAAGTCATACCCCATATCATGCAGCATGGTGCCAGCGAGCAGACCGGTTATCGTCTGTGCACCGAGAATAATGTTCTGCATGTAATCGAATCGTCCCTTGCGGCCATAACCGCTCTGCACGGTTGCTTTTGCCGTGTTGTACAGGCCGTTGATCCGCTCCCAGGCTTCGCGCGGAATGATGTCGCGAATAGTACGCGCATTCTCCCTGGCAAGTTGCAGCGAATGGTAGATGGAATTTGCACTGCTGGTATCGGAAATCAGGTACTTGAGTACCGTACGTTCATCATAGTCCTGGTTACTTTCCAGGTAATGCGCTTCGCAACCGAGTATCTCAATGATTGGTTGCCAGCCCAGTTGGCCGGCTTTCGGCAGGTCAAGCAGCAGGTTGGTGTTTACCATGATCAGGCGCGCGGTGTTTTCGGCACGCTCGATGTATCTTGCCATCCAGTAGATGTTTTCGGCTACGCGAGACAGCATACTATAAACCCTCGTCGTCCACAATCCAGGTATCCTTGCTACCGCCGCCCTGGGATGAATTAACGACCGTAGAACCCTTGCGCAAGGCGACTCGGGTCAATCCGCCCGTCGTCACCTGCACAGAATCCGGTCCTGTCAGAATGAAAGGCCTCAGGTCGAGATGGCGCGGCTCGACGCGGTTGCCAACCAGCGTGGGTGCGGTGGAAAGTGTCAGCAGCGGCTGACCGATGTAGTTGCGCGGATCCTTTCTGATCAATTTTTTGAAATGTTCACGTTCCTTCTGCGTGGCCTGCGGTCCAATCAGCATGCCGTAGCCACCCGATTCGTTGGCCGGCTTGATCACCAGCTCGGCAATATGTTCCAGTACGTATTCCCTGTCCTCCTTGTTGACGCACTTCCAGGTTGGCACGTTGCCGATCTGCGGTTCCTCGTTGAGGTAATAGCGAATGATCTCGGGCACGAAGGAATACACCACCTTGTCATCTGCCACGCCGGAACCGGGCGCATTGGCCAGCGCCACGTTGCCCGCTTTCCAGGCGCGCATCAGGCCGGCAACACCCAGTGCCGATTCCGGGTTGAACACCTCCGGATCGAGAAACATGTCATCAACACGGCGGTATATCACGTCAACGCGCGACAGGCCTTCGACCGTCAGCATGTATACGCAGTTGTCCTTGTCCACCACGAGGTCACGCCCCTCCACCAGTTCCGCACCCATTTGCTGCGCAAGGTATGCATGTTCGAAATAAGCAGAATTATAGATGCCTGGTGTCAGCACGACGATTTCCGGTTTCTCGACAGCACGCGGTGACAGCGCCGCCAGCATGTCGTAGAGCTGTGACGGGTAATCGTCAACGGGCAGAATGTTCTGGTTCTCGAACAGATCGGTGAACACACGCTTCATGACCAGGCGGTTTTCCAGCATATAGGAAACGCCAGACGGCACCCGCAGGTTGTCTTCCAGCACGTACATGGCGCCATCCTTGTCACGCACCAGGTCGGAACCGCAGATATGCGCCCAGATCCGGCCGGGTGGATCGATGCCAATGCACTGCTTTCTGAAGTTGACCGAGTTCTTCAGCAGGGATCCCGGGAAGACACCGTCCCCGATAATCTGCTGCTCGTGATACAGGTCATCGATGAAACGGTTGAGCGCAAGTACGCGCTGTTTCAAGCCGTTCTCTATCTGCATCCATTCGGACTTCGGAATAATGCGCGGAATAATATCGAACGGCCAGGCGCGGTCTATCGAACCTTCCTCTTCAGAATACACGGTAAATGTTACACCCATGAGATGGATCGCCATTTCCGCGGCGGCCTTGTACTCCTCGATTTCCCTGTCACTGAGATTACGCAGGTACTGGCACAATGCAGCTGCAGCCGGTCGCGGCTTGCCCGCAACACGAATAAGTTCGTCGTATAATCCCCTTACCTTGTAACTGCCCCAGCGGATTGCCATAAATCGGTTGCTACCTTGTGTCAGATTGAAATGCGCTTACATTAGCTAAACAAATTGAAGATGTATATAGATATTTTTGTCACCAACGAAAAAAAACAAATACACACATTTACAGATAAAGTTATCAACCAATTATTTGAGCTTCGTTGTTTTGTCTTATGCTGCTGTTGTTAAAAGTCATAGGTTATTCGCTGAAAAGCGACGGTAATTAAATATATAAAATTATGTGGATCGAACTATCCTTATTTTCCGCCTGCTCAAAATCAGCGAGCCAGATTTTGACGAAAAAACTGTATGATGTAGATACCCTGGCAATAGCGGCATATAGTCACGTTTATGCAGCTTTAATCATATTACCTTTAATTTTCTATACCAGCATCCCTGTTAACTCAGATTTTCTTGTTCCAGCCTCGATAAGCGTAGCTTTAAATGTCCTGGGGATTATTTTATTGATAAGCGCGATAAAACATAGTGAAATTTCTCGCGCCATACCTTTCTTATCACTTACGCCCGTTTTTACTATTTACCTTGCATATATTCTTCGTGGAGAAGAACTGTCTGGATGTAGCACGTCAGGTATATGCCTGGTTGTATTTGGCGCACTGGGGATTGAAGCAAGATCTTTTAATGATTTTATTAAACTTGGCGGCAGGCGTGCTCTTGGAAACAACGGCACATTACTCGTGATATTTGTTGCATTGATCTATTCTGTTTCCAGCGTATATGACAAAACTGCAACCCTGGCTTCCAGCCCTTTAGCCTATGTGTGGTTTTCGCTTGAGACAAGAGGCCTCATACTGTTGTTTATGCTTGGCGTTTACGTGGGTTTCTTTGCAAAACCAGGTAACAGGGCAGGAACTGGAAAAGCTGAACTCGTGATTTTATTCTTCATCGGAATGAGTTATTTTTTCGAAGCTATATTTCAGATGAATGCCCTCACAACGGGAAACGTTGCGGAAGTCCTTGCAGTAAAAAGATTAAGCATTTTGATTACTTCAGTCGCCGGGTTTTTAATGTTCCGGGAAACATTTACGAAATACAGGCTGACCGGGGCGGTTACCATGGTTGCAGGCGCAATGATTATCTATCTTACTCAATAATCATGATCTGTAGTAACTCAGACCTGATCTGACACGTTGATGTATTTATTCAGAGTCGAGCTGACAACCACAAGCGCCTGAGTGGCTGGTATTGTACATATTGCGGACGCTCATAGAAATCAGATGACAGAATGAAGACGACCCTGAACGCCCGTTGGTGAAAAAGAAAAAACTATTAGATTCTTCCGCAAATGAACGCAAATACACGCGAATTATTAAAAACAAAAAAATAAATTATCCACAGATAAACGCAGATGAACACAGATATTTAAAAGCCTGGAATCGTTTTAATCAATGTTTATTATTTGCGTTCATTTGCGGAATAAATAGTTTTTCCTGGCAGTCTGTACATGGCCGTTTTCTCCGGTTAATTAAATTATCTGGAGGTCTGTTACTTGTTTAAAATGAGACATTGGCCAGTACCAGACCAAATCAAGACCTGATGATGAAAGTGTCAGATCGAAGCACAACTATTACACATGATCATATAATTTATACGAGCTTACCAGTAGTATTAATGAACAGGTCTTTCCAGACCGTGATTCACGGTCCTGACTTTAGTGCAGCAGAATTACACTTACGCTTTAGTATGGCAGGACAGTTATCAATAACCCGTCAGAAATTTAATAAGATTATGTCAGTGACAGCAATGCCGATACCAGCAATTCCGGGTCGTAACACCGTTTATCGGATGAGCAGACCAGTTGCGTATCGACCAGCTGGACACCCAGTTCTTCAAGCAGTTCAGCCGATACCGGGCTTAAGTGACTCTTATACCTGCTGTCGTACAAAACAAAGTTGAGCAGCCGTGATGTTTTATGTTTCGGTCCCGCGCTGGCTTTAAGATAATGAAGCAGCGTCTGTATGGATGAATCCATGGTCATGCCGATCTGCTCCGGATCCCTGCCGAGATTGGGGATATAAATCTTGGGGCAGTTATTGCTGGCGATCGCCTCGCCGACCCCGTCAGGCAACAGGTTCGCAATCAGGCTGGTATAAAAACTTCCAGGCGGATAGCAGATGAGTTCAGCGCTTGCAATCAGCTTGCGGCTCTTCTTGCGAAGCTTTGCCTGTGCCGGCTTGAATGTGTCAGCATCAGCCGAGAGAAACAGCTGTTTTATCGGCGATGTCAGCGGCGCCTGCTCTTTGCCGGTCAGCCGGTGCTGGCCAATAATACGGCTGCCATCCTCCAGGTCTGCGCCCAGGTGCAGGTTGTCATTGACAATTGCTTTTACGGTACCGCGTACACCGACCAGTTTTGAAAACAGAAAAATGATCGGGTCAAGATGCTGGTGATTGTTCAGGTAGCCGCCGGCAAGAATAAGATTGCCGATGCTTGCACCGCGTAAATCGAACGTGGCCGGCATGACGTCACAGAAATAACCGAGCTGGCTACAAATGAGACTCCGCATCGGGTTAGGCACCGCCCGGATAAGCTCATTCTTGCCCGCGCATATCGCGTCCAGTTGTACCAGTAAATCGGAATTCCTGGCTTTTTTGCTGAAGCGATGTGTGAACAGTGCGTAAACTTCAGGATGCCCGGTAAACGTCTCATCGGCCAGTGCCATCAGGCGGCTGCGAAGATCACCGATCGATGGCATACCAAAGGCTTTGCGCAGCACAGCCGAACTGCCGCCGGAATCGAATGGCGTGACCATGTGAATCGAATTGTGTGAATACGACTTGAGAACCTGGCTGACGACATTCAGTGCAGAGCCGCCGCTGAAAAACAGGATATGCGGACCGAGTTCGGGGGCTTTCTGATATCGCCCCAGGCGCAGCAGGTCAGGCATCTGTATTGCACGTGTTACCTGGATAGCTTTCATAAAGACAATCATAGATGTGATGTTTACGTTTACCAGTATATATGCGATATTGTTAAAGAACTTTGACAATAAGCAAATCGTACCGATATAGAAAAACTACGCAGCAAATTGATGGTATATATGCTGTTTGGTGTTCTGTTACTGAAAAATATAAGATATAACGAACACACGTTTATATCAGCCTGACACAGGCGTACAAAAATGAAAACTCTCGCAAAGTTCTGCATTATCGCAGTGCTGCAAATTAAAGATCCAGGTGCTGCTTTTGGATAACCTGGATCCAGGCATACGCAATGCCGTACGCGCTGTAATTATTCGCGACGGCTGCATTCTGCTGATCAGAAAAGAATATGAAGACGGCAGTCAACGCTTCGCCCTGCCGGGCGGCGCGCAGGACACGCAGGAAAACCTGACAACAGCGCTGAACAGGGAATGCCGGGAGGAAATTAACACCGATGTCCGGGTTATTTCATTGCTGCATGTCGCAGACTGGTTCAAACCGCGGGATACCGTGCCGCCATCAACGCGCCACCTGGTGGAATTCCTGTTTGCATGTGAGATCGATAAAAACTATACACCGCAGAATGGGCATCATCCCGACAGACACCAGGTTGAGGTGGTCTGGATTGAACTGGAAAAACTCACAAGCTTGCCGCTCTGGCCGCCTTCGCTGGCTGAATTCCTGCCGCGTATCCTGCAGGAAAAAACCGCGGTATATCCGGGAATCTTTGATTAGCCATGCATATACCAAAGAGCATTCGCGAGAACTTGCGTTTTCTGATTATCGAAGTCAGTTCGCAGCTTAACAACCTGCAGACTTATTTTGAAACACACTCGGTAACCGTGGCCAGGCGCATTCTCGATCGCAGCGGATATACCAACAACCTGAAGACCAGCATTCATAGCAGCTGCCTTGGCAGAATTTTGCACGCCAAAGATGTTCACAACGAGGCCAGCTTTCTTCGTTCGCTGGAAACCATCGCCACCGACCTTGACCGTATCGCAGAGCTCTGCCGCGACTGTATTCACCAGGTTGGCTACCTTAATGACACCGGCTATTTGACGTCTAAACTTTACATGTCGCTGCTTGGCCATATCGACAAGGGTATTCAAATGATTGAACCTGCACTGGACAAAGGCGACACACAGCTTGCCCTGAAGATTGGCCGTATCGAGAAAAAGCTCGATTGTGCCTACACCAGGCTGCTAAAAAAACACATCCGCGACCTCAAGTTACGGAAAAACAAGCATACCGAGGACCTGGTTGCCGCGCTGTTTGTCGCTCATTCTATCGAGCAGATGGGCGATGTGTTGCTCAATATCAGCGAAGCGATTATCTCGGTCAGCCTGGGACAGCCTTTTAACACCGAACGCTATCATTCCCTGCAGGCCTCGGTTGAACATCTGGCAGGCACCGATAATGGGTCGAAACTGGTGCTGGAGGCGGTTGCCCAGACCCGGTCAGGCAGCGGCATTTCCGGTGTCAGCACCACTGACAACAAAGGCAACGAGCAGCTGGCGATTTTCAAGGACGGTCAGAAGCGCAAGCTCAAGGAAGAGCGCCAGGGGGTAAAAAACTGGCACGAAATTTTTCCCGGGCTGGCGCCGAAGATTCTTTCCTATCACAAGCAGGGTCAGTCGGCATCATTGCTTATCGAACACCTTGCCGGCCTGACCTTCGAACAGATACTGCTGCACGAGCCGCCAAAACTGTTAAACCAGGCAATGAAACAGCTGCAGAAAACGCTGAAATCCGTGTGGAACGAGACATGCACTAAAAAATCAGTATCAGCAAACCATATGGAACAACTGGAAAAGCGGCTGCATGATGTTTACGCGCTTCACCCCGAATTTATCCAGAGTGACAGCCGGATATGCGGTACCGCGGTGCCGTCATTCGGCGCCCTGCTAAAGCGGGCACGCAAATACGAAGCGGGACTGAAAGCGCCGTTCTCTGTTTATATTCACGGAGACTTCAACGTCGACAACATTATTTATGATCCAATGGAACGTAAAATAAATTTCATCGACCTGCACCGCTCCGATTACATGGACTATGTGCAGGACATCTCGGTATTCATGGTTTCCAGCTACCGCCTGGCGGTGGTTGACCCTGCAATTCGCCGGCGCATTAGCGAGCTTAACAGGCGTTTCTACGATTTTAGCGCTGCCTATGCGGAGAAAGCAGGCGACAGCACATTTGAGCTCAGGCTGGCGCTCGGACTGGCACGCTCATTTGCGACTTCTACGCGCTTCGTGGTTGACAAAACATTGGCCAGCGCCATGTGGCTGCGTGCGCGATATCTGCTGGAGTTAGTCCTCGCTACCAGCCCCAAAAAGATGCAGCATTTCCACCTTCCCATCAAGGAGATTTTCATTGGCTAAAAAAATAGGCGTCATAGGCATCCCGGGCAAGTGGTCCACCGAAACACTGGCTGACGCGGTCAAGCAACAGACCGGTTTCAGGCTGGTTATCGACATGGCGGATGTTAGCCTCGACCTTGAGCGCAATGCGCTGTTTTATGGCGAACACAACCTGTGTCAGCTTAATGCACTGATCGTAAAGAAGATCAGTGCGCGCTATTCATCAGCCACGCTCGACCGGCTGGAACTGCTGCGGGTCGCGGAACAGGCGGGCGTGCGGGTATTCAGTCCGGCACAAAGCATGTTACGGCTTATCGACCGACTGAGCTGCACGGTAACCCTGCACAATGCCGGCATCCCGATGCCTGATACGCGGATAACCGAAAGTGTCGAATATGCCATGGACACGGTCAGGGATTTCGGCAGCGCCGTGTTCAAGCCGCTGTATTCGACCAAGGCGCGCGGCATGACTATCATAAATGCTGAACTTTCGTCCGCGGACATGGAACGCGCCATTCGCGGGTTCAACAGGGACAACCCGGTGATGTATATCCAGCGCAAGATTAACCTGCCAGGCAAGGATCTGGGTATGGCTTTTCTCGCCGGCAACTATCTCGGGACATATGCCAGGGTGCCGCAAAACGAGGCATGGAACACCACGATTCACAGCGGTGGGCGTTATGAAGCATATATGCCTTCGGATGAAGTCATTGCACTGGCCCACAAGGCACAGAGCCTGTTCAACATGGATTTCACTACCGTTGATGTCGCGGAGACCGGCACCGGCCCGGTTGTCTTCGAGGTATCCGCGTTTGGCGGTTTCCAGGGTGCGAAAGACGGTATCGGCATTGATGCGGCAGCGCTGTACGTGGAACATGTTATGCGGGAGATCCAGTAGTGCCCTGCCCAAATAATATTACCGATTCAGCGTTCCTGTGGATAGAGCACTAATATGAGCAGGCGTATCGCGGCCATCATTCGCCATGGCGACTATTACCAGATACCCGGCGCCCCCAGCGCTCATCAGCCTTTCCCGCTAAATGCCGACGGTGAAAAACAGGCAGCTGAAAGCGCCGACAGCATCGCCAGCATTCTACGGCAGCATAACTGGTCCCTGAACCCTGAGATCGACTGTTCGCGCATGCTGCGAGGCTGGCAGACCGCGCAGATCATCGCTGACAGCCTCGGTGAAAAATTATCACGGCAACTGCAGCTGCAAAGTTTTGATGAACTGGCAGAGCGCAGCGTGGGCTGCGCCGCCAACCTGACCAGCGAGCAAATTCGCGATATTATCCATAACGACCCGCGCTACACGGATTTGCCGGATGACTGGAAATCGAACAGCGAGTACCGCCTGCCGCTGCAGGGCGCGGAGTCGATGCTCGAGGCCGGTGAACGCGTGGCCAGCCACCTGCTCCGCCGTATGTCTGCATTGCCTGATGAAGACACTGATACACTCAAGTTATTTGTCGGCCACGGCGCCGCCTTTCGCCATGCTGCCTGGCATCTTGGCGTGCTAGCATACGAGCAGATAGCCCGTCTCAGCATGTATCACGGTTGCCCGGTTTTCCTGGAGTTTGTTGATGATGGCTGCTGGCAGCATATTGCAGGCGAGTGGAAAGTTCGATCGGCAAATTCACAGTACCTGGACTAGCCCGGATATTTCATAGGAACACTGAAAGTATAACTTAACATTATGATTCCATTAATAAATATTAGTATCTTAGCAAAACACACTATGTACCGGGCATCGCTATACAGTTTTTGGAAAAATCTCAGCGGCCCCATGATTAATTTATTTTGGGAACGATTCGCCTGTAACCATAGCTATGGCTATGCTTTTCGGCGAATCGGCCAAACTGACTCGCTGAGATTTCCCCATAATTCTGTATTCCTATGAAATATCCGGGCTAGACTCAGGATCATGAGCAAAAAGCACAAAAACAGGCTGTTACCCCGTTATCGTGGTGAACAGTGGACCGGGACTTCCCTGCCGACAGAAAGCCAGCACTGGCATACCGGCAAACACCGCTCGATCAAAAAGGACAGTTATCACGGCGCCGCCTATCAGAAGGAACTGGCCGGGATTATCGGCAATGAGCCGTGGAAGTGGCCAAAACGGCATCTTTATTTTATCTCCGACATACACGGCGATGCCGATGCTTTTATTGCTTCACTGGTTGCTTCCGGCGGTGTTAAAAAAACCGGGCCGCGCGACAAGGATCTCAAGCTGACCAGTGAAGGCCGCAAAGGACGCTTCCTCATTGGCGGTGACTGTTTCGACAAGGGCCCGAGCACATTACGCCTGCTGCGCATCATCAAGATCCTCATCGACAGCTCCGCCGATGTCATAATTCTCGCCGGCAACCATGATGTTCGAATGCTGCTGGGAATACGCAGTATCAACCTGGAAGCCGATCCCAGGACCGATCATTTTTTCATCCGCATGGGGCGAAAAATGGTGCCGTTGCTGAAGGAAATCAGCAATCAGTATTTGCAGGACAAAAATGCGCTAAAAGGCCTGCCAAACAGCCGTGAATGCAGGCGGCTTTTATATCCACCAAAACGCTGGTTTCAGGATTTCCCCAAACAGGCCGTGTGGAAAATGCCGGAACCAACCATCAACAAGGAAGTAAAAAACCTGCAGCAGAAAATTCAACAGTTCGATGAAGACAGCCAGAAGGCAGGCCTGTCGATCCGCATGGTCTACGCGGCCGCCATGAAATGGCAGGAACTGTTCCTGAACCCCAAAGGGGAATTTGCCTGGTTCTATAAACATATGAACTTATGCTACCGCAACGGCTCGTTCCTGTTTCTGCATGCTGGAATCGATGACCGCATTGCGAGCATTCTCAGCGAGAGAAGCTGGAAGTACCTCAACAGGAAGTTTCGCAAACTGATGTTTGATGATCCTTTTGATTTTTATTACGGCCCGTTTGCCAACATCATTCGCACCAAGTACCGCAACGTTGACATGCCGCTGACGCGTCATGGCGTGAAGAAGGTTCGTAAAAAAGGAATTCATGTACTGGTGCACGGGCATCGCAACCTGCATCATGGACAGCGGCTGATGATGCGCAAGGGACTGCTTAATGTTGAATGTGACACCACGCTGGATAGAAACTCGCGTGAAAAGGAGGGACTGAAAGGACCGGGCGCCGCCGTCACCATCATCCACCCCCAGGGACGGATAATCGGCATCAGCACCGATCATCCCTACATCAAGGTGTTTGACCCAATGACGGTTGCAGCCTGATTTCATCGGTTCAGCTTCGACTAAATCGTCTGCAACTATTTGAGCGACAGTCCTGAAAGGGTGAGGCAGATGGACATGCCGAATATTTACTCGGACAACTGTGACAATGTTTCCTGAAATCGTGCACATAACATAGGAAAAACATCTATATATCACCCATTAGAGGCTTAGGTGAAAATAATTCAAGATATTTTTTCACGCCTGCAATATTTGTCCAAATAAATTAGAAGCTACAACTGCAAGGAACATCTGCGCTGATGATATTATTATGTTTAGAACATATTTGCATAGGAGACCCGGCTTATGGGCGCAGGTGTTATCCCGCTGACAATTAACAATGGCGAGCTTCTGTTTCTGTTTCAGAAAACTTTCAGTGGCAGAAAAACCGGCTACCTGATTGACTTCGGCGGCGGCCTGGGTAAAGGTGAAGATTACCGTGCTACCGCTATGCGCGAGTTTGTCGAGGAAACCGAAACAATGTACCTCGGCGATGACCTGAAGACGGCAAGCCGCTCTGATGCCCGTATAACCCGGCAACTTGTACAGGTAGACAAAATATTCGAGCAAACCCTGTCAGCACATCCGCACTGGTGGCGACGTCGAAAGCCGGGCAATGGGGATAAACCAAAGGACTGGGTAAGCTACTTCATTGAATTCCCTTTTCGCAATATCCACATGATGAACAGCGAGTGGCAATCCGATACCAGCGGCCGCTTCAAAAAACGCCGTGAACTGGTCTGGGTGCCGGTAGACAGGTTGCTCGATATCTACGCCAGGTCGCCAGACAGGCTGTGGACACGAGTGCGGGAACTCGAAGATGTCGAAACATTAATCCGTGATATCCGGTCCTCACTGCTGCCTTCCTGAGTCAGTCTTAACAAAGGCCAAATACTAAACAAACGAGCAAACATGCTATGCCAGTTAACATCGATATAACTTCACTTGAGGACACACTTCGAGGTAATACTGAATTGCTCGATGAATCACTGGACCTGGATACGGGTAATTACAAAATGCGTATCCGCTCAAACAGCTCAGTATTGCTTGAGCGCCTGGCAGACTATTTTGCACACATTGTCTCCACCACGACACCGGATATCGAGATCCTTGCCATTGAGTCCAGGGTGTTAAATTCAGGACTGGACTTTATCGACTGGGCACGCGAACCGGGTAAAACCGGGCGCAAGGACGCCTACTTTGATATCCCGGGGGTACGTGTTTTGCTCAAGGTGCGCACCGGCATGCTGTTTCTGCAAAGTGAGAAAAGCCGTATTGCAGCGGGTCCTTGCCTGCAAAACGACAACCAGGTCATCAATTTTATCAACACCCAGTATATGAACTGGCTGCAACGCCGGGGCTGGCTGATCTGTCATGCGGCCGCGCTGGTTTATCATGGCCAGGACAAGCAGAACAGGGGTTTCGGCATTGCAGGCTTTTCCGGCGGCGGCAAGTCAACCCTGATGCTGCATTTACTGGGACATGATGGAATGTTTTATCTCACCAATGACCGCCTGTTTATTCGCAACACAGCAGATGGCGTTCTCGCCCGTGGCATCCCCAAGCTGCCGCGCGTGAATCCCGGCACCATTGTTCATGATCCAAATCTTCACAGCCTCATCCCGAGTGAGCAACGCCATTCACTACTGTCGATGCCGGCAGGCAAGTTGTGGGAACTGGAAGACAAGTACGATGTATCTATTGAACAGCTCTACGGACCGGGTCGTATAGTCAATGAAGCACCTCTTGATGCTATGCTGTTACTTAACTGGCAGCGCGGCAGTGACAAACCGCTGAAAGTTGAACAGGTAGATTTGAACCGACGTCGTGACTTACTGGGCACCATGATGAAATCGCCCGGTCCTTTCTACCAGTACGCTGATGGCAGCTTCCACCAGGATACCGCCGGCTTTGATGAGCAGGCTTACCTGGATCAACTTGACGGTGTGAGCATTTATGAAGTAAGTGGCGGCATTGATTTCCCTCGGCTTGCCGAAAGCTGGCTGGAACTGCTTGACGATACACATCACTCGGTATGAACATCTTTCGATAAACGCAAACCGCGTCACCGGACTCACGTCCTCGATGCAAGTGACTGACCCTGGTATTGCAGTGCAACTAGGGCATAAATGGCAGGTCGTTCATCTTCTTCGGCGCCCTGCTCAACTCTTCTATGTTATAACCCATCCGCACCATGATGCTTGTCATAATCTGAATGTTGCGGTTCATGTTAGCCACCAGGCCAATGGTGTCCACCTGCAGTTGCCGGCTGCAGCCATCGGATGAAATCTTTTCCAGCAGCTGATTTGTATGGCTGGTATTTCTGTTCATTTCCGCCAGTAAAGTGTATATCGATGGCATCTCATTTTCTGCTTCATCATACTGCAACTGCGCGTGATCAGCCGATTGCACATTCAGGGGCGATGAATCAGTATTCTCGGCGTAAGCAAAACCATGAAACAGGCATAACAATGTTAGTAAGAAAACTTTTTGCATATAATCAGCACCTATATTGTTTAAAACTGATGACTGGATTGAAAACTATTTGTACCGCCATCTTTCTTCTTACAGGCTATCACCACGGAACTCAAATAGGGAGCAACTTTATTAAGCACCCTGATTAACCACAGCATTCTCGATATATAGGCCTGTCGTGACAGCGTGCGGGCAAGAAAAGAAATAGTGCCCGACAATCCTTCATCACGCAGCATACCCCGGAATGTCAGCAAATCAAACGGTATCGGAATAACCTGAATATCATGCTGTCCTGAATATAAGAACAGATCCCGCCATTCATGTTCCGTTTCGAAGCTCATACCACTGCATACTATATTATCAAATTCCAGACGCAGGTCGGCTGGCGGTGTCCTGACCCACACAAACTCGTGATCGAAAACATAACCACCCGGTTTACATACTCTAACTGCTTCACGAATTGCAGCCTGCTGGTCCCTGATAAACATACTGACCGCTTCTATCGTGACTACATCGAAAACACTATCCGCATATGGCAACGCCAGTATATCGCCCTGCTGCAGGCTTATCTTTTCCGTAACACCGGCCTTGTGAATATTGCTTTCCGCAAATCCGATCATTCGGTTATCGATATCCACCGCCGTCACCTGGCAGCCAAATCGAGAAGCAATCTGGATGGCTGTAGTACCCACGCCACAGCCAATATCCAGGACTTGCTGTGCAGGTTGAAAATCAGCCAGACGAAAAATCGCCTCGGAAGAGCCGCGTCCACCGGGCCGAATGACTTTTTTACCAAGCGCCGCCAGTAATGAATAAGGGTCCAGCAGCCTGATATCATCTGATGGCATTACTGACATGACTGTTACCTGTAACAAAATAAAACTGCCTCAGCGAGCAGTATTTTCAATGTACTAATCGAAAATATTATACCCGACCCTTTTATCTTCTAGCCAGGATTACACAGGCTTTCCCGGAGACGCCTGCCAGGCTGACATAGGGAAAGTTTAAACACCCTTTACAAGTCAAAGCAATATAATCGTCGGACCGAATGGTTATTCATTCAGGAATCGTGTCAATAGTGACAATCCAGGTGTTATTCAATATTTTTCGACTTTCCACACAGTCCGGGCCACGAACAGCTGTCAGACAAATAAATCCCTGCACAAAGTGCAAGCTAAAATACACATTGTGTATAAGGTATTCAGCATGTACTTATGTTTATTGATATCTTCATATTTTGTGAATTGTCATTGCAACGATATATCAATTCTGAAACAATTTATTTTATAAAGTAAGTAAATAAATAAAAAAAGCGGGAGTATATAAGCGGCGAATTGCTACTAAAGCATCATCATTAACGACTTTAGTATTACTTCAGATTAGTGGCTGGAAATCATTTGTATATTCTGGCGAAGATAATGAAAAAAATCAGAATGTTAGTTTCCGGGGTGATTCTTGTGGTCATCTCGCTGTTAGCACTAGTGGCAAATGCCTTGTCCTTCCAGGATGGAGTTGAGCCGAATCCATCCTATGCTGGTACGCGTGACACTTCATTATCCGAGAATCAGCCAAATACTGTATCTGGTCTCTATACAGAACTCTTTGTTGACGGTGATGATCCTTCGGGAAGCGGTAACGATGTGTCCACTATGCTTCGCTGGGATATATCAGTTATTGAGCCTGGAAGTGTCATTGAAAGTGTTGATATTACTATTCAGGTAACCAATAGCAGTTCAGGGAGTTATGGTGTCTATCAACTACTGGCACCATGGAGTGAAACGGAAGCTACCTGGAATGAGTCGGCAGCAGGAGCGAGCTGGCAGGTAGCCGGTGCCCGGGGCGCGTTGGACCGTGGCAGTATAGTGTTGGGTTCAGTAAGCGCAAGTAGCACAGGCAGCTACACGTTTAGCCTGAATAGCAATGGACGGGCGGTGGTGCAGGCATGGGTAAATGATTCGAATTCAAATCATGGGCTGATCATTGCAGATGCCAGCGTGACAGATGGCCTGGATATGATGTCACGAGAGACTGCTGTTGCTGCACAACGTCCAAAACTTACCATTACTTACTCGCAAGCACCTCAGGATACAGATGGTGACAGCATGCCAGATGCCTGGGAAGACTTCTATGGCCTTGATGCTCTGGACCCCGACGATGCTGATATCGATGGTGACCTGGATGGTGTTAGCAATCTGAACGAGTACTTTCAGGGCACACACCCAAGGCGTGTGTCTGTGTCAGCGACTGTAGAAACCGACACAGTCCCACAAGCACCGGAAGGCAGTATAGGAGACTGGCGGGCACCTGCTGATGATATAGCAATATGGCTGCATCCAGCCAATCCATCGCAAAGCAGAATAATCGGCACGGACAAGTGGCGTGGCCTCCATGTGTATGAACTTACGGGTAGTGAGGTACAGCTCCTTGCAGACGGCATGATGAATAATGTCGATCTTCGCTACAACTTTATACTTGACGGTGAACTGGTTGACCTGGTGACTGCTGGAAACCGTACGAATGACAGCATCGCTATTTACAGGGTCAACCGCACGACAGGCTTGTTGTCAAATGTCGCAGCGGGAGGCGGCATCAATGCCGGTATTGTCGTCTACGGCAGCTGCATGTATAAAAGTCCCGTTTCCGGAAAAATATATACCTTTATTAATAGTAAACTGGGAGAAGTTGAACAGTGGGAGCTGGTTGATAATGGTAATGGCCAGGTCGGCGGCATTAAGGTACGGAGCTTTGATGTTGGCACACAGACCGAGGGGTGCGTTGTAGACGATGAATTTAGTACATTTTATATAGGGGAAGAAGAAGTTGGCATCTGGCGATATGGTGCTGAGCCAACTGATGGATCTACACGAATACAAGTCGATTTAACGGGCTCCCAAGGACATCTGACAGCAGCTGTTGAGGGACTGGCTATATATCACGCCAGTAATGGTTCCGGTTACCTGGCGGCTTCCAGCCAGGGTAGTAGTGAGTATGTTCTTTATCAGCGTGAAGCTGATAACAGGTATATTGGAACATTCAATATTGTACCCGGCAATGGTATCTCAGGAACTTCCGAAACCGATGGCATAGAGTTCAGCAATGCTGGACTCGGTACGGAATTTCCCGAGGGCGTGTTTATTGCACAGGACGGCAACGAAAGTAATTTCAAACTGGTACCCTGGCAGGACATTGCCAATGCATTTGCTCCATCGCTGACTATCGACACCAGCTGGAATCCCTACAATGTCCCACTTGATACGGATGGAGACGGGATTATCGACAACGTAGACCCGGATGATGATAACGATGGTCTTGGCGATGCAGTAGAAGCCAGCCTCGGCACAGACCCACTTAATAGTGATAGCGACGGTGATAGTCTAAGCGATTTTGATGAGGTAAACGCTGATCACGACCCAAACACTTACCAGGAGGGTGTTGATACCGATCCAAATAACCCTGATACTGATAACGATGGGCTAGCTGATGGCGCAGACCCTGATCCACTGGTTGCGCCAGATGGTGATCTGGCGCCTTATGGTGCAGCGGATGGTGAAGTAAATAGCGCTGATTTATTAATAGCTCAACGAATAGTGCTTGGTTTTATCAATCCCGTAACACCGCAAGATTTGGCGCATGGTGATGTCTATCCACCGGCAGCACCAGACGGTGAGATTAATTTATCTGATTACCTGTTAATTCTACAAATGGTATTGTCACCTTAAGCAGTTAAATGCAGACCCTTTTCACCACCGAAGCTTGCTTAAGATTTGAGACGTGCGTATATTCATGTCTCCAGGTATGTCTCTGGGTATATGAAAAGCTGACAAAATTTGTAGCAGTGTAGAGCCAGCATAAACATGACAGGTTTCAGATAAATTAATTATAAATATACATGAAAGAGATAACTGTTTATGCATCCGAAACATGAACTGGCAACGGTCGCCCGAGACACGCTGTGAATACTTCCTTGTACGCTCGAATGCCGCATCCATGCGGCATACGGTCTCGCACAACAGTTCCCAATCCAT
>JAJDNP010000110.1 GCA_022340645.1 Gammaproteobacteria bacterium | reverse complement strand
GGATTTTCAATATCCATTCAAATCACGATTCAAACATTACGTAATTGCCTCAAAACGTAAATAACCAAAGTAAATAACCAAAATCAAACTGGCCAAATCAGTTTCACATATTGATTTAGCAAGTTTATTGACTGTGTTTGTAATTATTTACTACGGAGTTAATTATGTTCGCGTCAGTTTTACGAATGTCGCTATCGGTTCTACTGATCGGATTATCCGGATTCAGCAATGCCCTGTCAGCAGAGGCGCCGGAATTCAAACTGGATGGACAGAAAAAGCAAGTTAAATTAAGTGATTATCGAGGCCAGGTTGTCTATCTTGATTTCTGGGCATCATGGTGTTTACCTTGCCGTAACTCATTCAACTGGATGAATAAAATGCAGTCTTTATACGGCAAGGAAGGTTTTAAAGTAATTGCCGTTAACCTTGACGAATCACGAGAAAACGCAGATAAGTTTTTAAAACAAATACCGGCAAAATTCGACATTGCATATGATCCCCAGGGCAATACCGCTGAATCTTATGATTTAAAGGCAATGCCCAGTTCTTACATTATCGACAAAAATGGACAAATAATAGAAGCTAATATGCGTTTCCACACAAAGGATAAAGAACAACTGGAAAACAAAATCAGAAATATTCTTCGTCCGCCAATCGTTGCTAACCGTTAAAAAATAGTTGGCAGTTGGCAGTTGGCAGTTGGCAGTTGGCAGTTGGCAGTTGGCAATAATCTTATAAATTACTGCTGAAATTAACAATGTTTTTCGCTATTAACTGCAAACTAACAACTGACGACTAAAGACAAATGACTAATAACTAATCTCCGATGCCTATCCACTGATACCAGTAATCAAATAGTGATTTATCAATACAGGCTAAAACGGACCTGAGTTCCAGCTGGCCACGAAACACGGCTTCATTATCTAAAGCTATAGAATGCCCGCCTGCTTCATGAAAAATCAAACTGCCCGCCGCATAATCCCACAGTTTCTGCCCGCCGTGCAGGTAGATATCAAAACGCCCCGCAGCTAACCAGCACCAGTCAAGCACTGATGAACCTATATTGCGTTGTGACGCAAAAATACTTTCATTGAGCAGTTTCATAGCAAGCTCCCCAGGCAGGCGCTTTAAATCAATTTCAGCTACGATTGGCTTGTTTTCAGGGAACTTTATCTTTGAAAGACTATTTACCTGGCCGACTCTTCGCTCGTTTAAATAAGCGCCATGGCCTTTTATTGCGGTAAACATTTCATCCCGCACCGGGTCATAAACAACAGCCAGTTGCTGCTGATTATTGATAATCAAGGCGACCGAGACAGCAAAAAAAGGCAATCCTGCCGCGTAATTAGTACTGCCATCGAGGGGATCGACACACCAGTAGCCCCAGTCTTTATTCAGTTCAGCCTGATTTATAATTGACTGTTGTTTATCTTCCAGCATCTCCTCCCCGAGAATGCCGTACTGTGGCCAATGCTGCTTTAATTCTTTTTCCATGCGGCTTTCCATTGCCAGGTCAGCAGGTGTAACAACACTGCCATCCAGCTTGTATTCGCATTTGGAATGACCAAAATCTTTCAGTATTTCTTCATTGGCGGCAGCTTTAACCAGCAGTTTTAATTTTTCTATATCATGAAACAACATCTGTTTTTTCTATCAGGTTTAAAACAGGAGACCAGGTCTCGACGCCTGACTACCAGGGAATATCACTGCCGTCGATATCTATAAAGCGTCCACTATCATCAAGCGTAAGGTGTGTTAAATGGTTAAATAAGTGTTCAACACATTCTCGTGTCGTAATCTCGGCATTGGAACCGCCCATATCAGTTTTTACCCATCCGGGATGAAGCGCAACACTGATGATGCCCTGCTCTTTCAGGTCGATTGAAAGGCTTTTAACCACTGCATTCAACGCAGCTTTGCTGGAGCGGTATATGTAGCTATTGCCAGAACCATTATCTGCCATGCTTCCCATTTTGCTACTCATGCAGGCTACAAGTTTCCTTTTGCCCATGAGTAACTGCTCTGTAAATGCTTCTACCATTTTTAGCGGTGCAATAGTATTTACCTGGAAAGTCTGCAGCCAGCTGGCTGCATCGACGCTGCCAAATTTATTCTTATCAGAACCATAAATACCCGCATTATTAATTAACATATCAAGCGGCTCGTTTCGCAGCTCATAAGATAGTGCCTGAATGGTGGACATTTCCAGCATATCGGCAATGTGAACACTGACCTTTCCATTAGAAAGTTTGGCGACATTAAACAATGTATCGGCATTGTGCGGATTGCGGCAACAGGCAAAAACAGACCAGCCCTGTTCCACAGAATATTTCACCATCTCAAGGCCAATGCCGCGATTTGCACCAGTGATTAAAAGCTTCATAATTTTATTAATTTATAAGTAAAAAAAACAATATTATCCGCAAATGCACGCATATAAACGCAAATATCAAATAATTCCTTTAAAAGTCTTTAATATTAATAATGTTATTGCAAACTATTTCTAATTTTTACAAGCAACATAAAATAAACTATTTATTTGCGTGTATTTGCGGAAATAGAATGTATATTTGTATATGCAATAAAAAAGCCGTTTAATGATTAACACTAAACGGCTTTCTTGTATCCTGGTAAAACAGTTGTTTATTAACCAATATTATAAATCTGGTTCATGTAAAACTGCTCATATTCGTCACCAGGCATGGGCTTGCTCCAGTAGAAACCCTGAGCATACTGGCAGCCATTATTTTGTAAAACATTCAGCTGCCGTATATTTTCAACACCCTCGGCCATTACAGCAAGGCCTAGACCTTTTGCCAGGCCGCAAATAGCATCCACTATCGCAGAGTCTTCGCGGTTTTCGGGTATACCTGCAATAAACGCGCGATCAATCTTCACCATGTCTACCGGGGAGTCCTTAAGAAAGGCCAAAGATGCATAACCGGTACCGAAATCATCCAGTGAAACTTGCATGCCCATGTCGCGCAAATTTTTCAACGTTGCTTCAACTTTACCATTATTTTCAATCAATGTGCTTTCAGTGACTTCAATACACAATGATGAAGCAGGAATATTATGCTCAGCCAGTGCCTGCTTAAACACAACGACCAGATCCTGTTCCCTGAATTGTCTTGGCGCAATATTTATTGATATACGCTGATCTTTCAATCCGGCTTCCTGCCATTGCTGAAGTTGCTTACAGGCACTAACAATCAGCCACTCGCCAAGAGCTACAATCAAACCGCTGTCTTCTACAATAGAGATGAAATCGGTTGGATGAATCATACCCTTGTCTGGATGCCGCCAACGCAGCAAGGCTTCTACACTGACAATTTCACTTTTCTGTATATCAATTACCGGCTGATACAGAATCATGAATTCGTCATTTTCGAAGGCAGCTTTCAGGCTGTTTTCAAGATCCAGACGTTCCATCGCAGTAACGCTCATTTCCGGTTTATAAAACTGAAAGCAATGACGTCCATTTTCTTTAGCGCGGAACATTGCTGTATCCGCATTCTTGAGCAAGGTACGTGCGTCTTTACCATCATCAGGATAAACAGCAATACCGATAGATGCACTTGTATATGTTTCCTGGTCATCCAGTCGAACATTATGCTCCAGTATCGTCGTTAAATTATCAGCAATTGAAATGGTGTCTTCCGGGCTTTCTATGCCTTCAATAATGACAGCAAACTCATCACCCCCAAGACGTGCGATGGTGTCCGCTCGGCGCAGTGATCTGGAGATTAACTGGCCAACAGCCTTTATAAGCTTGTCACCCGCCTCATGTCCAAATGAGTCGTTTACAAGCTTGAAATCGTCAATATCAATCAGCATTAATGCCATGGAAGCACGGCTGCGCTCACAGCGAATAATAGCCTGCTCCAGGCGATCAGCAAATAACAGGCGATTAGGCAGGCTTGTCAATGAGTCACGGTAAGCCAGCAGCTTGACCTTGCGTTCAGCAATTACTTTTGCAACCACGGATTTTACGCGGTGCTTAAGTACGGCCCATTTGATAGGTTTGGTAATGAAATCAATGGCGCCAACCTCGTATGCTCTTTCTACGGAAGCATCATCATCCAGCCCGGTAATCATCATCACTGGAATATCCGTGTAGCCTTTGTCTTTGATCTGCTGACAGGTAGTAAACCCATCAATACCAGGCATAACGGCATCGAGCAGTATTAATGCCGGATGATGTTTCTCAACTGCTTTAATTGCTTCAAGGCCATCAGAAGCTTCGACTATATCAAATTCTTCAGATTCGAGAACATGGCGCACCATTAAACGAATAGAAGGGTCATCATCTGCCAGGACGACGACGGGTTTCTCTTCATATTTTTGGGTATCACTGAACAGTGAAACTACATTCGTCATAAGCCATAGCTCCCTTTACAATTTTTTAGTTATATACAGACCGATTAATGCCAATATCAATAAGTTAAGTGTAGACCCTATATATGAATCCGCCATGACATCGGCATGATTTATTTGAAACTGAAGCAGTTTTTTTGAATAAAATCTGGATCGGTTATAGATTATAAAACAATATTAATCCGTCATTTAATGCTGAGTTGTGTCCGCAATCATCCCTGATATTCGTTAAAAACCTGTGGTGTTTGTTCAGCTCAGGCTTTTTTCCACTAGCTCGTATACATCTTTGGAGAGTTTTGGCAGTGAAATCAGCCTCTGCAGTTCAGACTTCATTAACTGCTGCCGTTTTTCATTAAACCGCTTCCAGCGCGTCAATGGCAGGCACAAACGCGAGGCCAGCTGTGGATTATACACATCGATTGTTTCGATATATCGTGCCAGTAAATCATAGCCAAAGCCGCTGATATCATGAAAACACAGCGGGTTGGCAGCACAGAAAGCGCCCAGTAAGGATCGTACCCGGTTAGGATTCTTAATATCAAAATCGGGATGTTCAAGCAGCTGGCTGATTCTTGCTTTTGCTGATTCATGCGGGATGGTCGCCTGCACAGTAAACCATTTATCCATTACCAGCTGTTCATTTTTCCACTGTTGATAAAATGCTTCGGCAACCTGATCCGCACTTGCAGTTTCATGATGCAACAAAGCGGTAAATGCTGCCATCTGCTCAGTCATGTTATTTGCAGACTGATACTGCTGCTTTGCTAATAACTCCCCCTGGTCATCCAGATACATCAGGTAAGACAATGCCTGGTTGCGCAAGAAACGTTCGCCCATAGAAAGAGGCGACAGGCTGTATTCAGCCTGCGTGTTTCGCTGGTAGGTTTCCACTAGATCCTGCTTTAGACGCTGCGCTAGATGTGAATAGATAAATTCACGAGCTTTATGAATGGCATCAACATCGATGACGGGCATCATCTCGCCGATATACGTCAGCGAAGGCAAGGTCAATGCACGTGCGATTAAAGCTTTATCAATGCTTTTGTTATTCAGCGTTTTTTTGCAGGCATGAAGATAATAATCTGGCAACAAAAGATCTTCGCCGGCATTAATCGAGGCTACCAGAGACAATATCAAACGGCTGGATAACTGCTGCCAGGCTTCCCAGCGATTGAAATCATCGGCCTCGTGCGCCATACAAAAAGCAAGCTCTTCATCGTCTCGATCGAATTTTAATTTTACCGGCGCTGAGTAACCCTGCAATATCGACAGTACCGGTTTTTCTTCAATATTTTCAAATTCAAACTGCTGGGTATTCTCTATAAAATTCAATACCGTGCTGTTAGTTTGCGCCTGAGACATGCTCTGCTGTAATGGTATTGTCTCGGCATTCTGCTTCATTAAACTGATTTTTACCGGTATATGAAATGGCAGCTTGTTTTCCTGTTGCGGCGTTGCCGGTGTGTGCTGGGTCAGTTCGAGCCTGTATTTATTTTCGTTGGCATCAAAACTTTCTTTTACCAAAACTTCTGGCGTGCCTGCCTGCTTGTACCAGCGTCTGAACTGCTTCAAATCAACCTGGCTGGCATCTTCCATGGCACAGACAAATTCTTCCGTGGTTACTGCCTGTCCGTCATGACGCGCAAAATATAAATCCATTCCCTGGCGGAATTTTTCCCTGCCCAGCAGGGTGTAAATCATGCGGATAACTTCTGCACCCTTGTTATAAACAGTGACCGTGTAGAAGTTATTAATTTCCTGGTAAGAGTCTGGCTGGATAGGATGCGCCATGGGGCCTGCATCTTCCGCAAACTGTGCGGTTCGCAGAATGTTGACATCATCAATGCGTTTAGGTGCGGCAGAATTCATATCAGCGGTAAACAGCTGGTCGCGAAATACCGTTAAGCCTTCTTTCAGGGTAAGCTGAAACCAGTCGCGGCAGGTAACACGATTTCC